>NZ_JBPWOA010000026.1:0-411396 GCF_051781005.1 Anabaena sp. WFMT | reverse complement strand
TGTTGCCCCCTCAACAGCTTTAGTTTAATTGAGCATAATTGGGTAATGTCCACCTAACAAAAAAGACATATATAGGACTTACGCAAAAACTCTCCCAAACTCTTATTCCTCTGTGTCCTCTGCGTCCTCTGCGGTATGCCTAACGGCAAGCTGCGCGAACGTTTCCTCATGGTTTTGAGTAAGTCCTGATATAATCAAAAAGTAGATTGGGTTAAGCATCAGCGCAACCCAACAAAAATATTAATCGTTTTGGGTTTCCTTACTTCAATCATGATTCCTGAATTATTAGTTTTTACCCATCTCAATTAAAATCCAAATAGAGGTGAAAATGGTTTTACAACTACTCAGACACCAATTTACAGTTAAGCAATTTCACCAAATGGCTGAATCTGGTATTTTGTCAGAAAATGATCGAGTAGAATTAATTCGAGGAGAAATGATTGATATGTCACCTATTGGGACAAGACACGCCGGTTGTGTAAATAGATTAGTTAATCTGCTAATTCAGCTTTTAGGAAAAGAGATCATTCTTGCACCTCAAAATCCTATAGAATTAGATGAAACTTCTGAACCGCAACCAGATATAGCATTATTAAAACCACGTCCAGATTTTTATAGAAATTCACACCCCCAACCAGAAGATATATTTTTGTTAATAGAAGTTGCCGATACAACTGTAAAATATGACCGGGAAGTGAAAATTCCTTTGTATGCAGAAGCAAAGATTTCTGAAGTTTGGTTAGTAGATGTTAATCAGGAAATTATCGAAATATATCGAAATCCTCTCCAGGGAATTTATCAAGATATACAAAAGTTAGTGAAAAGTCAAAGTTTATCAATTTTAGCTTTTCCTGATGTGAGTATTAATGTGAGTGAAATATTTTAATAATCATCTTTATCTATAATCTATTAATACGCGTATTACCATTTTTTAAAACAATTCAGGTATCTATCTCATTATTTTTAGATATGTTTAATACACTTTCTATAATTTCTTCTATATTCATTTCTTTTTGTTTAATTATGTACAGGTATTTGAGTATGAGATCAATAAGTTCATTTACAGTAATCATATTTTCTAAATTCTTAGAACGATACAAAATATCACCTTTATCATATTGATTAAAAACTTTACTTTTAGTTGTGGGATATTCTTGAGAGTTCCCAGGAATAAGAGATAGATCAAACCAAATATTTGAATTTAATAATTTTTCAGCTATAATTCTACCTTTTATTTTACTATACCAAAATCCCCATGAAACGCCAAATTTATTATCATCAATCTGAATACCTAAAATAATAGGACTACCAATGAGTTTTCCATTTTTTAAATAAGAGTCTTTATCTTTTATGCAGTAATAAAAAGCACAATACCCTTTTCCATTACTCATGTCTGAATGTGCCGTAAATTCTCCTTTTTTTATATCGTCCCAATTTGTATTTATTTTGAATCCCTCTGTTTGTAATCTTTGTTTTAGACATTCTGCTAATTGTGAATACCAAAGTTTAATCATGACATCACGAAATCGAATTTCCCATAGTTTATCTATATTTTTATTATGAAAAATTGGGTTCAACTAAACTTAAAAGCAAGAAATTTACATTAGGGTGTTCAAGAGAATATTTTTTCAATTGTTCCAAGTCAGGAAGGCTTTTTACTTTATTTTCAATAATTAATGTTTCTCCATGACTATATTTTAATGTTAAATCTATCTTCTTATATTCTCGATATACATTAGATATTTCACAAGAAGATACATCATGTTCTAGATAATCTGCAAATACTACGCCTAATATTTTTGGATAAATTTCACATATCCAGGCTAAAAAGTTACTATGAAATAATTCTTTAGATGATAATGAAAGGTTAAATAATGGTAAGACCTTTAACTCATTTATAATTGATTCGATATCTAACTCTTGTTCCAACATAATATTGTGATGTGATTTTTATTAAATACAAATGAATTCGAGTATGAATCTTGACATTTTTAACAGATAAGAGTAAGCCACAAAATAAATGATCCTGTTTTGTCATGCTGAGTGTAGCAAAGCGAAACGAAGCATCTCGGAGGATTCTTCACTACACTTCGTTCCGTATGGCTAACGCCACACTTCGTGAACAGAATGACATTGGGCATTTCTTTTTGTGGAGTTCTCTAAGTAAAAAAATAGCGATTATTTTACCATCCCCATCAATTTCAGTTGTAAAATACTGAAACATGAATGTAAAAATCAGATTTTAAATCCCTGTATCACTCAAAGTTTAAACTGTTGATTGAGAGTTATGTTCTGTCAATCTAGTAAAATTATCATTCACATTAAGCTATTTCTAAAATGATTTGCCTGAATCAAGATTCTTTATTCAAACATTATCCTTAGGATTAAAACGTTGTTTTCTAAATGGTAAATCTAATTGTGAAAAATATATCAGCTAAAACCATATTATTTAGTAATGACCCTGCAAAAATTACCTGGGATACTGTTGCACCTGCCCAGGATAAGATAAATTAGATTGCGGTAATTGACTAGGCTGCTGTAAATTATAATTACCATAATTTCCATATCCTACAGTAGCAGTTGAGTTGACAACATCTCGACTTGAAGGCTGGACAGCATAGGAATTATTAGGTACAGGAGTTAAACCTGTTGTTGGTGTTACTACATTGGGTGGTGTCTGAACGTTATTAAAATTACTATAGGGGTTTTGTGGCTGGTTCACTAATCCTGGCTGAATATAACCCATACTGGAACTAGAGGGTAAACCCTGATTAGGTAAGCTGTTATTAGGTGCAATTGATCTTAAATTTCCATTACTACTAAAAGAATTTATTTGGTTTGTATTACTAGATTTGTTAATGGCTGCTGCTAAAGGATTGATCAAAACAGGAGTTTGATTGTTTATAGTTTGATTATTCAATTCAAAACTCAAATTAGAAACGGCTGTTACTTCTGTTGAACTGGGAACAACTAGATTATTAATACCTGAAAATTGGTTGCTATTATTAGCCTTAACAGGCTGCAATAATTTTTCTGCTTGCAGGACAAAGGGATTTTTTACACTGACTGAAGAAACTTGATTAACTATCCCTACTCCAGGATTTAATTTGGCAGGATTAGCATCAGCATTTTGTTTATTAATTGCATCGTTGAAAAATGTTTCCCTGTTATCTACCTGAGAATTTTCTGGGAATGTAGGTATTATCGCAGATAAATTTTCTTTGTCAAAATCGCTCAACAAAGATGGCATATTATCAATATCTGCTGTAATTGCTTTATCTTCATTAGAAAGTGAAGCTTCTTCAACATTCTCGGAAACAACTGCGTCTTTATTTGGTTTTTCAGTGAAAAGTGCTGGATTTACCCAATATTCCCTAATTACTAGGACTACAACGATTAAGAAAATGCCTGTTCCCCAAAAACTAGGCCGTAAGAAATTGGATAATCTGGCTTTGAGATAACGTAAATAAGCAGGGGGATAGTTGCGTGCTGGCATAACTTTATTAATTGAATGATTTTTATAAATTAGGAAAGATTTGGATGCTTCTCTTGAGTTGAACTATATCAATAGTAAAAGTATTGTAATTTCATCCTAGCTGCTCAAAAATCATAATTCATGTGTAATACAGTTTAATTAATCAAAAATTTACTTTCATACGAAATGTAAATTAAATAAATTTATAAGAAATTCTATAGCAGTTTTCAGATTAGTGATGTGCAGTTTTCAATTGCCAAGCCTGTGGGGAAAGGATTTCCCCTACCTCGACTGTATTTATTACATCTGGCCAAGAACCATTATAAGTAGAAGTATTTTCAATCCCAAATGTAAAGTTAGTGTTAAACCTTGCAGTTCTTTGACATTTTTTTATAACTTTTAGTCAATTTATGCTTAGTTTTCAGGTATCGGTCACTTTGGATATCATCTGGAGTTGAAAGCTGGACTAATTTTATTGGTATAGCCAAACAATTTAGGACTTACGCATTTTAACGAAACATCGGGGTTTGAGATTGCTTCCTTACGTCGCAATGACAATATTTGAAGTAGGTTTTGCGTAAGTCCTGCAATTGTTAAACTTTTCCCTTCCTAGTTACTACTGTACCATTCACCAGGAGACTTAATCATGAAAGCCGAAGATATCATGACCAAGGACGTAGTTACTATTCGTGGTACAGCGACTGTTGCAGAAGCAGTCGGACTAATGAAAGAAAAAGGATTGCGTGCGCTGGTTGTGGATCGTCGCTATGATGATGATGCCTATGGCATTGTCACTGAAACAGATATTGTCTATAAGGTGACAGCTTACGGCAAAGACCCTAGACAATTAAGGGTTTATGAAATTATGAGTAAGCCTTGTATTATTGTCGATCCTAATCTGAGTGTAGAATACGTAGCACGATTGTTTGCTAATACTGGTATTCGCAGGGCCCCTGTAATTCAAGGTCAGATGTTGGGAATTATCTCAATTACGGATATTCTCACCAAAAGTGATTTTGTGGAAGCTCCTAAAACGTTACTACTAGAGGAGAGAATTAAAAAAGCGATTGAAGAAGCCCGTGCTACTTGTACTAAACAAGGAGCTTATTCTAAAGCCTGCGCTGCTGCTTGGGATGAGGTAGAGGAACTACAAGCAGAAGCTGCACATCAGAAAGCTGAAGTTATGGTGTCAGCTAAACTTTCTTTTGAAGAATATTGCCGAGAAAATCCAGCTGCACCAGAATGTCGGAATCCTCAATAAAACTTTTACTGTAAGAAGTCGGGAGTCAGGAGTCAGAATACTGTATCCTGAATCCTTACTTACAAATTACAAATTACGAATTACGAATTACAAATTATTTATCTTTGTGCAACTCGCGACAATAGAAATAGACCTGTTACCAAACCAAATAAGTTAGGCAACCAAGCACCTATTAAGGGAGAAAGAATATCTGCCTGTGCTAAAGCACCAGAAACTGATAATAATAAGTAGTAACTGAAAATAACTATGACACTGATCCCAAAACTCGTTCCTCTACCTGTCCGTTGAGGTATGCTGCCCATTGCCGAACCTACTAAACCAAAAATTATAGATACAAAGGGAAAGGCAATTTTTTGTTGAATCCGCACTTCTAATTTTCTAATTTTTTGGGGGTTGCCAGCTAAACGTTCTATTTCTAGTTGTTCTAGAGCTTGGGAAATGTTCATTTCGCCATAATCTCGGCTATTTTCTGCTAAATTTAAAGGTGTGCGGGGTAGTTGCAATTGTTGTTTTTCAAACCGCAAAATATTTCGATAGGAACGGTCGGGAGCAACTAAATAAATAGTACCATTATAAAAATCCCAAACTTGTTCTGAAGCATTCCACTGGGCAGATTCTGAGACGAGTATTTGATTGAGTCCTTGTGTAGATCTATCTATAATTGTTAAACCTTGCATTTTTTTGCCATCAAATTGATCGGCATAAAACAAGCGTGAAAGTATTTTATTAGTACTACCATCTGGTTGTTTAATTTCTCGATATTCAGGATAGTAGATATTTTGTTGTTTAAATGAGGGTGTATCTGATTTTAGTGCCTGCTCTAGTGTCCGAGTTGCTTCATAATTGGCTGCTGGTGCAATCTGTTCATTAAAAACATAAGTCATGCCTGTGACTAAAGTACTTAATAAAACAGCAGTTAGAACCATGCGATAGACGCTTACTCCACAACCACGAAGGGCTATTAGTTCACTCTCACTAGACAAACGACTGTAGGTCATTAAAGTAGCTAATAAGGTGGACATGGGGAAGGAATAAACCATGACATAAGGCAGTTTTAAGGCAAAAACTTTCAGGGCTGTGGTGATTGGTAGTCCAGATTCTACTACTTTTCGTAATAATTCAAATAGGCTGTCAATTGCTAAGACTACAGAAGTAAATGCTCCAACTCCGAATAGAAATAGCGGTAGCAACTGCATTGCCAAATAGCGATCCATGATGGAAAAAGGCAGCAGTGAATTGAGTGAGTAGAAAGATTTAATCTGCTTGGATATCATAAGTAATTTGTCAGGAGTCAGAATTCAGGAGTTAGCCCTTCGACTTGTCTTCGACACACTACGTGAACGCTCAGGGCAAGGAGTCAGAATGCTTATGAAATCAGGAATGGAGAGAAGTGAGATTTTCTCAAAATCATCAAAATTGACTCGAAAAGCCTTGATTCTCATGATTTATGTATTCTCCATCCTGAATACTTACAATAAGTTTAAAAGTTAAATCTCGGCAGATGTATTAGCAGTTTGAAAAGGTATTTATAATTGTGATTGAAGTGGCTAATTTATGAGATTTAAATTATTTTTTATTATTAACAATAATAAATTCTAAGTTGAAAAGTTATCACCTAAATAGTATTGACGCACGAGTGGGTTATTGTAAAGTTCATCTGCTATGCCAAAAGCGAGAATTTGCCCTTCCCGCATGATATAACCACGATCAGTAATGGCCAGGGTTTCGCGGACATTGTGATCTGTGATGAGAATGCCCATACCGCGATCGCGCAATTGTCCCACAATTTCTTGAATTTCTGCAACTGCTATAGGGTCTACTCCCGCAAATGGTTCATCCAACAATAGGAATTTTGGCCCTTGTCTTCCTGCTGCTAAAGCCCTGGCTAACTCTGTCCGTCGTCTTTCACCACCAGAAAGTTGAATTCCTTTGCTATTGGCAACTTTTTCCAAGCGAAACTCCCCGATTAAATCATGCAACCGTCTCGACCACTCCCTGCGTGGTACACTAGTTTGCTCGAATACTAGCAGGATATTATCTTGAACGGAGAGTTGACGAAACACACTTGCTTCTTGAGCTAAATAGCCAATTCCCAATCTAGCTCTCTTGTGCATGGGCATTCCCGTAATATCCAAATTATCCAACCACACCCGCCCTTGATTGGGTTTTTCTAAGCCTGTAGCGATATAAAATGTCGTCGTTTTACCAGCCCCATTGGGGCCGAGTAAGCCAACAACTTCACCTTGAGCTACAGAAAGGTTAACGCGATTGACAATTAGTCGCTTGCCGTAAGATTTGTGAATATTTTCTAAAACTATTTTCACTATTCGCGTTTTTTGTGGTAACAGATACTAATTAGAACGCTTGAGAGATGGTGTCTTTGGGGCAGGTTTGGCATTTTGTCCATTGAGATTAGAGTCTTCTACCATGTACACAGATTCTACCTGACGATTAGACTGGGGTAAGGCGATAAATCGACCTTCATCAATCAAATAAGTTACTTTTTCTGCCCTAATACTATTATTACCCTGTTGCAAAATATAGACATTACCACTGAAATCAATGCGTCTTTCTTGACTAAAGTATTGTGCTTGGGCTGCTGTTGCTTGCAACTGACGAGCAGGATACAACATTTGCACATTACCACGAGCAGTAATTACTTGACTTTTGGCATCATATTCTTGCACATCAGAGCGAATGGTGAGTGGGCGATTTCCCCCAGATGATTGGGCTGTAGCGGTTGGTAATTGGCTGGGAAAAGCAATTGCACCCAATAGCGCAACGGGTAGCATTAGCGCCAATCCAAGACGATGTATCTGTGATTTTGGCAATTGATAGGGGGGTATCATAGTGGATAAGGATTATCTCAGTTTGTATTCTGATTTAAAAAATCGTACTCAGTGCAGAATCACCAAAATTAAAGTTGAAAAAAATCAGCCTCAATATTACCAGTACAAAAGGGCGAAAATAGATATCTAGTGAAAAAGGTTAAAAAGCTGATTAAACAAGCTTTTATTCTTTTTGCCTTGTTGCACTAGAGGTGCTGAAGTGTCAACTCAACCACTTTATCCAGAAATACAATCTGCTATCGGGAATAATTGCAGATAAATCTTGAATATGTGACTACAACTTGAGATTGTTGACGCTTAAGGACACCTAAAAGTTTCGTTATTGCTAGTCTTTAATTATAGAAATTCTAGGTAAAGACAAGGCTGCATTTTTACCTAAATCTACACTAAGAATTTTTTCTGGATCTGTTTGTTGGAGTTCCTTCAACAATTCCACACTTTGAGTAAAAAATTCTTCCACATTGATGGCGCAATCACTAGCGGGATAACGGCGTAAGCGATTGCTACCTTCCCCCAATAAAATCATTGCTCCTCGCAAGTTACGATTACCCAGGTGATAGAGGGCTACTGCAATTTGCAGAATACCTTGATATAAACTTTTTTCTGGCTCGGTTGCTTCAATCCATAGAGCTTCTAAGGTGTCATGACAAGCGTAGAACTGTCCAGAGTTGAACTGTTCCACTCCTTGCCAAAACTCTTGGGGTAGGTCGTCACTCATCCCATGCTATCCCGCACTTCTTTGATGGTTTCCAGGGAAATATCTTGTCTTTCGCCAGCAAAATCGTTATCGGTGGTGAGAAAGAGCATACAGTGGCACTCTTTGCGTTCTCGCATGGGGACACAGGGACAGTTCCAATAGGCAGCGCTGACTTCTGCTTCTTTGTCTTCATAGTGGCGACAGGGACACAAAGGCGCACCGAGTTCATCTTTATGTTTGGCTAAACCTTCAATTACGACTGCTGTAACGGAAGGTTCTGAACAGAAGTATGTTCCAGTCCGTTTGGCGTATTGTTCGGAAAAATGCCGCATTGCCTCTAGGCTTTTTTCGCTGGATTTTGTGTTAACTTCTGATTTAATCATTGGATCGTCGTTCATAAATTAAATATTTCTTTGCATTATACAACAGCCTCAGTGAGCTATTACTGGGGAAATCTCCCCAACCTGAATTTTAAAATTTTGACCTAGATTTATGCTAACATTCGTCGGCCTAGGCGCTGGGTTTTCTTCCAGAGCAAAATAACTTGTGTCATCCATGAAGATGAACTTATTGAAGTTAATTTAATTTTTGTATCAATTTCTATAGTGAACTTAATGGTTTTTGCAACTGAAGTTGTAGTTCTTGTTCACTTTGAAGGATGATGCCAGGATAGTCTCGATTGACTATGACTTGTTCTGAGGATGGATTTATATTCTCCCATAAAACCCAACGACTGCCCAAAGGTAATTTCGATAGAGTTAAGGGGTTTTGGGTGAGCCAAATTAGGGGGTAGTTGTCTGGTGGTGTGTTGGCTTCTTCTAAGGGGTTGGTTGCTGCTAAGGTTTCGAGAACGGGAATATCACCTTTGATTAAACCTGTGGCTGCTGTCCACAGTTCTACTTGCAATTGTTGTCTATGGGCATAGAAATATAATGAAGCGGCGGCGATGACTGCTTGTTCAAATTGTTCTTGTTGCCAATTAGCTGCACTATCAAGGGCAATAATTATTTCTTGTCCACCTGTGATCACTTCTAATTCTCTGACTCGTAATTCTCCATAACGAGCGCTGGTGCGCCAATGAATGAGACGGGTGGGATCACCGATGCGATAAGGACGGAGCGATCGCACTAATCCTGTTGTCGCTAATAGTAATGGTTTTCCCCGAAGATCATTTTTTTGGTGTTCATCTTGCCCAATTTCATCAACTAGGGGGCAGCTGGTGAGGGGTAAAACGGTGGGATAGACAATTGCTCTAGCTTTGCATTCTCGCTGCCTACGACACCAAAATAAGCCCCAAGGCGCACCTGTGGCTAATTCTACTGTTTCCCATCGGTACAATCCTCGGCGTTGGGTGGGGTGGTAATATGTCCAACGGTGAGAGTCTTTTGCGTCAATGGTGTCAATTGGCTGTTTGACTGGTTTGCCTAAAATGAAGGGAAGTATATCTGCAACTTGCAATAAGGTGACAGGTCTTTGGGTGGGGTTATGGACTTCTATTTCAATGGTGATTTCGTCGCCAACGCTGACTGGCTGGATGGGAGAGCGTTTGATAATTAGATTTTTGAGCGATCGCGGTGCTAAAAAAGCGGATACACCCACAAGGGCAAGACAGACCCCACTAATTACATATAACCAGCCCGCCATCGTATTGATAGCAGCGCCTAAATAACAAATAGCAATGCCGGCTAATACCCAACCGCCATAGGTAGGAGATGAAGCGTGAATTTCTAGCCAACTGGTGATGTTTTTGGTGATTTTCATAGTGTAAGGAGACAGAAGGGAAGAAAGCAAGTTTTATCAGCTTTGTCAACAGTTTCTTTTTTAACTTAAAAATAATTGAAATGTACAGGATTTGAATGAATTCAGAAATTTTAAAATTTAGGGTGGGTTAGTCATAACCAACCCTAAAAACTAGCAACTTGGATTAAGTTAGATCATCTAAAAATCCTAACCTAGTTAATTTTTTATGTTTTTCCTCAGAGATAACCAAAACAGGCAATATTGCCTTGCTGACATCAACCTTTGTATTCGACTCGACATCTGGAGATTTTTGTTGACTTAAAGCTATTGCAGCTAAAACAAAAACTGCACCAATGAAACCATTTAGCCCTAGCCGTTCACCAAGTAACAAAAACGAAAAAATAGCTGCGAATACTGGCTCTAGGGTGTAGAGTAAAGCTGCTTCTTCAGATCGAATCCAGCGTTGAGCTACTGTTTGTAGCCAAATAACAAGAGCCGTTGCAACTATCCCCAGATAGAGAATTACACCCCAGTTTTCATTAATAGTCTTCAATTCGTCAATTAATTTTGTATTGCTCCAGATTAAGCCCATAATTGCAATTACAAACAACTGCACACTGGTGAGGGATAAAGATGGGTGGCGGGATGCTACTTTTTCTAGGATTAGAGTATAAACTGCATAAAGAAAGGCATCACCTAACATTAACAAATTGCCAATTCCTAATATTCCCTCTCCCCAACACATCACGCCGATACCAATAACCGCAAGTCCGGCTGCTAGGAAAGTTTTCAACGGTAAGTAACGACCAAAAAGCCAACCCATTAGAGGTACTAAGATTGCACTCAAACTAACAATAAATGATGCCTGGTTAGCATGGATACTTTCAAGAGCAATTGTTTCAGTAGCTAGATAGGTGAAAAATAAGATTCCCAAAATTAAACCATCGCGTAACAAAATAGCGTTTAGTCGCCGCAAGTTGACGCTAAAAAATAATGCTGCTACTACAAATCTCGTGGCAATTAATACACTAGGTGAAAGACTAACTACTGTTTTTTCAATGAGTGGAAAAGTTGTACCCCAAATGATGTTGATGACAATAAACAGTATAATTCCCTGAAGGTGCAAATTGTTTTGTGTAAGTTGATGGGTGGAATTGCGAAGCCTGACACTAGCCGCCACCCAGCGGCTGAACATCTTACTCAAAAACAATATCATAAAGATTTTCCAGCTATCCCTTCTATCATAAGGAACAGAGTGGGTAATATTGTTATTACCATTTTTTTGTTAACCCAAGAGAATTTTACTGTACATAATAAATACTATAGCAATCTGATTTGATTTGTAAATTTATTCTGGGAAGCAGGAGATAGATAATAAAGAGAGTATATATGTACATAATCTGTGTAAAAATTAAAAATTAATGGTAGTTTATAATAGTGCTGTAACTCAGTGAATTGCAGAAATCACAGATTATAATTGCCAATAAAGCGCAACTCAGAACCAAAGATTATTTTAATAAACTCATGAAAGTTATCACAATTAACATTCTATTTAAACTGAATTATTGGACACAACGCCGAGAATTATTAATAGCGGGACTCAAAGCCGAAAGTCCTGATATTCTTGCATTACAAGAAGTGAGTTTATCAGAAGATACAGCTGCTTGGATAGCAGAACAATTAAATATGCCTCATATTTATAAATCTGTACCCAAGGAATTATGTAATAGTGATTTACCATTTGGTTTAGCTATTCTCAGCCGTTATCCAATTGAAAAAACAGCAGCACTAAATTTAGAACATCAGGGAAGAATAGCCCAATATGCACAAATTAAGTTAGATGATAATAAATCAATAGTAATTTGTAACGGTCATTATTTTTGGCATCCCGGTTCTCACAAAAAACGCAATAAACAAATACAAATGATGTTAGATTGGTTATCAGAACTTCCTGATACAATGCCGGTTATATCAGTGGGAGATTTTAATGGTACTCCTGAAACATCAGGAATTGCATTAGTTAAGGAAAAATATCAATCAGCATATCAAGTTTATCATGGACAAGAACCAGAATATACTTGTCCCACACCTTTAGATCAAATTAGTTGGAAAAAACGAATCAGACAATTTTGGAGAACGTTAATTTTTAATAGGAGTTGGAAACTGTGGAAGGGAACTTTAGATTATATTTTTATTAATCAGCATTTACAAGTTAGAGATTGTCGAGTAATTCTCAATCAACCAGCAGCAAATAACCGTTATCTTTATCCTTCTGATCATTTTGGCATTGTTGCTGATTTAGAGATTGTTGATAATTAGATTACAGCAATTTTTGGGTAAATGAAACAATTTTTTTATTTCACGCAGAGACGCAGAGGCACAGAGAGAGATTAAGAGGTATGATTATATTGAAGATAAGGGAAGTGTGAAGTTATGACAATTATTACTAATTTAAAACAACTCTATGAAAGCGATGAAAACTTATGGTTAGAAGAAACTATTGAATTGTTAAAACAAAGACAATTTAATCAACTTGATATAGAAAACTTAATTGAGGAGTTAATCAGCTTGGGGAAAAGAGATTTAGCTAAAGCCAAAAGTCTTTTAAGGCAAATCATCATTCATTTATTATTACTTCAATATTGGCAGGTAGAATATGAAAGAAACTATCGTCATTGGATTGGAGAAATCAAGACTTTTAGATATGACTTAAATAATCATCTAACGACAAATTTAATAAATAAGTTACAGGATGATTTAGAAAATATTTATCAAAGTGCGGTTGATTTTGTGAAAATCAAAACTAATTTGACTATTTTACCAGAAAAATGTCATTACACTTTAGTCCAGTTGTTAGATGATAATTATTTACCTTAAATATATTCGTTTTTATCTGAATCTGTGAAAATTTAGGTTTTAATTAGTTGGATTTTAGCAGTGAAGCTGATTGAGTTGTTTGGTTCAAGAATAAAACGAGTTGAGATAGTGAAGAATTTATGGTTTTTTACGTGCCTAAACCACCCTACAAACTATGAATATTTCATTTATAACCTTTTTAACCAAGTGTCCAACGCAATATCCACTAATAAATCTAGAGAGTTAGTTTTACTGTTGATGATTTTTTCATAACTTTGATAGCAAATATTGGCTTTATCCAATGATGGAAAGTTTGTTTTATGCCTTTTGATTGAATCTATAAAAACTGGATAGTTATAGAATGTACTCAGTTTATGTTTACTGGAAATAAAAGCTCTAGGATAGTTAATCATTCCAGTAAATGTATCCCAATCTTCATTAGTTAAGATATACATTCTCATTATTGTTGTTTTCCTCCAAGGTTCTGGATCTGGTAATCTTAAAAATAAATTAGGTCTTCCATAGTAGGGGGAACCTGGATTGCAAAAATAGAACTCTGCACATTTCTTATTTTTCCCTTTTCCATATTCAATCACATTACCATTCACATTTTCTTGCATCCGGTGATCAAAACTCAGAATTTTTTGACGAATTCGCAAAACAGCTTCTCTCTCTTTTTCACTCGACTTTTCACATTTAGAGAGACGGTTAATTAATGCTCTGGAAGGTGGGGGTATATCTTCATTACTATTTTTTTTGCTGCTGATAGGGAATATTGATTTTAAAAAATTTATGATTATCTAAATCTTTCAACTCTAGAAAATAGCTAATATCATCTGCTAAAATAGCAAATTCAAAAAATCGAATAGATAGATGATTATAAATTCTATCTGTAAAATTATCCCGATGAAAATTAGGTGTAATCGCTATCAGTTCTATTGGCTTCTGATAGTCAACCTCATCTGCAAAAGGTTTTTCCTCCTGTAGCGCGTGATAATATCGAGTTAGCTGCTGAATAATATATCTATCTTCAATATTTTTCAATTCCAGTACGACTAACTGCTGATTTTTGCCCAAAGCTAAAATATCACAATATTGTCCATTGACAAAATATTGACGCTTCAGGGGAGTTAATCCGAATAGGTGCTTTAAATTAGCCCAAACAAAATCTTCTAAATCAGCCTCAGTTGCAAATTCCCAACCTGTACCAGTTGGCTTTAAATTTACCAAATCCATTGTTTAAATCTGACTATAGTAACTTCCTATTTTAAATATTCCCAAAGTCAGAGACTGATTTATCATCATTGCCGATTTATTTATGAAAATCTCTTTTTGTGTCTCTGTGCGAGAACTGAGAACAAGGTAAATAATCAGCTATCTCTTGTATTCTTGGTAAATGAAAACCTGTATTCCCGATTTCTGTTGATTATTTTTTTAAATTCTAATTAGCCGATTAGCAAAATCTGGATTTTCACTCAAACAACTATACAGTATTTGAGCTTGTCCTGCTTCATAGGAGGTAAGCACATCATATTGAATCAGCCGTAATTGTCGAACAATTTCTAGAGGAAAGTTCTCATCAGAATACAATCTCAACATCAATCATCCTCATTTTGGGAAGTGATGATGATATCAATTTCCGAACGATGCTGTTCGTAATAGTTCCACGCCGCTATAAGGTCTTCATGTGTGAGGCTAGGATAATTTTGCAGTAATTCTGCATCATTTGCTCCCTGCTGACGAAACGAAACCAACGTCCAGACAGGAATGCGTGTATTCCGAATTCGAGGATGTCCACCACAAATTCCCGGTGTTTGCTGTACAGCATTGAGTTTGAGACGACTTTCTAAAAGTTTTCTTTCTTCTGGGGAAAGTGCTTCAATTACTTGCACAAGGGAATCAACCAGTCGCTGATTCATAGCCTAACCTTTCATATTAGAAATATTCTTAATTATAACTGTAGCTGTCTTACCCAACTCCGAAAAGCTTTAAGCGTCGCATTTCTCCCCGCAGTTTTACTTTGCTCAAGATATTGAGGAATCACTTCAATCAAAGGTAAACCGGGGAAATTCAAACTTGACTGAGACTCAACATAATTCCCATCTTCTAAAATATTAATTTGCAGTTTAGCCTTCTCAAACCTCCACAACTCAGGAACTTGTAAAGCTTGATATATATTTGTATGAGTCCGGGAAGTAATATCAATTTCCAAAGCTAAATCTGGAGGAGGATCAATTGTTAAATCTAATCGCTTTTTCCCACGAATTAAAGCCTCATTTTTAATATAAAAACATTGATCAGGTTCTATCCCCTTTTCCATAAATTGATTTTTAAAAGTTGTAGAACCAAGACATCTAAATTCAATATCCAATTCTTCCAACAATACCTTAACTAAATCGCTAATGATTTCTTTGTCATCTTCATGTTCTGGTAATGGTGCCATAATTTCTAACATTCCCCTATCATAAGCAATTCGTGCAGCACGATGTTCTCCTAATTCTTCCAGAATTGCTTCTAACTCTGTCCAAGTGACATCTTCCAATAAAACTCTTTGTCCAGGGGGTACATGAATGCGCTTTAATTCCAACAACATCATTTCCACTCCTTATTTTTTTGTTTTAAAATTTATGTGAGACTATTTCTGATCTTGACTTAAAGATGTATTAATTTTTTCGCTGTAACCAAGCAAATACTTCATCAACACTCAGAATCAAATTCAAATCTTCTAAAACTGGTAAAATGTCTTTTCCTGTTAACAAATCTGGCAAAGAATTAGGTTGATAAACTAAAATAGAGCGTTCACTGGGATCTATTAACCATCCTAGTTGACTGCCATTTCTCAAACAATGTAAAATATTGCCAGTTACTTTAGTTTGACTTTGTGCCGGAGAAAGAATTTCTATTATCCAAGGAGGTGCAAAATCAATACCACTGCTGATAATATCTCCGCTGTCATCCAATGGTATTTGATTAGTAGAAATTACCACCACATCCGGAACAACTGAACGATTACCGCAGGTACAGCGCAATTCAGGAAAGGCTTCATAGTTACTTCCCAATTGATCAATCACTGCAACTAAACGCTTTTGTAAAAGACTGTGTTTACCACCACCCATTGGTTTTTGAATTGCTTCTCCGTTAATATATTCCCAAGCTGGTGATTCTTCAATATAGGGAAGTTTGAAAAACTCCTCTAAAGTAATGGTTTGTGGAAAAATGATTTTTCCTTCTGTTAACCTAATATTTTTTATCATCAGGTTTTTATTTTGGGTATAGTTCGTAAGTATTCAATCTTTTTCTCTCTGTGTCTCCGCGTCTCTGCGTGAAAAAGAGCTTTTATAACCCCATATCAATGCCTTGGGATTTTAAATAAAATTACCAGAAAAAATATCCTATGTCAATATCAATGGCTGAAAAAACCAAACTTCGTAAAATTATTGAGAATAGTGTCAAGAATATTGGAAATATAGGCTGCTTATTGCAAAAACCGTTAAGTCTACAAATTTTCTAAAAACTGATATAAGCAAAATTGATTAACCGCTGATTAAAGAAAGAGGGTGGGGTTTCCCCACCCCTACGGATTACCGTTTCACCAATTTCTTAGACATCTTGCGGAGACGGATAGATTCAGGTGTAACTTCCACCAATTCATCTTGAGCGATGTATTCCAATGCTCGTTCCAAACTCATGTCTATTGGTGTTTGTAACTGGACAAGTTCATCACCACCAGCTGCACGGTGGTTGGTCAATTGCTTGGTTTTACAAACGTTCAATTCCAAGTCTTGGGGACGATTATGTTCACCAATAATCATGCCTCTGTAAACCTTGGTTCCTGGACTGATAAAGAATGCGCCTCTATCTTCAGAGTTTTTCATGGCGTAGAAGGTAGAAACACCTTCTTCAAAGGAGATTAAAACGCCTTTATTCCGGGCTTCAATATCCCCAGAAAGTTGACGATAATCAAGGAAACTGTGGTTCATGATGCCTTCACCACGAGTCATCCGCATGAATTCACCACGGAAACCAATCAAACCACGGGCGGGAACAATAAACTCTAGTTGAGTGCGATCGCCTCCACCAGGCTGCATATCTTGCATTTCCGCTTTCCGTTGTCCCAAACGCTCAATACAGCTACCAACTGCATCAGCAGGAACGTCTAAAGCAAGAAGTTCAAAAGGTTCGCAAGGATGACCGTTAACTGTGCGGTAAATTACTTGAGGCTGAGATACTTGAAACTCAAAACCTTCACGACGCATGGTTTCGATTAAGATACCCAAGTGTAATTCACCCCGACCAGAAACCAGGAATTTATCTGGTGAGTCGGTTTCTTCAACACGCAACGCCACGTTGGTTTCTAACTCACGGAACAAGCGATCGCGAATTTGCCGAGAAGTTACCAATTTACCTTCTTGACCAGCAAAAGGTGAATCATTCACCCAGAAGGTCATTTGTAAAGTTGGTTCATCTACCTTAATTAATGGTAAAGCTAGGGGTTCATTAGGATCTGTAATTGTTTCACCAATGTAAGCATCAGCAAAACCAGCCACAGCCACAATATAACCAGCGGTAGCTTCTTCCATGTCTACCCGCTTCAAGCCTTCAAATCCCATCAACTTGGTGATTTTACCCTTCACAATGCTGCCATCTTCTACCACCAAAGCAGCTTGTTGTCCGGCACGGATAGTACCATTGTGGATTTTACCAATGATAATCCGTCCTAGATATTCAGAATAATCTAGGGTGGTAACTTGCAATTGCAGAGGTTTGTTAGGATCTCCCACTGGTGCAGGTACGTGGCGAAGAATTGCATCAAATAGGGGCTGCATATCTACCCCTTCTGCTTCCAAAGTTTCTTTAGCGAAACCAGCCATACCGGAAGCAAACAGATACTTAAAGTCGCACTGGTCTTCATCTGCTCCTAATTCCAAGAACAGATCCAAGACTTTATCAACAGCAACGTGAGGGTCAGCTTGTCCACGGTCGATTTTGTTAATAACGACGATAGGACGCAGACCTTTTTCCAACGCTTTTTTCAACACAAAGCGAGTTTGGGGCATGGGGCCTTCGTTAGCATCGACAATGAGCAGACAACCGTCAACCATGCCGAGTACCCGTTCTACTTCACCACCGAAGTCAGCGTGTCCAGGGGTATCAACAATATTGATCAGGGTTTCTTTGTAGCGAACCGCTGTATTTTTAGAAAGAATTGTAATCCCTCTTTCTCTCTCCAACGCGTTGGAGTCCATGACGCAATCCGGAACGTCTTCACCTTCACGGAAAATGCCGGACTGTTTGAGGAGAGCATCAACCAAGGTGGTTTTACCGTGGTCAACGTGAGCGATGATGGCGACGTTACGAATTGGGAGCGTCATAGAGAGTTTATGTGAACTTTAGTGTTTTTAGAATTAGTAGCTAAATGTTTGGCTGTTGTAACAGAATTGGGGATGATTTGCCGATTCTGTAACGAACCTTTAATAATTCTAGCGTAATTGTCACAAATATTGTTGTTTTGAGAATAACTAGCAAGAGAATTTCTTGGGTTTAGGGGTGGTTGTTAGGATTTTCCACAAGCAAACCTTCACTAGCAGCGGCTATATTTAATTCTTTATCAGCAGATATAAAAGTCAATAAAGGTAAATTATTTGCTATGCAAAGAGTATTGATGGCTTTACCAGCAGCTAATTGAACTGCGTCATAACCTCGTAAACCATATTTTTCTGCCAATGTCATTCCTGAATTAATGATGCTGTCTGTAATTTCCAGAACCTGATACTCAGATTGGATATCATTTCTCAACTGATGATATACTGCTGTAGCATCTTTAGAACTAATACTTCCACCACGAAATCGCCTACTAATCGCCGCAGTAATCTCCACAGAGGTAATAGCTGCAATAAACACATGATTTTTTAGGGTAAGATCGAACAAACTCACAACCCAAGCTGAACCGATTTCTGCAACATAGCGTTTAACTAACGCACTACTATCTAAGAAATAAACTGCCATTTAGCGGCGTTCCTCAATGATAGTTTGAGAAACAGGCTTACCCTGTACCTGAATGAGTTTTCTTTCTTGTTCTTGACTGTCAGCAGGATACTTAATTTGTTTTACTAAACCAGAACTTAAAAGTGCTTGATGAAATTTTGTGATTTGATGCGCTTGTGCTTTATCAGTCAGACATATTTGGATAGCTTGATTCAGCTGTTGTAGTTCATCTTGTTCTAAACAATCAAGCTGATTGAGAATTTCGTTAAGAATGTTTTGTGGCATAGGTTTTTAGTTTGGAATAAAGGTTTTTCTACTATTTTAGGCAAATAACAACCTGGAATCAGCACTTACGACTAAAATCGTGCCAAAATTAACTTATGTTTCGATAAGTTTACAGGTTATGGCTTGGTTATCAGGACAGCAATTACAAGATGGTAAATACACCATAGAAAAAGAATTAGGTGAAGGTGGTTTTGGTATCACATATCTTGCTAGAGATAATCATGGAAATTTAGTTGTTATCAAAACCTTGAATAATACAGTTCAAAAGCGTTCTGATTTTGCTAAATTTCAACAAGACTTTCTCAACGAAGCGATTAAATTAGCTAAATGTAGTCATCCCCATATTGTCCAAATTTATGAAGTCATTAGTGAAGATTCGCTGTGGTGTATGGTGATGGAATATATTGATGGGGAAGATTTAGGAAGTTTGGTAGAAAATCAAGGTGTTTTATCTGAAGATGTTGCATTAATGTACATTCAGCAAATAGGAGAAGCGTTAACTGTAGTTCATAATCACGGCTTATTACATCGAGATATTAAACCGCAAAATATTATGTTACGTTCTGGTAAATCAGAAGCTGTGTTAATTGATTTTGGCATTGCGAGAGAATTTACACCGAATTTAACAAAAACTCATACAAAAATATTATCTGATGGTTTTGCACCAATTGAACAATATGATGCTAGAGCAAAACGGGGAGCATTTACAGATGTTTATGCTTTAGCTGCAACTTTATATTCTTTGTTAACTGGAGAATTACCACCCATAGCACCAATGAGAGCAATTGGTACAGAATTAGAAGAAGCAAAAGAGATAAATTCTAGTATTAGTGATAAAGTGAATCATGCGATAATTAAGGGCATGGAAATAAAGCCAGAAAATCGTCCCCAGTCAATAAAAGAGTGGTTATCTCTTCTAAATATTGAAATAACTAGTACTGCTATTTCCCCAGTTACACAAATTATAGAAGATCAGATTATTCGTGAGTTTATAACTCATGTTAACTATAATAGTACCAACGCAGGATATCTTATACATCATAGAGAACATAACAATGATCCTGCATTGCACTACCATATTACTATCTCAGATACCCATGTTTTTAACTTTGGTGGAAATGGATTTGCTGTATTCCGAATTCCGCCAAAGTATCATATAGTAGAATCGGTAACTTTATTGCCTAGAAAAGAAGTCCTTGATAGATGTTTAATTGCTTATGAATTATTCAAAACTTGGGATTATGGTTTATTAGGTTGGAACTGTGAACATTTTGCTAGATTAGTAACAACTGGTGAAGCCATTAGTTATCAAGTAAAAGAGTCAATTTTAGCATTTTTAAATAACAATGGTTATCATCCATCGGCCAAAGAAATGATGGACAAAGCTTGTCAAAGTGCAAAATACTAGTTTTGGTTCAAAGCAATAACCTCTCTCTTTCTCTTCCTTCTCTTCCTCTTCCTTCGTGTCCTTCGCGCCTTCGCGGTTCGTTTCTTACCAACCTCAAAACCAAACCAGAAAATTAAAATTAACCATCAATGCTATCAGAACGATTTACCCAAGCCCTAACCTACGCGCACGAACTCCACGCAAAACAAGTGAGAAAAGGTTCTGGTGTTCCCTATATTACCCATTTATTAGGAGTAACCAGCATAGCTTTAGAATATGGTGCAAACGAAGATGAAGCGATCGCAGCCTTATTACATGATGCCATAGAAGATCAAGGAGGTGCAGCCACCAGAGAAGAAATTCGTCGTCGTTTTGGGGATAATGTCACCGCTATTGTTGATGGTTGTACAGACGCAGACAGCAGACCTAAACCACCTTGGCGAGAACGTAAGGAAAAATACATCGCCCATATTCACACCGCTTCCCCTTCAGTGCTGCTAGTTTCTGCCTCTGATAAACTTCATAATGCCAGATCCATTGTCAAAGATTATCGCTTGATTGGTGATGCAGTTTGGGAACGTTTTCAAGGTCGCAAAGAAGGTACACTTTGGTATTATCGAGCATTAGCCGATGCCTTTGGGAAAAATCAAATCACGCCCTTAGTCGCAGAATTAGAAAGAGTCGTGACAGAATTGGAAACTTTAGCCACAAAGAAAAAATGAAGGACGAAGATGAAAACAATCATCCTTCAAATTTCATAATTCATCCTTTGGGATGAGAGTCTTTTGTTGACTAACGGAATAAACTACTGAGTGAACTATCTTCGTGAATCCGCCAAATCGCTTCTCCCAGTAAATTAGCCACTGAAAGCGTCACCAATTGGGGAAACTGATTGCTTTCAGGAATGGGAATGGTGTTAGTAACTATAACTTCTTCAAACAACCCACTTGATAAGCGTTCAATCGCAGGTGGTGAAAAAACTGCATGGGTAGCACAGGCATATACCTGACTTGCGCCTTCTTGACGCAGTAATTTAGCCCCTTCAGCAATTGTGCCGCCGGTATCAATCATGTCATCTACTAACACAGCCGTTTTGCCTTTAACATCACCAATGACGTTCAAAACTTCGGCGACATTGTGCGCCTGACGGCGTTTGTCAATAATTGCTAATGGTGCATCATTGAGCTTTTTCGCGAATGCCCTGGCTCGTGCGACACCACCCACATCCGGGGAAACAACTACAATGTCATGCAATTGTTTACTGACCAGATAATCTAACAAAACTGGTGAACCGTAAACATGATCAAAGGGGATGTCGAAATATCCCTGAATTTGCGCGGCGTGCAAATCCATTGCTAAAATGCGGTTAGCACCTGCTTGTGTGATCAGGTTGGCAACCAACTTAGCTGTTATTGATTCTCGTCCTGCGGTTTTGCGGTCAGCACGAGCGTAACCATAATATGGAAGTACTGCTGTTACCTGCCGTGCGGAAGCCCGACGACAGGCATCAATCATAATCAGCAATTCCATTAAGTGGTCATTAACAGGTTGACAGGTGGGCTGAATTAAATAGACATCACAACCCCGAATAGATTCTTGGATTTGAACATAAAGCTCTCCGTCCGCAAATCTTTTGCGAATCATTGGTCCCAAGTCCATTCCCAAATAACGAGATACTTCTTGGGATAGTTGTAAATTAGCAGAGCCAGAAAAAAGCCGCAGGCGATGATTTTCTGTAATTCCTGTGGCTGCTGGTTGTACTTTTAAAGTCGCAGAACTAAGCACAGCAGATCCTCGATGTGCATTCATGGCAATATTATCATTTAGAGAATTAGAAGATTTTACTGACATAGACTAAATAAAAAATCTATAAGTTTTGTTGAAGATTTTATACAAAGAAAGAAAGATTTCTCCATAAAATTACATTTGCTAATTTTCTAATCCTTTAGTGAAAAAACCAATGAGGATTTCACTGACATCTATTTTCTCAAATAGTTCCATAGTTTCCAGTGTTAGGTGTTGAAGTAAACCGCGCAAATATTCAAGAAATTAGTAAGTAGGTTACTTATTGTACCCGTTTCTTTTATAACTGAGAATAAAAGATTTACACATGAAGTGATAATTAAATTATTTCTCAGGCAGTAGAACACTTATGCTTATAGAGGTTTTCCGTAGGATGAGAACATACCGTTATCATAAAATATGGCTTAGGCCACGCTACGCTACAGACACCAAAGAACTTTCAAACCTGTTCCCTGTTTTGCGTTATCTACTATAAGCATCCAAGGTGCAGCTAATTATTTTATGATACTAGCGCTAAATTCAGAGATTAGTGCAGAAAGACGGAAGGTCTGAGGTGGTTTTTTTAGGGTCTATGCGCTACTAAAACGTTAAAGCTGTCAGGTGTAGAGTCTATATCATTTCCAAAAAGTGATGATGTAGTGCTTATACACGGCTCACGCCAACGGTAGGATCATGATCGAAACTGCAACAATATACAGCAGAATTAAGGCTTCGCTGTGAGCCTCAGTCGAACGGAGTTAGGAATAAAAGTATGGGTGTAGCATAGCTTTGTGATCATATTTTGTCCCTTATCTACCTGCTATCTGCTGTATTAAAAAATGTGGATCAAATAAAATGCCAAACTTGAATAGCATAGTAACGTACCATTTTTTTGCAAAAGATGCGTTAGACATTGTGCGATCGCAGCTATAACTATCGGTACAGCCAGGTCATATTGTCTATAATTAGTCCTTTAAGCTTTATCTTCTAACTCTGTTGCTATTACACTTAATCAATTGATTATGCAACCACCCATTACAGTTAGTACTGTCCTGCAAAATCGTTACCATATAATTCACGTTCTTGGACAGGGGGGATTTGGTAGAACCTATCTTGCAGAAGACCAGAGGCGCTTTAACGAACTTTGTGCGATTAAGGAATTAACGATCGCAGTCAAGGGAACTGCTAGTGAAAAAAAGGCAAAAGAGTTGTTTGAGCGAGAAGCTGCGACTTTATATCAAATTGAGCATCCACAAATACCGAAGTTTCGGGAAAAATTTGAACAAGACCAACGCTTGTTTTTGGTGCAGGATTACGTTGCTGGGAAGACTTACCATACTTTGTTAGCTGAACGCCAAGCTGTTGGTCAATCTTTTTCAGAGACAGAGGTTTTAGAGTTGCTGAACTCTTTATTGCCAGTTTTAGAATACATTCACGGCTGCGGGATTATTCATCGTGATATATCACCGGATAATTTGATTTTGCGAGACAGTGACAAAAAACCTGTGTTAATTGATTTTGGGGTAGTTAAAGAACTAGCTACGCGATTATATACGCCGAATCAAAACCAGGTAACTACTGTGGGTAAAATGGGCTATTCTCCCAGTGAGCAAATTCAATCAGGCAGGGCTTATCCTAATAGTGACTTGTATGCACTGGCAGTAACGGCCATAGTTTTGTTAACGCTGAAAGAACCGACAGATTTATTTGATGAAACTAAACTGAGTTGGAATTGGCAGCAATGGGTAACGATTAATCCGCGTTTTGCTGAAGTCTTACAGCGAATGTTAAGCTATGTTCCGAGCGATCGCTTTCAAAGTGCAGCACAAGTGCAATTAGCCTTGCAATCACTAGATCAACCCCATGTTCCTCAAACCAATACATCCTATGTACAAACTCTCGCTGTTGGTAATAGTCCGCAACCGAAACCAAGATCACCTCAAAAACCTCGTCCTGTAATTTATCCTCAACAAACTAGTCCAAAACAAACCAGTTCAATCCTCGATAAACCGTTAGCAATTGGGGCTATTGGCAGTGCTGTAGTTATTTTAGCGGGATTTGGTTCTTGGGCAATAGTCAAGTCTCTTCGCAATTCATCCCAACAACCATCAGCAGGAACATCTGTACCTCAAAATTTTCCCTCACCAGTAATTCCTGATACTACATTTACACTGTCACCTACACCTACACCCACTAATACCCAATCTGTTGTATATCAAAAACGCCTGAAATTAGGTAGATTTAATACTGCTACAGTCGAGGATACTCTTAAAGTAAATGACATAATTCAATATAGTTTTGCGGCTCAAGCTGGGCAAAAATTAACGGTTTCCGTTGACCAAGGATCTGGAATTTCGCTAACAGTGCTAACTCCCAATGGTCAACCAATTGATGGACAATCTCAACCAGTTACATCATTTGAAGGCATCTTATTAGATAGTGGTAAATACATTATTCAATTAAGTCTGTCAGAGGGAGTGGCTGAAAGTTATTACAGTCTCAGTGTTGCTTTATCAACACTAACTACACCTACAGAGACACCAACACCAACGGAAACTCCTACACCTACAGAGACACCAACACCAACGGAAACTCCTACACCTACAGAGACACCAACACCAGCGGAAACTCCTACACCTGTAGAGACACCAACACCAACGGAAACTCCTACTACAGATGTAGAGAACAATAATCAATTACCTGAAACAACATCAACACCAGGATTTGATCAACAAAATTAACGCTAAATTATAAGTAGTCCCTGCAAGAAAATTGCAGGGTAGAATTTTAAGTAAGAAACAGTAATTCTTGGTAAATAAATTGTTAAACACATTACTAATTACAGGGACTGATACGGACGCTGGCAAAACTTTTTTGACCACAGCCTTGGCAGCTTATCGGCAAAAATATTACCCTCAAAGCAGCTTGGGGATTATGAAACCGATTCAATCTGGTGTCGGTGATAGTGAACTTTATCAGACTCTTTTTACACTAAATCAGTCGCCAGAAGAGATTACACCTTTGTATTTTCAAGCACCTCTAGCTCCACCAATTGCAGCAGCTAAGGAAAATCGTACTATAGATTTAGCTTTGGTTTGGCAGACTCTACTCAAGTTACAAAAGGAACGTGATTTTTTGTTGGTGGAGTCTTTGGGAGGATTGGGTTCACCAGTTACTGATGAATTGACAGTAGCAGATTTAGCGGGTGAATGGCGTTTACCAACGGTTTTGGTTGTGCCAGTAAGATTAGGTGCGATCGCTCAAGCCGTGGCTAATGTAGCATTAGCTAGACAAACTAAGATTAATCTGCGTGGGATTATTCTCAACTGTACTCAACCCCGCACAGAAGCAGAAATAGCTGATTTAACACCACCGCAGTTAATTCAATCATTTACTCACATCCCCGTTTTAGGTTGTTTACCTTATTTAGAAAATCCCACTGATTTAGATAAACTTGCTGAAATTGGATCTAATTTAGACTGGGAAATATTAACGTAAGTTGCTAGTTAAGGAAACTGTCAGATATGGCTAACGCCAAGCTACGCTAACAGGATTTCCAGGATTTAAGGATGAACAGGATGTGGCTTTAGAGAACTCCACAACAAGAAATGCCCAATGTCATTCTGAACGGAACGAAGTGTAGTGAAGAATCCTCCGAGATGCTTCGTTTCGCTTTGCTACACTCAGCATGACAAAACAGGATCATTTATTTTGTGGCTTACTCTTAGGGACTTCCAAGAAATAAACTATCCCGATTAACGTATCCCTTACGGGAGCGTTAGCCATACCGCAGAGGCGCAGAGAAGCCAGTGCGTTGGGCGGGTTTCCCGACTTGTAGCAACTGGCGCGACACGGAGGAATAAGGGTTTGAGTAGTCACTGAGCTTGTCGAAGGGTCGAAGTGAAATTTTTTACGTTAGGTAGTTGAGTGTTTTTTATTTAGAAGTCCCTTACTTGAGAACATTTGATGGGTTAAGGAACTTATGTGGGTAAGATGGAAAATGACACCTGTAGCCTAAATTTATCTAAGTATATAAAGTTTGGTTACGCAATTAAACATTTCTGGGAAAATTGGTTCTTCAGGATCTAATTCTGTTCTCCTGTTATTTAAACCCTATGCAAAGTGTCATTAATACTCCATCTCCTTGGCAACAACTAAAAAAGGGAGAAATTGACTGCCAACAAGCAATCGGTCTTTTGTTAAATGAGGCAGGAAAACTTAACCTTGAATTATTAGATATAGAAGTCAGTTATCGGTTTTTTAAATTATTTCCTAATCCCCAAGAATTACCTCCAGTCGTTCCCCTCATACTTTGGCGTAACTGTTACTATTTGGGGAGTCCAGTGACTCTGATACCAGATATAGTAAAGAAATTGTGCGATCGCACTTTCACTGAAATTAAAATTATTCCCATTAGTGAAAAAAGCTATAAATCTTGGTTTCTGACACAAAAACTCGACCTCAATAAAATTAGTGCAGATTCATTAATTAATCCTCTCACCAAAGAATCGGAAATAGAAAATATTTCTGAAGTTGCAGAACTCTATCTCTCCAAAGCATCTGACCAAATCGAAAGAGTCAAAACCCTTTTCAGTAGTGCCTTACGCAACCGCGCTAGTGACATTCACCTTGAACCAATGTCAGAGGGTTTAAGAGTCCGCTATCGCATTGATGGCGTACTGCGGAATATTACCACTCTCCCTCTAGAAGTGAGTCGGAGAATAGTTGTAGCCACCAAAGTCATGTCTGAACTAGATATTGGTGAAAGCCGTCGCCCTCAAGATGGACGCATTAGCCAAAAGTATGCAGTCGGAGATTCATCAGAAGTGGGATTAGATATGCGAGTTAGCACCCTTCCCTGTGTCGGTGGGGAGAAAGTGGTCATCCGCTTACTACCCCAGCGTAATCCCTTCTCTGATATCACCAAACTCGGCTTTTCCGCATCTGCATTGGAGACTTATAAAAGCTGGTTAAGCCAACCACAAGGGATGATTATCCTCACAGGGCCAACTGGTTCAGGTAAAACCAGCACGCTATACACCAGTTTGCAAGCAGTTGCCACCGAATCAGTTAATGTCGTGACAGTGGAAGACCCAGTAGAATATGTCCTATCAGGTATCACCCAAACCCAAGTCAACGAAGCCGCAGGTATGACATTTGCAGCGGGTTTACGAGCGATTCTCCGCCAAGATCCTGATGTAATTATGTTAGGAGAAATTAGAGATCATGAGACGGCAGAAACAGCCGTTAGAGCTGCTTTAACTGGACATTTGGTGTTTACCACACTCCACACTAATGATGCTGTAGGCACAATTCCCCGTTTAAAAGATATTGGACCAGATCCAGGTTTAATCAGCGATGCTCTCTTAGGTATTGTTGCCCAACGTTTGGTGCGTCGAGTTTGCCCCCATTGTACAGAACCCTACACCCCCACAACAGCAGATTTGCAAAAACTGGGACTAGAAGCAACACCGGCTACAACCCAAGGCTGGCGACGAGGGAAAGGTTGTCCTAGATGCTTTGATTCTGGCTATTTAGGACGAGAAGCAATTGTGGAATTACTAGATGTAGATGATAGGGTGAGAGAGTTGATTTATGAAGGAACAATGACTCAGCTACATTCTTATCTCAAGGAGATTAATTTTACTTCCTTTAGTGTCTCTGCTGCCCAAAAGGTAACAACTGGAGTGACAACATTAGAAGAAGTGCTAAGGGTTTTGCCTCATAGTGCTTTATCTCGCAAATATTCTGTCTGAATAATTATGGACTTAAAGAAGAAATTCCGTAAGAATTCAGGAGTCAGGAGTCAGGAGTCAGGAGTCAGGAGAAAGAAGAAAGAAGAAAGAAGGAAGAAGGAAGAAGGAAGAAGGAAGAAGGAAGAAGGAAGAAGGAAGAAGGAAGAAGGAAGAAGGAAGAATATTTTTCTCTTCTGTTCTCTGCTATATCAAACATTATGTATCCTGAATCCTTACGAAATCCTCTGTTAACTCATGTTTTGAGACTATAGACAGATGGAATATGTCTTATGGAGTAAGATAAGCTAAAGTGATAAGTATTCAGGATAGAGAATACAGAAGTCAAAAGAATAAAGGCTTTCTAAGTCAACTTTGATGATTTTGATAAAATTTAACTTCTCTCTATTCTTCATTTCATAAGCATTCTGACTCCTGACTCCTGAATTCTTACGCTAAAGTCAAATCTATTTATATTTAGTTGTGTTCACAATGATTTCTACAATCCCAAATTCTTCTACTGAAAATCTTGCTAATGTACGGTTGCAAATTCGCTCATTACAACCGCAATTAATAGAATGGAGACGACGCATACATCAAAAGCCAGAATTGGGTTTTCAGGAAAAATTAACATCTGAGTTTATTTCCCAAAAATTGCAAGAATGGGGAATAGAACATCAAACAGGTGTAGCTAAAACTGGCATTGTCGCCATTATCAAAGGTGAAAAATCTCAGCATGGTAAAGTTTTAGCAATTCGTGCTGATATGGATGCTTTACCAATTCAAGAAGAGAATGAAGTTGCTTATTGCTCACAGCATAATGGGGTGATGCACGCCTGTGGACATGATGGTCATACTGCGATCGCACTGGGAACAGCATACTATCTCCATCACCATCGTCAAGACTTTGCTGGAACGGTGAAAATTATCTTCCAACCCGCAGAAGAAGGGCCAGGAGGTGCAAAACCCATGATAGAAGCAGGGGTACTCAAAAACCCAGATGTTGAGGCCATTATCGGTTTACACCTATGGAATGATCTTTCTGTTGGTAAAGTAGGAGTCCGTTCTGGCGGTTTTATGGCTGCTGTAGACTTCTTTAACTGCACCATTTTAGGTAAAGGTGGACATGGAGCATTACCCCATCAAACCATTGATTCAGTCGTCGTTGCCGCTCAAATCGTCAATGCCTTACAAACCATTGTTGCCCGGAACGTCAACCCCTTAGATTCAGCCGTAGTGACAATAGGTGAACTCCACGCAGGCACTAGAATGAATGTGATTGCTGATACAGCCAGAATGAGTGGCTCAGTCAGATATTTTAATACCGATTTAGCAGGCTTCTTTAAACAACGTATTGAGCAAATCATTGCCGGAGTTTGCCAAAGTCATGGTGCAAATTATGAATTAGAATATATCAATCTTTACCCTCCAGTAATTAATGATGTCGGGATGGCAGAATTAGTGCGAAATGTAGCCGAAGAAGTTGTAGAAACCCCTTTAGGTATCATCCCAGAATGCCAAATTATGGGCAGTGAAGATATGTCATTTTTCCTGCAAGAAGTTCCTGGTTGCTATTTCTTTTTAGGTTCAGCTAATGCAGAGAAAAAGTTAAATTATCCCCATCATCATCCCCGATTTGACTTTGATGAAACCGCTTTAGTCATGGGTGTAGAAATGTTTGTCAGGTGTGTAGAAAAATTTTTACCTGAACAATAAAAATACAAAAATTTAGGAGTATGGTTTACACCTTGCTCCTTCCAGAAACAGAAGTTTTATTATCCAGGATAGGTTGGCGAGTTTTCAAGTCAAATTTGTGGCCATGGGGCAAAATATGCAGCTTCACACCACAAACAGCCAAGGGTTCATCTTTCAAGATTTGATCCATATTGTTATATGTACCTTCTGATTCATCAACAATTGTGACTGAACCCTCACCAAAGACTTCTATTTGCCCATCGGATACTACAATTGCAGTATTTTCATCAATACCAAAGCCTAAAACTACAGGCTCTTGTACCAAAGCAGTAATTAAACGTCCCAAACGTCCGCGTTCAGAAAAATGCTGATCGATGACGACACCAGGGAGAAAACCAAGACCAGGCCCCATTTCCACAATTTCTAATCTGGCGCTGGTTTGGGAGTCACCTTCCACAATCATTTTATCTGGCATCACAGCAGCACCTGCACTAGTCCCAGCGACAACAGCACCTTCAGAATGTTTTTTGTGAATGGCTGCATCAATTTCAGTGTTTTTGAGAATACTGGTAATCCGCGCTTGGTCTCCCCCAGTAAAAAAGATACCTGTTGCTCTATGAATTGCTTCTAATGCTGTAGATGAGGATGCATCTTCACGGGTCTCTGTATCAATAATACGAACTTCTGAAGCTCCTAAACGTTCAAATACTTCAATATATTTCGCTCCTACTTCTCTAGGTAATTCGGTTGCGGCTGTCATAATTACAATGTTTGCTTTTACACCTCCAGCCCGGCGGACAAACTCTCGTAAAATCGGTGCATCTCCATTTTTTTCTTCAGCACCACCAATAATTACTAATTGTCCTTTATTTTGATTCTCAGACATAACGTCTCCTGGTTTGAGTTATCTAATTTCAATAAAACATGATGTGAAAACAATAAAATCTTTCGTTTGGTAGATTACATATAACGGTGAATAGGGAAAAGGTAATAGGTGAAAAATAAATTCTTCTTCTTCTTCTTTTCTTGTTCCCATACTCTGTATAGGAATGAATTATAGAAGGCTCTGCCTTCCTTTTGTGACAGATATAGGCAGAGCCTTGTGATAGCATTCTCAGTCGGAGACTGGGAACGATATCTGGTAAGGATTTAGTTTTAAGTTGAGACTCATGAGCATTGTGCTTTATCCCTACTAAATTCTGCTGTGATGTGGTTAAAATTATGCCCTGAGATAGCTGAAATTATCATTCTGTGTAACTAAAATTTAGCTATAAATACAAAAAAGTCAGAATTTAAATTTCAGGGTGTTTAGAGAAAGGTTGATTATCAATGATTCAAGCACAAAGCAGCGATGTCATCCGCATCAATGCCAGAAAAACTGATGTCTTCGATATTTTTAATTTAAAATATTACATTGGACCAAATCCCTATTTAGATAGGAGTGCATTAATTTTTGATTTTGCTTTAACTGGATTTGGAGAGCCACTAAAGATAGAAGAATATGTTTTTGATATTAGCAAGATGTATTCTCACTTAGGCAAGCAGACATATAATTCCTATGCTGATTTGTTTGCGCGTGTTGTTTCCGAAGTGGGAAAATTAGATATGGGTTTGCATCTCAATCACTGGAGTGTCAAGCCTGAGCATGATTTTGTCAGAATTAGCATCCAATCACTACATGAACTGACAAGTAGAGCAGTAGTTTATTTTGTTTGGGATTGGTGGGAAACTATTACTCAACATGAGGAATTTTTGTTTGAGGAAGGGTTGATTAAACTGCAAAATAGATTCCGTTTATCTGCTTACGGTGGACCTACAGTTTACGCTTTATTCCAAACGGCTTATAACCAAGGTATTCCCGCTTTCTATTTATGGGAAGAGGGATTAATGCAATATGGTTTTGGTAGAAAACTGGTGCGGGGAGTAGCGACTACTTTTGATAGTGATAGTCATATAGATTCAGAATTTTCTACTCGCAAGGATGACTGTAAAGAATTTTTACACAAATTGGGTTTCCCGATTCCAGAGGGCGAAATTGTTTTTTCTGAACAGGAAGCTGTGGAGGTAGCAAGAGATATTGGCTACCCAGTTGCTGTTAAGCCGGTGGTAGGTCATAAAGGAATTGGTGTAACTCCTGACGTGCATAATTCTAGAGAGTTGGCATCGGCTTATAGTAGAGCGTTGATAGCGATTCCTGAAGAACAGCCAACGCGAATTATTGTAGAGAAAAGCATCCGGGGAAAAGATTTTCGCTTACTGTGTGTTAATGGTAGATTTATTGCCGCTACAGAACGCTGTCCAGCATCAGTTACGGGTGATGGTTCCGCAACTGTTAAAGAATTAATTAGACGGGAAAATCGCAAACCAGAACGTTGGGATACACCAACTTCACCGATGAGTAGGATTGAGATTGATGAGGCGCTCGAAAGGTATATAGATGAACAGGGTTTGAGGTTAGATAGTATCATTGAGAGCGATCGCACTGTTTATTTGCGTAAAGTTGCTAATCTGTCCGCCGGTGGCACAAGTATTGATGCTACAAAAATAATTCACCACGATAATATCATCTTGGCTCAAGATATAGCCCAATATTTTCGCCTCACTTGTTTGGGAATTGATATCATTGCTGAAGATATTTCTGAATCTTGGAAAACTGGTAACTTTGCTATCTTAGAAATTAACTCTGCACCGGGAATTTTAATGCATCTTAACCCGGCGATGGGTGAAAGTGTTGATGTTCCTGCTCAGATTTTGTCAACCTTTTTTCAATCTGGTAGAGATTCCAGAATTCCCATTATCACTTTTAATCAAATCTCTATCAATGAATTACAAGAAACAATTGATCACATTCTTTCACAACATCCTGAATGGACAATTGGCGCTGTTTGTCGTCAAGGAACGTTTGTCAATCGTTCCAAAAAGGTATTGCAAAAAGATTACAACAGCAATGTCCAAATTTTGTTACGTAATCCCAAACTTGACCTACTCATTGTTGAATACTCAGAAGATATCCTGGAAGAAGATGGGATGTTTTACCAGGGGAGTAATATTGTCGTATTGGATAATCCCAGTGAAACTGAGATGATGTTAATCAGAGATATTTTTGATGATTCAATTGAGGTGATTAAGAAAGAACAAGAGGTTTCTATTCGCCGTCAAGGATTAATTGAAGATTACGCTTTGGGTGATGATGAGCCTTTTACAAGGGTTTATTTGAAAGAAATTAGCTCGATTTTGTAACCAAAAATTGAAGCAGGAGTCAGTAGAGGTAAAGCGCAATGCTCATTGTTGTGAACTTAACGTGAAAACGTTGTAATGACGTTATCTCAAACTTATTCAATTCTCGTTCCCATACTCTGTATGGGAATGAATTCTAAAGGCTCTACCTTCTATGACTAATATTACGCTGTGCTATCAGTTACAGTAGAGGCAGAGCCTCTCTGATGGCATTCCTAGTCAGAGACTAGGAACGAGATATTTTGTAACCAAAAAGTAATAAAAAATATTCACTTAACTCCGGTGGGTTATGCATACTTCGACAAGCTCAGTACAAGTCTTGCCTGCCCTTTAATCATAATCATAATCTGATTCATATATCTCAACTTCTGTTGAAGGTGTAGCATCAGATAAATCGAAAGTATCATCTGTGAAGCGGATGATTTCTCCAGAGAAAAAATTTGCCAGACTTTTAGCCGCATTTGCCACTTCCTCATTATCCCAAGTTGGCACAGGTGCTTGGGTTGGCGGGGGTGATAGGGTTTGGACGGGGGCTGTGTTAGCTGCTACAGGTTCAGTTTTTGTTGGTGCTGGTGGTGGGGTTTGTTGTGGTTGGGGCGCTGGTGCTGGTGTTAGAGGTTGAATTTGTTGGTTGTAGCTGGGTGTCGTTGGTGGCTGTTGAACGCGAGTAGAATCTTGCGGGGGAGGATTTTTTCTGGCTGAGGTGGAACCTGATGAAGTTGCTTTTTCCAGATTGACTTGGATTTCACGCTGAAAAGTCTGCTGAAACGCAGTTGTAATTATAGGCAGATCCGATTTACCTTTTTCATACCATGCTTGTTTAATAGCAATACGAGCCAAAGCGCCATCAAAGTCTAGAAGTTGGCTCATTTGACGTAGCATTTCTCTCCTGGAGGGTGGTTGGAGGTTAGCAAGTACCTGTTGCCAAACTTGAGTTAAGTCATACTCTGATCCTGCCGCGACTTCCTGCAAAGGTGCGGTTTGATGTGTCACTGTTGGAGGAGTAACATATACAGGTTCTGGTAGTGGTGTAGCTGCTGCTGAATTGTGATTAGCTTGGGTATAAGCTGGTGGTGGAGTAGCTGCTGCTGAATTGTGATTAACTTGTGTATAAGCTGGTGGTGGAGTAGCTGCTGCTGATTGATAGTTTGGTTGGGTATAAGTGGCTGGTGGTGGAGTAGCTGGTTGGTAAGAAGTTGGAGATACCGCAGGTGTATTTACTTGCTGAGGAATACTGGGCGCTTGTGGCTGAATATTTGCACTGGGTAATAAGCCGAGTAATGTGACTTCTAACCACAAACGGGGCTGGGTGGTATTTTTTAGTTGGACTTCTGCGGTTCGGAGGTGTTGCTGTCCGCGCAAAATGGTGGTTATGTCTAACCTTTGGGCAAAGTTAATTAGTGTTGTCCAGGTTTGTTGAGTACAAGCAACTAAATCTTGACGATTTGGGGCTGTTTTGGCTATGAGTAAATCTCGATAGAAGGCGGCAAAATTTTGGAGAATTATGATGGGTTCTCTGCCGCGATCTAGGATTTGCCTGGTAGAGTCTAGGACGATTTCGGAATTATCTTGAGCGATCGCATCTAACAAACCCAATAAATCTTTTTCACTGACTGAACCCACTAAATCCCACACTTGATCTGGTGTCACTTCCCCAGCAACTAAAGCTAATTGATCTAGTAAACTTTCAGCATCTCGCAAGCCTCCCTGAGCAAGTTGTCCTACTAAGGTGACAGCATCACCAGAAATATTAATATTTTCTTGAGCAGCAATATGGTTTAAATGCTTCACCATCGCATCTAACTGAATGCGTCTAAAATCAAATCTTTGACAGCGAGAAATAATTGTTGGTAATACGCGCTGGGGGTCGGTTGTCGCTAAAACAAAAACAATGTGCTTAGGTGGTTCTTCTAATGTCTTCAGTAACGCATTGAATGCTGCGGTACTTAACATATGGCAGTTATGGACTAGAAGCCCGTTAGCTACAAAGTTATGATTATCCTCAACTTCAATATCATAGACTTGCTCAACTCCAGCGAGGTGAACAGATTCGACCTTCTCCAAATTTGTAGTCCATTGCGGGTATGGAATATCCACATTCACAGGGGATAGTATCTTCACACCTTCTTTTACGTCTCTTGCTGGTATCCATCCCTGCTCTGTTCTGATTAAATGATTACCTGTACATCTGATTTCGCGGTTAGTGGTTTTGATGACAAAGGTTTGCTTTTCTCCTTGGTCTAACCAACGAACAATTTTTTTGAATTCCCACTTGCCAGATGAATCATTGTAACTAAGGACTTTCTTGCCTTTAATACTGGGGTTATCAATGCGAACAAGCCCTTCGTCGGTTAAAACCAATGAGTCTCCTGTGAGGCATTCATCAATTACATAAACCTTGTACCGACACTGCACAGGGGCAAATTGTGCCTTTTCAATTAATTCTCTGATATTATCGACACCAGTGTTACTAGCAGCGTCGATTTCTATGACATCGAGGGAATAGCTTTTAGCAATGCCTTGACAACTATCACAAACTCCACAGGGTTCAGCAGTTGGTTTGTCACTTTTAAGACAATTTAACGATTTTGCCAAAATTCGGGCGCTAGAAGTTTTCCCTGTACCTCTGGGGCCAGTGAATAAATAGGCAGGGGCAATTTTAGATGAGCCAATCGCATTGGTGAGGGTAGTAGCGATCGCTTCTTGTCCCACCAATTCAGCAAAACTTTTCGGGCGATACTTGTGGTGTAGGGGTTCGTAAGACATGGAGAGAAATTTCAATGCCCTTGATAGTTAATTCGTAGCACCCAGTCGAGTTCGGGGTTTAACTATTTTAACAACTCATGGCAATTTCCCCTTGAGAAAAACTAATATCAGGAAATTTACTTAGCATAAATAAATTAATGTAATTTTTGTGATTTATAGTTCCTGGACTCCAGTCGAGAATGGATAGCGGCTTGTCCCCCACATCGCTAAAATTTTAGAAGCAACACTCAATGGTGCAGCAGATGCTCAAGCGGCTAATTCAGTGGCTGAAAAAATTTTTTCAGCCGTTCTTTCCTAACAAACAAAATTTCATTCCAGTCACAAAAGATGTGCAGAAAGAAGTAGCACCACCGCTGAGTGATACGGATTTAGAATTTCTGTTTACAGAACTTTTGGCAGGAGTTCATCAAGCTAGAGGCCAGGCTTGGGCGCAAAAATGGTTACACAAAATTGAGCATCGCGTCACGACTCAACGGTGGCTAGACTGGTTAAAACAGTTTAGCGAAAAATTATTAACATCTCGTACACCCAATAATGAATTAGCGGCGCGGTTAGTACAGCTAGGTGAATTAGACATTGGTGAAATTGGCGACCTTGCCTATGATATTGGAATGCAGTTGTTGACACGCAATCAAGGTGAACCGATTTGGGAATATGACGGGCCAGATACTATCAGCCAAATTACTTCAGCGCCACCAATCACCTATGTAGTATCAACAGAAGCAGATGATGGTAATTTTCTAGAGGAAGAATACCAAACTCTGACCTGGGATGAATTGTTTGTGATGTTGCAGGAGGATCAAAACCTCCGTCAGCAAATTGCCCAAGATTTGGCAATTGAAACTGATGATCCAGAAATTATTATCCAGACACTCTTGAATCAATCCCAGACATCTGTTGAGTAGCACTGAGTATTGAGTATTGAGTATTGAGTACCGAATAGTAGGAGTAATTTCTGTTTACTGATAAAGTTTTGTATAGTTTTTATTACTATATCAACGCAGTCTAGGTTACTTGCCAGGTCTGTTAGGTGATTCATGATTTTTTTGACACAACGATGGCTACAATCTAGGAGAAAGAAAATCCAAGAATGTGGCAAATGCTCAGGTGGCTATTGCAGTGGCTTAACAGTTTTTTGAAGTACCCTTTTGACAGTCGTCGGACTCATGATGCCGACGCTGAGAAGGGATACAGGGTGGTAAACTCTCCACCCGAATTAACCAATGCGGATCTGGAAGTTTTGTTTAACCAGCTGCTGGAAGGTGTGCATCAAGCACGAGGACAACAATGGGCGCTGAAGTATTTGCAGCGAATGGAACCTCGGATTACTGTTGAGCGCTGGATAGATTGGCTGCTGATATTTGGTGAAAAATTGTTAGCTTCACCAGCACCAAATAATCAGATAGCAACGCGGATGGTGCAACTAGGTGAACTAAATGTCGGCAGAGTTGGTGAACTTGCGGCTGAAATTGGCATCCAATTATTGAGGCGTGATTTCTTAAATCAAGAGTATGTATCAAATCCTGAACCAGTAGAGGTGACAGCCGCAGCAGCAGTAAAGCCACTGGTAGAAGAGACTCCTGGGCAAAAATTGCTTCGAGATTTGGGTGAAAAGTTATGGGAACATGATCAAGGCGAAACTGTCAATGCCTCAGCCGCATCCCCAATATTGGAGCAAATATGGGTTAACTCAGAAGAGTTGAGTTATGAAGATGTCCAAGCAGATCTATCTGAGGCTGTGGTTTTTGAATATGTTGGAGAAGAAGCTTCAACTGTTGAGGAATTAGAAGAAGTTGCAACTTCTTCTTTGACAGAGAGTTGGGATCGATCGCTTGTGAATTTAGAGCCGCAGGTTGCACACACTCTAGATGAGTTGGTGGTGCGGTTGGAGCAAAGTACTAATTTAGTTCAACAACTGGCTTCGGAACTAGCAATCCGTGAAAGCCAAGCCATTATTGAGCGACCATCGTTTCAATTGACTGTGACTAACCAAGCTCAAGCATGGTTTTACCAAGGTTTACAGCAAGCTAAATCTGGGGATTTATTGGGAGCGTTGGCTTTTTATAACCAAGCTACTAAACTGCAACCAGAAGATTATGAGTATTGGTTTAACCAAGGGTTGACACTATTTCATTTACAACGGCTCACCGAAGCGATCGCTGCTTATGACCAAGCTCTGAGTCTAAAACCTGATTTCCACAAGGCCTGGTACAACAGGGGGGGTATTCTAGGGGAGTTTGGAGACTTTGATAATGCGATCGCTTCTTTTGATCAAGCTATCCAATTTAAACCCGATTACCAAGAAGCTTGGTCTAGTCGCGGTTTAGCACTGCTGAAGTTAGGACTAATTTGGGAAGCCATTTCTAGTTATGACCAAGCCCTGAAATTACAACCCCACGACCAGGAAACTTGGTATTACCGGGGGGTAGCCCTAGCGGTGGGTGAACAATACGAAGATGCGATCGCATCCTATGACCGAGCCATAGATATCCAACCCGACTATCACGAAGTTTGGATTGACCGGGGTGTAGTGTTATTTAATTTAAAACGCTGGTCAGAAGCCATTGAATCCTGGGATCAAGCCCTGGCAATTCAACCTGATGTTTACCTAGCTTGCTATAACCGAGGCATAGCCTTAGAGAACCTAGGAAGACGTGAAGAAGCCATCACTTCCTATCAACAAGCCATAACTATTAAGCCTGATTTTCACCCCGCCTGGTACAACCAAGCCGTAGCCCTATTTTACTTAGACAGATTTACTGAAGCGATCGCTTGCTATGATAGCGCCTTAGAAATCAAACTAGACTACTGGGAAGCTTGGCTAGGTCGCGCTGGAGCCGTTGCTAACTTAGTTAATGACAAATTATCCCTGAATATACCCAGTAGCATCGCCACATCCAATCCAGCCCTCAAACAGTGCGGCTATGAAGGTAAATTAGCCACATATCAAGAAGGGTTGAAATATCTTCGTCCCGATACCCACCCCGAAGGTTGGGGAAGATTGCATCTAGCAATGGGTAATACACACTATGAGCAAGGTAAAAAACAACCCATACCCCGCTATTTTTGGCAAAAAGCAGCATCTGAATACCAACAAGCACTATTAACTCTCACAGCCGAAGATTTTTCAGAATTGCATCTCGATGTTTTGCAATCTCTGACCAAAGTATTTTTAGGTTTAGGACAAACTGCACCAGCCCAAGAAATACAACAACAAGGACTAGATTTATTACAACAATTACTCAATCAAACAACCCGTCCTCAACAAAATAAAAAACAACTAGCTCTCAAATTTGCAGGCTTAAAGCAATTGGCTGTTGATTTAGCCGTAAATGTCGGTGATTTAGTAGAAGCTTGGGAAATTGCCGAACAAGGTAAAAATACCTGTTTAAAATTACTGCTTTCTGGTTGGAGTGATGAAATTTATTTCCCCAACTATGATGCAATTCAACAACTACTTAATCCGACAACAGCAATAATTTACTGGCATCTCAGCCCAGCAGCGTTACACACATTTATTATTAAAGATCAAGCCCCATCACCCATCTTGCTATTAACACCAATACAAGATGTAGAAGCCATACCTGAAGCAGTACAACGTTTAATTGAATTTGAAACCTGGTTAGAAGATTGGCAAAAAGAATATCAAGGATATCGCCAAAATCAATATCCAGAAGTTGACCACAATCATTCCTGGAATTTGGAGATGGAGCAGAGGTTATTAAAACTGCAAAATATTCTGAATATTTCCACAATTATTCAGGAACTTGAAGGTATCACTAACCTGATTTTAATTCCCCATCGTGATTTACATAAATTGCCTCTGCAATCACTATTCCCTCTTCATCAACCAGATTTACCAAATTACACCATTAATTATTTACCAAGTATTCAAATAGGGCTTGATCTAAAAACAAATTCATTATCAAATTGGCAACAACAAAAATTCCTGGGTGTAGAAAATCCCGAAAGCGTAGATAATAGCGAGTCTTCTGAGTTTGCATCGGTAATTGTGAGACAAATGTTTGATTATGCCCAACATATCAAAGGTACACAAGTCACTAGAGATAATTTAGAAAATGCTTTAGTGGCAGATTATAACATTTTTCATTTTACTGGACACGCTATTAACAATTTGAATGAAGTCCAAAAATCTGCTTTGGTATTAGCAGGTGAAGACAAGCTCACCTTAGAACAAATTTCTCAGCATACTTTCAGCAATTACCAGCTTTTTACACTTACGAATTCTGAAAATATTAGTACTAATAGTCAGAATATCAGCAGTGAATATGTAGGTTTAGCAACTGGTTTATTAAATGGAGGTGTTCCCTATGTAGTAAGTACAATTTGGACTGTAGAATCATCTGTTACGGCTTTAGTAATGATAGAGTTTTACCGCAGATTACTTACTCATCATTCACCAGTTATATCCTTAGCTGAAGCAACAAATTGGTTGAGAAATATAACGGTTGCAGAACTGATTGTATGGTATGAACATTTATTGCCTAATTTGCATCCAGAAGAATTACAACTCAGAAACTATGTAACCACACAAATTTATAAAAATAGCAAATTAGCATCTCACACACAGCCTTACGATAATCCTTATTATTGGGCAGCATTTATCATTACAGGATGTAATTGAACAAGGAAAGATTGAGTTGGTAACAAAGTCACCCTGATTCCATTAACAAAATGAAAAATGAATTGGTATTGCACAATAACCCTTTTGGTGAAATATTTTTTTCTGGGTTACTCACTATAGGATAAGAATTCGGAAGTCAGGAGTCAGGAGAAAGAAGAATATAATATTTTTCTCTTCTGTTAAGGGACTTCCAAATAAAAAAATGTACAAAAATTTCTTGTGGTGCGGGCATCCTCGGACTGAGCCTGTCGAAGTCTTGCCCGCAAATTATCAAGGACGGGCAGGATGCCCATCCCACAAGATTGGATAATTTATTTTCTGGTGTTCCCTAAGAGTTCCCTGCTATATCAAACATTCTGTATCCTGAATCCTTACATAGATAAAATTAGGACTTATGCAACAGATATCCCTTTCCTCTTTCTTTCTGACTCCGTTCAGCTGACGCTCACTGCGAAGCCTGACTCCTGAATTCTTACATTTTTATATTATGGTCAAAATTGGAAAAGTGAATTAGAAATGGTGTAAAGATTTTAAAGAACATGGATTTATTAACTTACAAAAATTCTTAACCGAACACTCCTAACTCCTGAATCCTGAATCCTGACTCCTGACTCCTGCTGTATATTGATATGTCACTCCGCACAGGGCAGCTAAAAATACCCAAAATAGGGTACTTAAGCGGATGTCAAAAGTTGTGACATCGACAGTATTAAATAATATCCAGCCGATAAAGGTGATGATATAACTAAAGAAGATTAATCTGTTTTCTAATTGTATATATTTTGAATGCCACAAAAGTTGAATAGCTGCAATTAAGATCCAAGCGAGTAAACTACAAAATAATAAAGTAGTAATCAAACCTGTTTCCGCAGATAACATGAGAAATAAGTTATGAGGATGATTGATATCAATTTGCATTTGTGCTTTGTAGAGTCCGCTAAAACTGCGTAAACCTGAACCAGTCAAAGGATGTTGTTGAGTTAAATTCCAGGCAAATTCCCACTGGGTTTTTCGCATCATGGCTACTGGTCTGTCGGGATACATATCATCATTGACACGCGCCCAGATAAAATAGGGAACGAAGCGACGGAAAAATTGTGCGATCGCTAAAGGTGCAAAAGCTGCTAAAAGAATACTAGTGGCCATACTCAAGAAACCAGCCACGAGAAGTTGCCAACCTTGATAGCAAGCATAAGCTACACAGGCAAAAACGGCTATTACCCACCCATTCCGCGAGTTAGTTAAAACTAAAGCCATAAAATTGGCAAATACAGCCACCGTTAAGAAGATGATGGGACGATAAGAAACTTTTAAGGGCGGATTTTTGACTTTAAGTTTTTGATAGTTTTCTAGCCATAACCCTAAACCTAAAATGAAAATAGTCACCAAATAAGCGGCTAAGGTGTTAGCGTGCATTAGCACAGAAGACATACGACCTAATGGTACTCCACCAGGGGAAATTGTGATATCTAAAAGAACCCACAAAAACTGTAAATTGAAAGTCCAGCCAAGAAATAATTGTCCAAAACCGATCATTACCACAGGTAAAGAACCAAATACCATAATCCAAGCGATTTGCCGTAATTGGGCAGATGTTTGAATCAGGGCAGTTAATCCCGCAAACACGAAAAAATAGGGTAATAAGTTAAATAACCCCAGGAAAGCTTCCATTTGGTGAGAAGCAAACCCGGTAGTTATCAACAACAATAAACTTAAAACTGCAAATCCTCGGTGCAAGGGACGACGGCTAATTGTGCGGTATTGTTTAGCCCACGTTATTAATGCGGCCAAAGAGATAGTTACAGCCCCCAAAAAGGGATTGAGAGGAAAGACAAGCAACCCAAATTGAAGACAGTTCCAAGCGGGTTGCAAACTAGAGTTGGGATGATAAAAAGCCTTGTTCAAGCTGGCTCCCAACATTCTGCACGGGTGAGACGAATTTGCGCTAGGGTGAAGATAGTAGGAATAATGCGACCGTAATTAGTAGCGATCGCTCTCCAACCCAAATCCGCTAAAAACCAACCCCACATCATCGGTCCGATCAAGGCAAACATACTGCGAACAGCACCATAACGGGCAGCACTCATCGTCATCCCTTGTTGCGCCATTTTTACAGTTACATAGCTTTGAAACTGTTTACTCGCCACCTGTGTGCCTGTAATTGCTGCTTCTTTAGCCACTTGATAAGTAGCAAAGTGGATAGCAAATTGATGGGCAATCTGTTTTAAAACAAATGGTTGCAGAACTGAAGTTACAGCCAAGGCACTACCACCTTTGAAAATTAATCCTAAAGGATCTTTTTGTAAATATAGGGGTAATGGTTGTTTAATATCGGATTTAAGCAGGTGACTTTGTAATCTTACGGTCAATTTTTGCTTCTCTTGTTCTGGCAGCTTTTTCCACACCTTTCCTAAAAGATGTAAAAAGACTTCTGCTTCTAAATCAACGGTTGCTAAATTGTGATAATAAGAAATTTTCAAATACTTACATACTTGAATTAACACTTGTCGATATGTTACTTGACAAGTGCGTCCGCGTAATACAGTCATCCCATCAGCCCCTAGAAAGCGAAAACGATCTTCTATTGCATTTAGCCAAGCTTGACGATCTTGGCTTTGTACTTTGATCGGTTCAGGTGTGTGAACATAATCTAGGGGATTAAACTTGCGACTAAACAGAATTGCTGTTAAGTCTTGTAGTTCTTCTTCGGTGGCTAACTCCAGTACAGTCCTTAGTTCATCCAAGTTCCCATTCTCCGATACAAAAATGCTAACAATTGCTAACAATCGACTGCTTTACACTTAAATGCTAACATGGACAGGGTTGAGTCAAATATAGCCATTATATTCAGGACTTACGCAACCGACATATTTAGTATGATGCATCAGATGCTGAAAATCTAAAGCTGCGAGGCTAGAAAAAGTATTTGATTTTTAAGGATATCAAGTTTTGAAGGATATCAAAGCTTAATTCTTGCGTATTCAATAATTCATGAATTACCGCTATTTTTGTTATTTTTTGCGTAATTTCTGGCTCAGTTAAAATCTGCTGTATCAATTAGTTAAGCCAGAAAATATGAAAAAATTATGGCCAAATTAAATCTAGACGTGTTTGAGCCTGTTGGAGTGCTTTTTCTGGAGATTCTCCCAGTAGGGTTGCTTCTATAGCTCTACCTAAACTATCAGAAATACGACTATATCCAGCGATGGAGGGTGAAGAACGTGCTACGGGTAATTGGTCAAAAAATACTTTTAATAATGGTTTATTAGCAATAAATTGCTGATAAGTTTGACTGCGAGCAGCAGTAAATGTCACTGGTAAAAAACCTGTTTTTATACTCCATGCTGTTTGAAATTCATCACTTAACACATACTCCAAAAATTTGAGTGCAGCTTTTTCTCTAGCTGGTGATGATTTCATCGCAAACAAACTTGCAGTACCTGTGACTGTTGCAGGTATCACTCCTGTGGGTACAGGAAAGACTTGATGATCAACTTCAGACTTCATGATTAATGTCCAAGGTCCAGTAATCTGCATTGCCACACGACCATTCAGAAAAGCGTCTTCTTCATAACCTCGTTCTGGAGCAGAAAGCATCACTGACCCATCTTTGATCAGGTCTTGCCAAAATTGTAAAGCTGCGATCGCTCCAGGATGAGTTAAATTCGGTCTATTATTAGTAATAATCTCTCCCTCAGCACCAAACAAAAAGGGCAACCAACTAAAAACAGTCCATCCTCCTTTTCCTAAAGGCAACAATATTCCATACTGTTCTGGTCGCTTATCTCCGTCTTTATCTATAGTTAATTTCTTAGCAACTGCTCTCAATTCTTCCCAAGTTTTAGGTATTTCTGTAATTCCTGCCGCTTGAAAAAGCTGAGGTCGGTAAAAAATTCCAATATTACTAGTGTGCATAGGAACAGACCAAATATGACCATCTATCTCCATTCCTTTTAATAGATTTGGTCTAATATCTGATTTTATTTCTAACTTTTCTATCCAATCATCTAAAGGTCGAATAGCTCCTAAATCAACAAATTGCCCAGTATATTCTGGATAGAATAAAAGCATATCTGGCAGCACATTACCAGCAAATGCAGTTAATATTTTTGGTAATTGAGGTTCAGGTTCAAAGATAGCTTCAACCTGAATATCTTGATGATTTTTATTAAATTTTTCTACTAATTTGTAGAAATAATCACGATTTTCTGGGGGATTTATAGACTGCCATAGTGTCAGATGAATTACTTGATCATTTTGCTGTGATATTCGCTGACAACTAGATAAAGATATTAGACACAAACTCAGCATAATTCCTAAAATGACCATCTGCCGAGTAGAATTAAATAATTGACGGCAAAAATTTCTAATAGGGGATAATAATAAGTTCATTTTCATGTCTGGCAGTTATCCAAAAGATAAATTAATTTCACAAAATATAATGAAGTAATAAAAATCATTTATTTAAGTTAGGACTAAAGCTGCGTGTCACACCAGAAATCTATTGTAGGGTGCGTAAGTCCTGTAAGTAATCAATCATATTCATTGATAGACCACTTGTTCTATCAATTTTTCTAACTTCTTAGCACAGCTAGTTTCACTAAAAAATTGTGCAATTTCTTCAGAGCGATTAATCTTCTCTTGAGGAATTTTTGCATAATCAATAATAGCAATTGCTAAAGCATCTACATCATTAGGTGGTACTAGAGTTCCACATTTCAATACTTCAGAAATTTCCCGTGGACCGACTGGACAATCACTAGTAATAAAAGTTACTCCACTAGCTACAGCTTCTACAAGTACCATACCAAATCCTTCATAATGAGAAGCAAGTATCACTGCTCTAGATAGTGAAAAATAAGCTCTAGGATTAGGAACAGCCCCGACAAATAAAACAATATGATTAATTGCTAAAGAAATTGCCAGGTTTTGCATTTCTGTTTCTAAATCACCATCTCCTAGTAAAATTAACCGGATGTTGGAGTGATATTGACTAGCTTGAGCAAATGCTTTGAGTAATGTTTTATGATCTTTTTGAGAATGAAATCTAGCAGCAGATACAAAAGTAATTAAATCATGGTTTTTTAACCAAGACTCTGCACTAGAATTTAAAAGTTGATGATTTGGATCAGGTATTGCTGGATTATAGCATATTGCCATGTAAGTAGGATTTAAGCCAATTTTTAAGAATCTTTCATATAAACTCTTGCAAACAAATACTAGTCCACTGGCTTGGTGAAGACTACGCAAACTAATCAAATTATCAATATTTATAGATAAATTTTGGAATAGTGCTATCAACCAATTGGCTTGGCTTTTGCTTTCGGCTTGTAACTCAGAAATGAAATCAGTATGAATATAGCTAATATATGGAACTGATAAACTACCAGGGATGCGTTGAGAAAGATAAAAAAGTTTCGTTATAAATGCAGTATGGCAAACAATAATATCTGGTTTTAAGCCAGAAATTATTTTACTTAATTGGATAGCTATCCATATTTGGTGTATCGCCCCACCAATGTAAAATGAACTACCTGCAACTTTCATGATTATTAGTTTTTCAGCAGATTCAAAATTTACTAGCCATCGTGAATCTAAATCAGTAAATACTACGGTAGAGACTTTATGACCTGCTTTTGACTGCGACGAAATTAAAGAATTAGCAGTCTTTGGCGCTCCCCCAATATTACTCAAAACTAGATGACAAATATTCATACTTGAATGTAAAAATTATAAGTTCTTCATTACCTAAATATGTGAAATTTAGCCAAGGGACTTCCAGGAAATAAATTATCCAATCTTGTGGGATGGGCTTACTATGGCTAACGCCACGCTACGCTAACGACAAGCTCAGTACAAGTCTAGCCCGTCCAGGTTTTTCGGTCTAACCCACAAGAATTAATTGAATACTTTTGGCTCTTTGGAAGTCCCCAAAAATATCTCAGGAAGCCGACCCTGTATAGAAAATGAGAAATAATTTTGAACTGAACATAATTACCAAAAATTTAGTTAGATGAGGACATTTCTTCTAAAAAACTTTTAGTAACACTACTTTCTGCTCTTGTGTAAAGATAAGTTTCTGGTTCAGTAAGTTTTTCTGTTTTAAATATTTTTTCTGCTCTACACCAAAACTCTGTATCTTCTACGTAAGGAATATCATTAAATCCTTGCAATTCAAAAAATACACTCCTTTTGCCAAAAAAGGTTGGTCCTACAACACATTCTTTCAGATTAATAGTTTTATCGCGTTGAAAATAATCAACAACCCAAATTTCTCCTTCGGTAGCGAATCCTCCTTCTATTAAATCCAACTCTGGATGAGATTTCATATATTTGATTCTCGATTCTAGATGACTTTCTAAATATGAGTCATCGCTATCAATGAATGTTATGTATTCTCCAAATGATGCTTGAATGCCCGCATTTCTTGCATAACCAGGCTTTCTATTTTTATGCTTAAAATAACGAATACAATTAAATTCTTGAACATACAAATTGACAATATCAAAAGTATTGTCTTGGCTGCCATCATCAACTACAATTAATTCCCAATTCTGAAAAGTTTGATGAATAATACTATCAATACACTTATTTAAGTATTTTGCCCTGTTGTAGGTAGGTAGGATGATTGAGATTTCTGGAATCGGTTCAAACATTACACTGTTCATAATCATAAATTATTGTAATTACAGTTTCAAAAAAAGTTACTCTGGTAAATTAACCTTATTTTTCAATGCCGCTACGAGTGTAAAAAGGATATTTTGATTAAAACCTGTTAGCCGGCAGGGAAATCTTTAGGATACTCTGATACTTTCCCGTTCCCATAAAGCTAGATGTCTGATAGGATAACCTTCTATCCAGTCTTCTATGAATGCGATGGGTGGAGCAAAGTTAAATGGCTCTTTCTGTAAATTCAGCAGACGAAATGATCCAGTTGGGATATCTTCATTCTCGGAGTTAGAATGAGTGGATGTGAGTAAGTATTTAATGTCACTTCTTAAAAAGTTCTCAATCACTGATAAAATGTCATTATTAGATAAGTGAAAAAGGCAGTCCCGGCAAAGCCACATATCAGCCTTTGGTAGAGCTTCCTGAGTTATATCTAAATAGGTAAAGTTGTGATTTTGACTACCATAAAGTAGTTGATTACCATTTATTAATGATTCTACAATATCAGCACCGATGTATGTAATTGGTTTTTTCCAAGAAATCATTCTGAACCAGTTGAAATCTCCACAGGGGGCATCCAAAATTACTTTGATGCCTAATTTATTGACTAACTCAGGAATTTCTTTACGGATATTCTCCGTATATTCAATTGTTGATCCTGGACCAGAAACGCTTTCTTCATTGCCCCATAGGTTATCTGTGTAATGATGCTCAAATATTTCTTTTGTATTAGTCACGATGGCGATATTTTCAAGTTTGTGTTGCATGATTTTTTTAACTCAAGATTTTGAAAAAAATAGCGATAATTAATTTATTATCGGCATTTACGAGTATTTTTCACTCTAGACTAGATGTTATGAGAATATTATACAGGTTTATATAAAAATACAAACAGTTATTAAATGTAATTTAAAAAAATGGGCATGATCTTTGATATCATCTAAAAATACAATTTACTTATGATTGAGATATCAATTTTATGGATAGATTTCTACTCCCATCTTTCTTAAGCGATTATTCACAAAGTTCATTTAATTTAAAGCAGCATTTACAAGAATTTTTGCATTTAGATTCAGAAACACTAGATCAAAAATTAGCTACAGGTAAGGAAAAATTAGCTGAGTTAGGCCACAAAGATTTTGATTGGGAAGCCGCAAGTAATTTTTATCGTGACAAAGTTGGAGAGATTTATTTATTTGAGTTGGGAGCATGGCATCTAGAAAGCCCTGAAAATATTGAAAATACCTTATTTTTGATTGTAGATTATGCCAAAGGTCGGGTGTTAGATTTTGGTGGTGGTATTGGGACTCATACAATTTGTGCTGCTCGTTGTCCTCAAGTTGAACAAGTAATATATTGTGATATTAATCCTTTAAATCGTGATTTTGTTCGTCATCGAAGCGAACAGTTGGGGCTAAGTCAAAAAATAGTTTTTTGTTCAGAAATGCCTCTAAAAGATAGTTTTGATACAATTATATCTTTTGACGTTTTAGAACATTTACCAGATCCCTGTCAGCAATTGCGTTTATTCCATCAAGCCCTGAAACCGGAAGGTAGAACTATTCTGAACTGGCATTTCTTTAAAGGCTTTAATCAAGAGTATCCTTTTCATTTGGATGATCCACAAGTCATAGAAACCTTTTTTAAAATCGTGCAGAGTGAATTCGTGGAAATTTTTCATCCTTACCATACTACGGCTCGTTGCTATCGTAAATGGTGATAATCTCAGTGTATCTCTAATATACCTTGATCTGCGTCTAATGTTGCCATTACTCCCACAGGTAAAGCAGCATTAGGGCTATCATGACCAAAAGGTAAATCGGAAACAATGGGAATTCCTAAATCAGCCAACCGTTCCCTCAAAACTTCCTCTATACTCAAACTAGGTATATGAGGTGGTGCTTCACACTTGGTAAACCCTCCTAAAGCAATACCACGAACTTTAGATAAGACCCCACTTAATCGCCATTGAGTTAACATCCTATCAATCCGATAGGGTGGTTCTGTCACATCTTCAAACGCCAATATCACACCATCAAGGTTAGGTAAAAGCGGTGTGCCTAAAAGATGGGTAGCAACTGTTAAATTACCAGGAAGTAGCACACCTGTTACTTTACCACCACCCCAGCCATTACCCTTTAAAGGTGCGATCGCACGACCTGCTACTATGTCAAATAGCCTCTGTCTTGACCATTCTGGCTCATTGACGAGGGTCGTCATGACGGGACCATGAACACCGGAAATCCCGGCGTTATAGAGGCTCCACAATAGGGCTGTGATATCAGAAAAGCCTATCAACCATTTGGGATCTGCTATATTTTGTTGCCAGTTCCAATCTTCTAAAATGCGGGTACTACCAAAACCACCTCTAGCGCAGATAATACCACGACATTCTGGATCATTCCATGCTGCTGCTAATTGTTGACGACGGTGGGCATCTGTACCAGCAAGATAACCATGTCTATTATCTATGTTAGGGCTGATTTCGACTCGGTAGCCGTGCGAAAGACATCGCCAAATTTCTACACTTTTATCAAAAGCCTCAAATTCTCGCAATGCACCACTAGGGGCAATTACACGCAATAGATCACCAGGTTTGAGGGGTGGAGGTAAGATAGCAGATTTGTGCTTTTGGATGTTGGACATTGAGATGGGGGAGATGGGGAAAAATTTTACCAATTACCAATTATCAATAATCAATTTTGTTCTTCTGTATTCATATCCATGAAAGTTTGTGATTCGGGAATGTTACCCACACGGTTAATTTTCGTAAAAGCATATCGTGCTGTTGCTTGTACTTCTGGATCTGGATCTTCCAGTGCGTGGCATAAAACCTGACTCATTTGCCCCATCATGTCATAAATACGGAGTAAATCACGAATAGCATTTTTCCTGACTTGAGGACTTTCATTTTGCAGAGATATAACTAAAGCACGGTTTAAAGGTTTGAGAGTGCGACTACCAATTTCTGCCAAAGCTGATAAAATTAAACCATGTTGTTGAGAATCAGCATCAATCATCAACTCAACTAGTGGCTTAATAGCCCGCGAATCTCCTTGTTGTCCTAAATTCCAAATAGCCTTACGTCTTTGGTTAGGATCATCAACCCGCAAGTCTTTCATCAATTCATCAAAAATATTAAGTTTAGCAACAATGGCACTTGTTTTTGGTTGTAATAATTCTATGGAACTTGATACGGCAGGTGTTTGTGCTGGGCTTAAAAAGAATTTAGGATGATCCTGAACGGATGGGCTGAGAAGTTTTTGATCTTCTGATATTGCTGAATATTGGATTTTATCAACCTTTTTGATTAAGTAGATAAATGCACCAACACTTCCTAAAATTCCTAACCCAAGTAGTGACCACCAGAACAAATTTATCTGGCTGGGTGGGGACGTAGTATTAACTTGAGAAATAGGAGCAGAAACAGGAGCAGTTGTACATTTAGTTTGACCTAATAAAGCTGTTTTCAGAATACTTTGAGTGGTTAAATCAGCAACACCATCTTTTCTTTTCAGTACTCCTGCTTTCTGAAATTTAGCTACTGCATTTTGCGTACTGAGGCCGTACTGTCCGTCAATCCAGTCATTGTAGTATCCTAATGCCTTCAATTGGACTTGCAATACCTGCACCTCCGAACCTGTCATCCCTGGATTGAGAATAGTTGGTTGGAAAGGTGCTAAGTTAGGTGTAGTTGCGATCGCCTCTGGTGGGCGTTGTGCGATCGCTCGATTTGGGTATAAACCCAAGCAGAAACAAGAAGTAAAAACCAAGATGAAATGGGGAATGGGGAACTGGAGACATTTGTTTTCCTGTGTTTCCTGCTTGCTGCTGACCTGATTTTCCTGTTTCTTGATCTCCCGCATATTCCTCATCTCCGAGTAACTTGTTAGGGTGAAGCTTCTGGTTCAGATTCTCTTACAGATGAGGTGAGAGTGGTCAACCTCTTAGTAGTGGATGCTTCTAAAACTAGTTGCTGCTGTGGTATGGCTTTTTCACTGATAGTAACTTTGTTATTTTGACCTGCTAGGGTTTCGCGTTGGTTAATTAAATAAATACTGATTAAAGTTATGAAGACTCCTAACCATTGAATGGTGGTGAGAACTTCTGAGAGGAAAATATGACCAAATATCAACGCAAAAACAGGTGTGAGAAAAGTGAGAGAACTTAAACTAGTCAGATTACCACTTTGAGCAAAGTAGAAAAATAAACCATAAGCGATCGCACTCCCAAATATAGTTGCATAACTTAAAGCTAACCAATCAGATGGTACAAGATTTTGCCACTGTTCAACTTCCACGGTTGCAGAAATTCCCCACAACGGCAACCCTGCTAAAATCATATGCCATCCTGTAGCCGTGATCGGGTCAGCATACTTACACACATACCGAATCAACACGGTTCCCACAGCCATAGACAAAGCTGCCAATAACATCAACCACTCACCACTAGCAAACAATTGTTGCCAGTTGTCAGTTGTAATTTTTACCCCTGAGTCCAGAATCTGAAAAATCCACTCTTCCGGCAAGCCAATTAAACTAATACCAGTAACTCCCAATCCTAACCCTAACCATCCCCAAACGCCAATATGTTCTTTAAATAGCCACAGGGAGAGTAAAGCCACTGCTAAAGGTTGAGAGTCAATCATTACAGAACCTAACCCCGCACTGGTTCTGACTAACCCCTCTGCCAAAAAGCCTTGAAACAGCGTACCATCAACAAGGGCAAATATAGCAATCCACAGCCATGCTAACCATCCTTTGGGTTGGGGTCTACCCATAAATGCCGCAGCAATCAGAATTAACACCCCCGCAGGTAATAACCTTAGTCCTGCCATAAAGAGAGGTGTTGTATGAGGTATCACCCCTTTCATGGCTACCATTGCCGTACCCCAGAGGAAAAAGGGAGCAATTAACAGTAAGGAAGCTACGAGAGATTTAGATTCTCTAAGTTGCAGTTGCATGGGTTAGCGGTGGTGTTTAGTAAATTAGGTGGAAACATTACTTTACCTAATTTTACATAAACATTGCTTTTTATGTTCATGTAGCATCTGGGAAAACAGGAATTAATACTCAAAGGTAACAAAACTTACAATGACTTATTTTGAAGACTGAAAGCTGAATTGTGTTTAATCAGCATAAAATAGTATTAAAAATTTGATATGAAACTGAATTGTCAACCTTACTATACAACAAAATTGGGTGCTGCTTATTTGGGCAACAGCCTGGAATTAATGGCAAATATTCCTGATGAAAGCATTGATTTAATTTGCACATCGCCACCTTTTGCATTGGTGAGAAAAAAAGAATATGGTAATGTTGATGCGGACAAATATATTGAATGGTTTCAAGATTTTGCAGTACACTTCCACCGGATTTTGAAACCAACAGGTTCATTAATTATTGATATTGGTGGTAGTTGGATTAAGGGAATGCCAGTTCGTTCTCTTTATCATTTTGAACTGGTTATTTCTCTATGTAAATCAAAAGAAAAAGGTGGATTAGGATTTTATTTAGCACAGGAATTATATTGGTATAATCCAGCCAAACTCCCCACCCCAGCAGAGTGGGTAACAATTCGTAGAGAACGAGTCAAAGATGCAGTAAATACAGTATGGTGGTTGTCAAAAGAACCCCATCCCAAAGCTAATAATAGAAGAGTTTTAAAACCCTATAGCAAGTCGATGAAAAACCTTCTCAAAAATGGTTATCAACCAAAAATTAGACCATCAGGGCATGATATCTCTAATAAATTTGGCAATGATAGAGGAGGTGCTATTCCTCCCAATATTATTGATGGTATAGGAAATACAAATCAGGAAGAAATAGGACAACCAACACTTGTACAAGAAATATGTTCAGAAGATTTAATACATTCAGTCAATGTTATTTCTGCCTCAAATACTGCTTCCAACGATTATTATCAAAGACGCTGTAAAGAAGCAAATATTAAACCACATCCAGCAAGATTTCCCCACGCATTACCAGAATTTGTGATTAACCTTTGTACAGAACCGGGTGATATTGTTTTAGATCCTTTTGCTGGTTCTAATATGACAGGCCGAGTTGCAGAAACTTTACAAAGGCATTGGTTAGCTTTTGAGATTGATGAAGACTATATTAAAAGTTCAAAATTGCGGTTTGAAGAAAATAATTTTTTTGGCTATTGAGGATTGCGTGACGAAGCCATTCCCCCCTAACCATCCTTAAACTAGAGTCAAAATAATTCGTAATTGATAATAATGCCTCCGGCAGGCTACGCCAACGTAATTCGTAATTGCAATCAGTGGAGGCTTGAACCTACCACTGATTGTAGACCACTAAATCCAAGATTTAGTGGGGGCTTGTACCCTCTTTAATTACGAATTACGAATTACGAATTAGTAATTATTTGGTCAAACCCTTTTTATCAAGCTATTTTGGGTATTGATCCCGTACAAACACTCGTGTTAAAATATGTAGTAACAAATAGAATCTAAATTATATATTTTGCGTCCCATTTTGATTAACCAGGAGCATCAAAAATGCCGATAGGACTGCCTGAATTCGTGGAAAACCCAGAAAATCGTTGTCCTGTGATTCTTCTACTTGATACTTCTGGTTCAATGTCAGGGCAACCTATTCAGGAGTTAAATCGAGGTTTAGCAGCTTTTAAAGAAGATGTTTTAAAAGATGCACAAGCTTCCCTAAGTGTAGAAGTTGCTATTGTCACTTTTGCCCCTGTGCGACTGATGCAAGATTTTGTGACTATTGATAACTTTACAGCCCCCAAGCTAGAAGCAGAAGGTGTTACACCAATGGGTGAAGCAATAGAATACGCTTTGGATTTGTTGGAAACTCGTAAACAGACTTATAAAGATAACGGCATACTCTACTATCGTCCTTGGGTATTTTTAATTACTGATGGTGCGCCTACAGATTATTGGCAAAGTGCAGCGCAAAGAGTAAGAGAAGCAGAAGAACAACGCCGAATGTTGTTTTTTACTGTTGGTGTCCAGGGTGCGGATATGAACAAACTCAGAGAAATTGCACCTCCTGAACGTCCTCCAGTGATGCTAAATGGCTTAGATTTTCGCTCTTTATTTGTTTGGCTTTCCACTTCCATGAAACGGGTTTCTAGTGGCAAAGTAGGGGCAGCTGTAGCATTACCGCCGGTGGGATGGGGTCAAATTACCAGCTAGATTTAGAGGATTTATTTATTGTGGGTTGGAAAGCAATTGTTCGTTCTGCAACGGGAACGAGTCATCAAGAGCAAAAAATACCTTGTCAAGACTACGGAGATTATCGCATTTTTAATGATGTGATTGTGGGCGCGGTTGCTGATGGTGCTGGAAGTGCTAAATATTCTCAAATTGGTTCTAAATTAGCAGTAGAAACTGTTATTAAATGCTTTGCAGATATTAATGAATATCCTCATAAGTTAGGGTTCTCTCAACCACTTTCTCAACCAGAAGCTAAAGATTTTTTTGCTAAGATTGTCAATCAAGTGATTGCCAAATTACACAATCAAGCAGACACAAAAAATTACGCTGTCAATGATTTAGCTTGTACACTTTTGGTTTTCATAGCGACTCCTGAATGGGTCGCAACTATGCAAATTGGGGACGGATTTATTGTGGTGCGTTCCCAAGATTCAGAATATCAATTGTTATTTGAACCCGACAAGGGCGAATTTTTCAACGAAACGACTTTTATCACTTCAGCTAATGCACTAGATGAAATGCAGGTAAAGGTTATTTCAGGACAGCAAGATTTTATTTGTGCTTCTACTGATGGACTAGAAAAAGTTGCAATTCGCTTGAGTGATTGGCAACCTTTTCCGCCATTCTTTAAACCTTTTGAAGAATATTTGCGAGAAATAAATAATCCAGAAGATGATGATCATTATATTATTGATTTCCTCAATTCGGAACGACTAAATTCTCGCACTGATGATGATAAAACTTTGCTTTTGTGCCTCTTTGAATAGAATGCAATTGATTTAAAAAAAACTGTAGGTTGGGTTGTTCGCTTTCTTAGTTGCGAAGCAAGAGAATAAAACCTAACATTTTCGAGATTTCTGAGATTTTGTTGGGTTTCCCAAATCCTCAACCCAACCTACACATTTTAGGATTTTAGTAGGTTAGTTTGTTCGCTTTCTTCGTTGCGAAGCAAGAGAATGAAACCCAACATTTTAGGATTTTAGCAATACAGCGGATTTCGCTGTCACGAGGTACATACCTAGCGGGCAAGACTTGTACTGAGCTAGTCGAAGTATGCCCGCACCACAAGAGTTTCATGATTCAAGTTTGTATCTCATTTAAATGAAATCCGCTGTATATTTCAGCAAGCCCTAATTAAAATTATATGACAGTTCTCACCTGTGCCAGTACGGGAAAATCAATTACTCTGTTAGGTGAATCTATAGATAGTGGTGAAGCGAAAGTTTGGCGAACTAATCTAAATGGTTATTTAGCTAAAATTTATCATTTACCAACACCTGAACGGTTGCAAAAACTAGCGGTAATGATATCGTATCCACCAACTGATCCAAATTCCCACCTGAATCATATTTCTTTTGCTTGGCCTAAGTCATTACTTAAAGATGCTAATGGTAATTATGTGGGTTTTTTGATGCCAGAAGTGAGGAATGCGAGACAACTTATTGATATTTATAATCCACAGCGTTGTCAAAAGTTAAAACTTGCTATTAATTGGCGGTTTCTGCACGTAACGGCATTAAATATTGCCTCATTTATTGCGGCAATTCATGATTCTGGATATGTGTTGGGAGATATTAAACCACAAAATATTTTAGTTAATAATCGCGCTTTACCTTCAATTATTGATACAGATTCATTTCAGGTTAAAAATCCTAAAAATGGAAAAGTTTATCGTTGTTTAGTTGGTTCAGATGGTTATACACCACCAGAGTTGATTGATGCAGATATTGCTAGTATTGAACAAACAGAAATACATGATAGATTTCGGTTAGCAGTAATTATCTATCAATTATTATTTAGTGGTAATAGTCCTTTTCAAGGAAAGTGGATAGGTGCGGGGGAAACTCCAGAAGTTAATGAACTTATCCGCCAGGGTTTATGGTTATATAGTCCAAATAGTTTGATTCAATCTGTAGAGAGAACAATTCCTCTGGATATTGTTCATCCAGAGGTAAAAAAATATTTTTTAAAATGCTTTAATGATGGGTATGAAAATCCTAATTTACGTCCTACCGCTAAGGAATGGATGACAGCTTTAAAGGTTGCTAGTAATGAGTTAAATGTCTGCAAAGTGGTAGATAGTCATTATTATAGCCAAACTTATGGTAAATGTTATTGGTGCGATCGCTCTACAAAACTCGGTATTGATATATTTGGGGTTAATAAACCAAAAGAACTACCTGCTATTCATGCCACTACGGTAGCAGGAATCCTGACTATCACTGGACATTCCAACTCTATCAACTCTATAGTATACAGTCCAGATGGCAATACTCTTGCTAGTGCTGGTCGTGATCAAGTGATCAAATTGTGGAATACTTCTACAGGAGGGTTAATCAAGATTCTGACTGGCCATTCTGACTGGATTAATTCCCTAGCATACAGCCCAGATGGTAAAATTCTGATTAGTGGTAGTCGTGATAAAACTATCAAAGTGTGGAATGTGTCTACAGGTAGAGAAATACGCATTCTCGCTGGACATAACAACTCGGTTTGTTTCCTCAGCTATAGTCCAGATGGTAATACTCTTGCTAGTGGTAGTGCTGACAAGACTATCAAACTATGGAATGTGTCCACTGGTAAGGTAATAATTACTCTGAAAGAACATTCTGACTCGGTGCTTTCCTTAGCCTATAGTCCAGAGGGTAATACTCTTGCTAGTGGTGGTGCTGACAACACTATTAAACTGTGGAATATCTCCACTGGTAAAGTAATTCTCACATTGATAGGACACGATAATTGGGTTCGTTCTTTAGCTTATAGTCCAGATGGTAAAATTCTTGCCAGTGGGAGTTCTGATAATACTATCAAACTGTGGAATATCTCCACTGGTAAAGTTATATTCACACTTACAGGACATTCTGATTCTGTTCCTTCCTTAACTTATAGTCCAGATGGTAAAATTCTGGCTAGTGCTAGTGGTGATAAAACTATCAAACTGTGGAATGCATCTACCGGATGGGAAATAAACACTCTTAAAGGACATTCTAACTCAGTTCGTTCTTTAGCTTATAGTGCAGATGGTAAAATTCTTGCTAGTGGAAGTGCTGATAATAGTATTAAAATTTGGCCGATACTATCACAAACTATTTACTCACGAACATCTACTCCAGCATCAAAACCAGTTCATTCACGAACATCTACTCCACAATTAAAACTAGTTCGTTCACGAACATCTACTTCCAAATCAAAAGCATTTTTCAAACCTAGTATACTAGTCAGGAATAAGCAACGCAATCAAGGATTCTGGGGTGTTATTCTTTTGTTTTGCTTACTGGGTTTTTCATATTTTCTTACTGTTGCAAATAATAAGAATAATCAAACACCAAATTTTCCTATTGAAGAAATACCAGGAGGTAGTATTTTATAATGAGGAATTGCGATTCCACTGGATACTTGGCTCAGACTCACTCAAGTTGGTTAGGCGCAGTGACAATATCTCCATCCGGCAAGATAGTATTGCAGAAGAAAGCACCATACATCTCAGCACAGTACCAGTCAGCACCTTCCAAGTTGGCATCTTGCAAGTTGACTTCCTCCATACGACTAACCCTCAAGTCAGCCCCACTGAGATTAGCTCCACTGAGATTAGCGTTTCTCAAATCGGCAGCATACAAGCAAACTCCACTAAGGTCAGTTCCACTCAGATTGACTCCACTCAAATTAGCATTTCTGAGATTAATCCCAACAAAATTTCTTTCGCCAGTAGCATAACGTTGCAACAACTCTTCAGCATCCATAATATAAGTTTCTCATCAAATAACACATATAACTCTAACCTACTCACCATCTGGAACACCTTCAACTTTACCTTCTTTTCCACCGACCTCCCCATCGGACAACTAGCAGAAGCCCAAATCACCAATATCTCCGGTGATAGCCAGGGGAAATGCATCTAATTTTTTTTTGACAAAATGTAACTTATATGAATAGATAAAAAAGGTAGTATTACCAGGGTAATATCAAGTTAAAAAATATTAATAATCATCCTCATTTTACCCAGATATTTGTATAGGTGCATTAACTGAATTTTAACGTAAGGATTCAGGATATAGAATGTTTGATATAGCAGGGAACACTTCGGCAAGCTCAGTGCGTAGCAGGTAACGGAAGAGAAAAATATTCTTATTCCTTCTTTCTCCTGACTCCTTGCCCTGAGCGTTCACGTAGTGTGTCGAAGACAAGCCGAAAGGCTGACTCCTGAATTCTTACATTTTAATGCACCATAAAAGCTAAGAAAAATTAACGCTGCAAGTATTGACTAAACTTGCTACCAATTTTAGCCCGAATTCTTCTTCAAACACTCCTTTTTTATAATCTAAATTCCACAGTTCTAAGGCGCAATCATCACCTAGACTAGAAGGGAAAATTAACATTTTCAATTCATGTACATTGGGAAAGTATTCACATTGTACGCGAGAGACTGCCCCAATTTGTCTTCTATCTAAAGCTACTGCTAATCTTAAAATTGCACTCAATTGACTCACCATTTGCCGATGTTCTTTATGTAATAAATTACGGTAGTTTTCGTGCTTTTTCTTCGGTGCAGATTTACGGTGATAACGGGCTAAATTAGCTATGATTTCGATCTCGGTTTCGTTGTAACCAAGTAATTCACCATTTCTAATTAAATAGTATGAATGTTTGTGGTGTGAGGAATGACTGATGTAGTGTCCGCAATTATGTAAAATGGCAGCAGCCCAGAGTAATTGTTTTTCGTCTTTATCCCAATTATGTAGTTTGCCTTGAGTTTGATCAAATAAACTGAGTGCAAATGCAGCAACGCGATCGCTATGCTCTAGGTTAATTTGGTATTTTTTGGCAATTTTCAGCACATTACGCTGTCTAATCGAACCTTGATAGCGCAATCTGTTGTCAATTAAACCATGTGTTAGCATCCAATCTACAATCACTCCTTCCCGCAAGGATCGCTCACAGAGTGTGACTGTATCCACGTCTAACAGGGTCATTGCTTCCTGTAATATTATTGCCCCAGCTAGTATCACTTCTGACCGCTTATCTGGCATTCCTGAAATTGCTGCACGTTCTACATTCGTCATCCGTCGCAATCTAGTTACCCATGTCCGCAAGTCTTGAAGACTAAATTGATAACCGTTGAGAGTAGAAGGGACAACACCCATTTTTTCTTTAGCATGAATTGTTGCTAAAGTTTCAATTGTGCCAGATGTTCCTACTAACTGCGGAGATTCACCAGGTTGGAGTTTAGAAAGCACATCTTCTACAGAACGTTCTAACATCCCTCTTGCGTAAGCTTGCAAGTATTTAAACTGAATATCGCTGATGGGGTCTGTGGTGATTAATTCCCCAGTCAACCGCACTGCACCTACTTTGGTACTGGTGAGGCTACGGGGTTCTTGGGAGTCACCTAAAATTAATTCTGTAGAACCACCACCAATATCAACAATGATATGCGGTTGGTGATTAAATTCCATCCCCGATAACACGCCTAAATAGATGCGTCGTGCTTCTTCTTGACCAGAAATCAAGTCAATGGTTAAGCCTATTTCTGTTTCTACTCTATGTAAAAAATCTTGACCGTTGGGGGCTTCACGGACGGCGCTAGTTGCTACTGCGATAATGCTTTCTGCTTCTAGGCTTTTAGCGAGTTCTTGGAAACGTCCTAAACAAGCGATCGCTTTTTTGATCACTTCTGGTTTCAGTTCTCCAGTCTCCAAATTGCGATCGCCTAATCTGACTGTTTCTTTTTCTTTGGCGATCATCGTAAAAGCTGGTAAGGTCGGTTCAATCCTCACTATCACCATATGTAAGGAATTAGTACCGATATCAATGGCCGCAATAATCGGGTTTTGCTTAATTGGTTGAGTAGGTGTACTCTCCCAATTAGCTGAAACTAAATTCAGCATTTAAATTTCTCTCTCTTAACAACAGATGGTCAAACTTTGTGTCGGTTTAATCCGCACTCAATACTTATTACTGGCAATCTACAGACTTGTCAGGTTAATTGTTTGGTAACATTACTCACAATTAAAATAGTGAATCTGTATCCAAAGCTGCAACTTCACTTTATGTGTTTGTAGTGTTCAAATAACGATATTCTATAGATGTAGATGTGAAGATATGTGAATCGATCAAATATGCTAAAAACATCAGAAAGTGACCAAAAACCATTATGGCTTGTAATTATCCAGCTATTACGGTGGCATAAACCAGAGGGCAGATTGATTTTGATGATCCCTGCACTTTGGGCTGTGTTTTTGGCAGCTGATGGTAAACCACCTTTACCCTTAGTGGGGGTAATTATATTAGGTACTTTAGCCACAAGTGCCGCAGGTTGTGTTGTCAACGATTTATGGGATCGAGATATAGATCCGCAAGTAGAGAGAACACGCGATCGCCCTCTTGCTTCTCGCACTCTTTCTGTAAAAGTTGGTATAGGAGTTGGTATCGTTGCCCTAGCCTGTGCAGCAGTTCTCGCTTTCTATCTTAACCCCTTGAGCTTCTGGCTATCTGTGGGAGCAGTACCTATTATTTTACTTTATCCAGGCGCAAAACGGGTGTTTCCTATCCCGCAATTAGTGCTTTCCATCGCTTGGGGTTTTGCGGTTTTAATTAGCTGGAGTGCAGTCACACAAAACATTTCCGCACCAACTTGGTTGCTGTGGGGGGCAACGGTTCTGTGGACATTGGGATTTGATACAATTTATGCAATGAGCGATCGCGAAGATGATCAACGTATTGGTATCAATTCTAGCGCCCTCTTTTTTGGTAAACACTCCCCCACCGCTATTGGCATTTTCTTAGCTGGTACTGTCATTCTCCTAGCTGGTGTCGGTATTTTAGTGAATCTCAACACAGCTTTCTGGATAAGCTTAGTAATTGCTACTCTTGGTTGGTTTTGGCAATCTCTGCAATTAAGAAACTCAGAACTACCCAATCCTGTTTATGGTGAAATGTTTCGTCAAAATGTGTGGATTGGTTTTTTAATTCTCGCAGGTATGATTGTCGGTTCTTTTTAAATACTTATATGTTTGATCGGCAAAGTAATTGCAAACTCTGTCCCTTGGGGAACAGCCGAAACAACTTCTATTTTACCTTGGTGTTTTTCAATTATCTGATAACAAATACTCAATCCTAAGCCAGTACCTTTGCCAACTGGCTTAGTAGTGAAAAAAGGGTCAAATAGCTTATTGATAATTTCTGGTGCAATTCCTAAGCCATTATCTCTAATTTTTACTTGGATATAATTATCCTCTACCTTTGATGTACTTATCAATATTTGTTTATTAGTTTGCTCCTTATAATCAATTAACGCATCTATCGCATTACTCAGAATATTCATAAATACTTGATTAAGTTGGGCTGGATAACAATCAATTAAAGGCAAATTACCATAATTTTTAATAACTACTATTTCTTTATTAAGTCGATGATTTAAAATTAATAAAGTATTATTAATCCCTTCATGAATATCTACATCCTTGATTTCCGATTCATCTAATCGAGAAAAATTACGCAATGACAAAACAATTTCCCGAATGCGTTGAGCGCCTATTTTGATAGAAAAAAGTATTTTCGATAAATCTTCACTGAGGAATTCTAGATCAATTTCGGCAATTTTTTCTTCAATTACCCAATTTTTATTAGGGTATTCTTGCTGATATAAATTTATTAAATCAACCAAATCTTGTAGATAACCTTCAGTGCATTGAACATTGCCATAAATAAAGTTAACAGGGTTGTTAATTTCATGAGCTATCCCTGCTACCATTTCCCCCAGAGAAGACATTTTTTCAGTTTGAATTAATTGCCCTTGAGTATTTTTTAATACTTGCAGCGCTTCTTGAAGTTCCTGGGTTCTCTCTTCTACCCTTTGTTCTAAAGTTCGCTGTGCTTGTTGAAGTTCCTGGGTTCTCTCTTCTACCCTTTGTTCTAAAATTTTACGAGCTAACTCTAGTTGCTGGGTATAGTCTCCCACCCATTCCACTAACCGATTTAGAGATTTTGCTAATGTACCTACTTCATCATTACTGTTAACATCAGCCCTGAGTTGAAAATTTGACTCTTCAGTGATTTTTCTAGCAGTTTGAGTAACTGCTTTTAGCGGACGGGTAATTAATTTAGTAGTAAAAAATGCCAGTGCTGCGGCAATTATAGAGGAAAGCAATATACTCCCTAAAATGATTTTTATTCGCAGTTTTTTGGCATTTTTAAAACTAATATTAGCCTGTTCTCTTTGAGTATCAGCACGCCTAATAATGATAATTAGATCATCTGATAATTTCTCAAAATTAACATTGAGATCAATATATTCCCTTTCATTGAGTAATACAATTAGCTTTTCTTGGTAAGACTTAGTAGTTTTTTGTGTTAAGTTATTTGATCCTATTTGCAGCCAAAACTTTTTAACTATCTGAGTATATAAATCTGTATTTTTTTTATATTTATTTACTAAAATAGCGAACTCTTGATTATTTACTGCCAAATCATCAGGATAGGCGTTAATAAAAATTTCTAGCTCAGATAACTGCTGATTAACCTGAGTAACATCATCCAAAAATTTGTTTTTTTCAAATTCCAACCAAATAGAATTATTTAATACGGTAGCTAATCTTTGTGGATGCAATCTTACTGTTATTACAGCATTTTTTAAATCTTTTAAAACTGATTGTTGCTGATAAGATAAGAATAATTGATTTTGGGCTGTCCCTTCGTAGTGATTTGCAATTACCAAACCACTCACTGTCCCAATAGCAGCAATACCAATTGTAAAAGTGTAACCATAACTAATTTTTTTGGCTATGTTCCAGCTATTGCTTAGATAACTGATCCACAGGATCACAGGTTTAATTTTTCTCTTGGCAACATCTATCATTCATTAAGTAACTATTGTAAGAAGTTTCCCTGTCCAAGTTTTTGATAAACTTCACGAATCATATTATATTCCGAATCCTCTGCTGTCACTAGCTGCCCTCCTTGATATTTTTGGTTAGCTGAAGCAACTAACAGACTCTGAATTAGTTTATCCTGATTTGCCATCATACGCGATCGCACGGTTTCTACAAAATCAGCTGCCATCTGGTTACTAACCACAAATACATCACTAGGCAGTAATGGCCCTGTAACAATTATAGAGAAATCTTGCTCAGACAAGCCTTCTCTGGCTAGAATATTTTGGTATCTATCCGATGCAACTGCCCAGGCATCAACTTCTCCTTTTTTTAAAGCGACTATACCCTTATCGTTTAACATCACAATTTTGAAGTCTGTATTTGGATCTAATCCCGCATCAATGAGCAACTTCATGGGAGAAAGATGACCAGAAGTTGAACCAATACTTCGCATAGCAATTGTTTTGCCTTTTAATTGACTTACTGATTTAATGGGGCTATTGGCACGCACTAAAATAATTGAATGATAGTTAATGCGCTTAATTGCAACTACAGGAATGGCTTTGGCTCTGGCATTTAAAACTAAGTATTCTGAAGGGCCAGCAAACACAATATCTACCTGTCCCGATAGCAAAGCAGGTGCTGCCGCTGTAGGATTATCCACAGGAAAAAATTCAATAGGTATACCTAATACTTCTGCTAAAGCAGTGCGAAAGGCTCCAAAATCACGCTGCAAATCTTCAAGCCCAGTCACATCTGTAACTGCAAATCTTAATTTTTTCGGTGCTGTAATAGCTAACTGATCTGGCGTATCATTAGCAGTATTAATCCCAGATGCACAACCGACAGTAAAAAGCAAAGAATACCATATCAACTTACGGCGTTTCATACATTAAATTTAATAATGGTTATAACGTGTAATTTTTTCAGGTCTATTTCGCCAGTCTCTAATTGAGAAGATTCATGGATTTATTAAAATTTGGTATTAATCTGTTATTTAAATCACTGCCTTATTATACCTCACCGTAGCAACCTGTAAGGTTAAGGCAAGGTTATTAGTATAATACTTGATTAATTAATCATCAAAAATAGTCTTCTGACAAGAAGAAACTTTAGATATCATTAGGACTAAAGCTGCGTGTCACACCAGAAATCTATTGTAGGGTGTGGTTCGGCAAGCTCACCAACCACGTCAGATATCAAAAATCTGTTTATTTACTAGATTTATGCAGTCTGACGCACCTTACCAATGTGCCATTTGCATAAGTCCTGACCATCTTAGTAGAATTGCTGAATTTTATTCAGATATGAATGCTTAAAATATGTCTATATTTAAAATTTCTATAGTTCTTTAATCACGCAGAATAATATAAAAATCAGAATTTTTTGTCAATATATTGGTAGACAGATTCAAAATTATCAGGACTATAGTTTTAATAGTTGGGATATTAATCTACAAGCTAGATTCACCCAATTAAATGAAGAAATCTCTTCTTGTAAAAATTGCCACAATAGTTATATTCTCTTTTGGTAGCTTGAGTGTAATTGCTGGCAGTTTTCTCCTCACTAAAGCTGCTAACAAGACTGGAACAGTACAAATAATTACTGATGCCTCACGTTATCATGAAATTCGTCATCAAAACTGGTCGGATATTGAGCCAATAAAACACTTTCCCCTAAAAATACCAGCTGATGCTAAAGCTGTGCGAATGGCATATTCTCCGGGTTTGATGCAAGGAAGTAGTTTTTTACAAATCCGTTTTCAACAGCCTCAGGAGCAAATTCAAAAATTACTTTCTAAATACAGTAAAATTGCGTTACATCAATATCGAGGAGGTGATACAAACGACCATAGCAAACAACCAAACGGTGTGCCTACTACATTTTTTTACACTGGTAAATCCGGGACTGAAGCCTTTCCCAATACTTATGAAATATTAGTATTAAAAGCACAGGCTCAAGGACAACCTGGTTTCAAATGGAATCATGGTAATAGTTATGGAGTAGCTATTGATAGTTCAGCTTCAGAAATTGTCTATTGGGTAGAAAAGTGGTAATTTACAGCAAAATTCAGGAATTAGAGGTGAAAGCCCCTTGATATTTGATGGCGCAGCTTGGCGGTGTCCATATTTTGATGTTCTGTTTATACCTCAAATTGTGGGACTTACTGGTAACTTGAAGCGTCGTCTAAGTAGGTTGGCGTTAAAAATTGTCGTTGGGATAAGGCAGGGGGGCTTTCTAGCAGGGGGAAAAAGGGTTTTAGCCTTGTTTACTTTTCTTTACACTGTAAACAACCGTTACACTTCATTGCAAATTAACAAGCTAGACGCAACAACATGATAAGTTTTGATCATGTTATAAATTTGTACAAAATTTATCAAGGGGAAAAAAGTGGCAATGGAATCCAACTTACTAACGGGCGCAGTTGTAGAAAACCAAGATATCAGCGAATACGTAGCTCATCTACAGCTGCACATGACGCTTCAAGCTCGCAACCTGGTTCCAACCCTCAAACAGACAATAGAAGATAGTCGCCAGCAACTACTCCATCAAACCCAAGCTAACTTTGAGAAGCTAGTTTCTCGGCAAGGTTTATAGAAGCAGTAGCCATTAGACATTAGGAGTGGAAAAGCATTAGGGACAATTCGTGTAGCCATTTCCGAAGGGTATTTTCCCTACAAATGGTTTCCAGCAAGACATGATTATTTCTCACTCCTGTGTCTATTACACGGAAATTCAACCGGAATTCCCATAAAATAGAAGCAGATATTGTTGTCTCTACACCAATGGTGTACTCACAATCTCTGCTTTTTATGCTTTTTTGGTATTAAGTTACAAAAATCACTCTTTTGGAGCAATAGCTAGGAGCAGAAAGCCGTTAAGATGATTGCAGCAGTAACTCACCAATCGCAATTAGTAAAGGCTAAATGGCGGCTTGAATCAAAATGAATTCACTACTTCCTCGAAACCTCAGCGTTATAATTCGACCAGTTCAATACCGAGATCTGGACGGTATTGAACGCCTAACTCAAGATTCATTCGCAGCCCTCTCTCCTAAGAGAGCTTCTTGCACGATGGAATGGCTGCGCCATTGGTTTGGGTTACTCAAGTTTTTGAGTTGGTTCCCTAATCCATTACAATATCGCTTCTGTGGTTACGTAGCAGAACAAGGGCGGATGCTTTTGGGGATGATTCAAGTGTCACCATTTAACCGCACCCGCAGCACTTGGCGAATTGATAGGGTGATGTTAGACCAGACTGCTGACAAGCAAGGTGTAGGCTCTCAACTTCTGCGCCATTGCTTTGAATCAATTTTAGAAGCTCGCACCTGGCTACTAGAAGTTAATATTAATGATATTGAAGCATTAGCGCTGTATCGGCAAAATGGATTTCAGCGGTTAGCAGAAATGACATACTGGGAAATTAGCCCAGAATTGTTGGTTGAATTAGCACTAGCAGAACCAGACTTACCTAATCTTTTACCAGTAAGTAATGCTGATGCTCCATTGCTATATCAATTAGATACAGCATCAATGCCGCCTTTGGTTCGTCAGGTGTTTGATCGACACACCCATGACTTTAAAACCAGTTTATTTGGCGTTCTTTCTGATGCTGTCAAACAGTGGATGACTAAAACTGAGGTGGTTAGTGGCTATGTTTTTGAACCCCAACGCAAAGCCGCAATTGGTCATTTTCAAGTGCAACTTGACCGTAAGGGCGAAAATCCTCATGTAGCAACTTTGACGGTTCACCCAGCTTATACTTGGTTGTATCCAGAAATGTTGTCTCAACTAGCCCGTATTGCTCAAGATTTTCCCCAACAAAGTTTGCAACTGGCTTCTTCCGATTATCAACCAGAACGTGAAGAATATTTAGAGAGAATCGGGGCCAAGCGGATAGAACATACGCTGATTATGTCGCGCTCGGTTTGGCATAAAATCCGGGAATCAAAATTGGTATCTTTGGAAGGAATTCAGTGGCCGGAAGTACTCCAAGGACTACAACCAGCACGTAAGCCGATACCAGGTGGGATGTCATGGGTTCCCAAACAACAGCAGCCCAAGTCAGATAGACCAATACCAGTCAAGTCAGAAATTGTTCCTTTTGGCAGCCATAACTTTAATATGGACGCATCTAGCCAATCTGAACAAACTGACCCAGTACAGGAGAACAATTAGCGTGATACCTCAGCAGCAATCAAAGTCTTTTATATCAGCCTTGGGATTAGATGTCGGTAGCAAACGCATTGGTCTAGCAGGGTGTGATGGTACTGGTTTGATTGCTACAGGTATTATGACGATTGAGCGCAGATCCTTTAAAGAGGATGTTGAGCAAATACAACAAATAGTTAATGAGCGCCAAGTGCAACTTTTAGTTATTGGGCTACCATATTCAATGGATGGCTCTTTAGGTTTTCAGGCTCGTCATGTGCAGAAATTTGCTAAAAGACTGGCTGACTCTCTGCAATTGCCTATGGAATATATGGATGAGCGATTAACTTCTTATCAAGCAGAACAACTGATTATTGCTGAAAATCGTTCTCCGTCACGGAATAAGGGACTGATTGATCGCAAGGCTGCTGCTTTGATTTTGCAACAATGGTTAGATGCTAGACGTAGTACGACCAACAGATCAGTAGCATTTGTTGAGGATTGATACCTTTTAACATGGTATTCTGAAAACTATTACTCAGCTGCATATCCAGATTTTTGGTTGACATTGACTGCCATATCACAGTTCAATAAATGCCATAGTTAGGGATATTGATAAATTTACATAATGTGACTATGTATTCCTCTGAATTTTCTGAAGAAAATGATCACGCTAATTCTGGTTCTATCACTTTGACAGATGACAAAGAGCGATCGCTCGAATGTTATATTGAGCATTCGCTCTCGGTAGATGAACAAGAATATGTTTTACTTCTACCAGTAGATTCACCTATCGAAATCTTTGCTTGGCAAGATGAGGGTGAAGAGGAAGAAGCTATTTTGGTGGAAGATGATGCCACAATTGACAAAATTTTTAGCACCGCCCAAGCTGTCCTCTCTGAGCAAAACCTGATCATTAAAAACACTGCCTATGCTTTGACAGTGGCAGGTGAGTTACCTCCGGTAGAAGAATCAGAACTCTTCACTTTAGAAATCGAAGATGATGAGGCTGATTTAGAACCAGAACAACTTCAGTTACTCGCCAGCTTCTATCATGAAAACCAGGAGTATGCGATTTATACTCCTCTTGATCCGCTGTTATTTTTTGCCCGGATCACTAATACTGGCAAGCCTGAATTGCTCTCTCCTGAAGAGTTTCGCAAAGTTCAACCGCTGTTAGAAGAACATCTATTTAATGAGGTTGAATAATCAGAGTTGAAATTTAAACCCTCAGAATTAAAAAGAGCAATCTTTAATTAAGGAAGTTTCAATTTTTAATTTTTCCATTGCTAATCTGACTGCTCACGTTATGTGAATTGGCTTGATTAGTAGTGGAATTTTATTCGTTAAGATGTCGCATTTATTAGAGGGTGTTTGAAAAGTTTTGAGTAGTGATTTTAGACACTGGCTGATAGCTTGCGTGGCGAAGCCATTCCCCCCTAATCCCCTTAAAAAGGAGTATTTAGGAGGATCTAAGGTTTTTAATACATCAGCAACCCCTTTTCAAACATCCTCTTAGGGTAAGTATTTCCAATTCAAAATCCAAAATCCAAAATCTAAAATTATTATGACTTGGAACAATGTCTTACAGCCTGACTTGATTTTAGAGGGTTCAGTATTGAACTTGACTCCAGGTATTATCCAACAATATGGGCTAAAAGGGCTGGTTTTGGATGTGGATGAAACTTTAGTACCAATTACAGTTAAGGAGGCTTCCTCGGAACTGCGAGATTGGGTAGAAGAAATCCGCGCTTGTGCTGCACTGTGTTTAGTCAGCAATAACCTGAGTGAATCCCGAATTGGGAGTATTGCCCGTTCCCTTAACTTACCTTATTACCTGGGTGCTGCTAAACCTTCACGACGCAAAATTCGAGCTGCACTTCAAGGAATGAATTTACCTGTCAATCAAGTGGGTATGGTAGGCGATCGCTTGTTTACTGATGTGATCGCAGGTAATCGTCTGGGTATGTTTACTATTTTAGTCGAACCGATTGTCCATGCTGATGCCGCCCTCCGTTCTCATCCCATCCGTAACTTTGAAGTCTGGATATCGGAGATATTAGGCGCATCTATTATTCCCAAGCAAGAAAAGGTTCACAAAGATTAACAATCATCAGGAAACTAAATCTAAAGAAATTCTTAAGAAATCTTAAGGTTTCCTGAAAATCAGAGAATATATATATTGATAATATCAGGGTCAGCTAACAAAGACCCTAGCAGATAACAGATAAATATAAACCCGTACAGCGTCAGCCTTCACTATAGAGGGATTGGCGCTGTACAATTTTTAGTACTGAGTACCGAGTACTGAGTAAAGGGTGTAGGAGGAAAATAACCTCTTGCCCCATCCCCCATGTCCTATGCCCCATGACTAAAACAATAGTTGTTAAAATCGGTACTTCTAGCCTTACTCAACCAGAAACAGGACAACTCGCCCTTTCCACCATTGCTACTTTGACGGAAACTCTGTGCTATTTGAGGCATCAAGGGCATCGCGTGATTTTGGTTTCCTCTGGTGCTGTGGGTGTGGGTTGTGCGCGTCTGGGTTTAACAGAACGTCCGAAAGCGATCGCTCTCAAACAAGCTGTAGCAGCCGTTGGCCAAGGTCGGCTCATGCGTATTTATGATGATTTATTTAGTACTTTAGAACAACCTATAGCACAAGTATTATTAACTAGGGCGGATTTAGTACAGCGTAGTCGTTATCTCAATGCCTATAATACTTTTCAGGAATTATTAGGTCTGGGTGTAATTCCAGTGGTGAATGAAAATGATACAGTAGCGGTAGAGGAATTAAAATTTGGTGATAACGACACCCTTTCCGCTTTAGTTGCTAGTTTAGTCGAAGCAGATTGGTTATTTTTGCTGACAGATGTGGATAGATTGTATTCAGCAGATCCTCGTACTGTACCAGATGCCCGTCCTATTTCTTTAATTAGTAATATGAAAGAATTGGCAGAATTACAAATCCAAACGGGGGGACAGGGTTCACAGTGGGGTACTGGGGGGATGGTGACAAAGATTTCGGCTGCGAGAATTGCGATCGCAGCTGGTGTGAGAACTGTAATTACTCAAGGACGTTTTCCGCGCAATATTGAAAAAATTATTCAAGGGGAAGCTATAGGAACGCATTTTGAACCCCAACCAGAACCAACTTCAGCGAGGAAACGCTGGATAGCTTATGGTTTGGTTCCTACGGGTAAATTATATTTAGATGATGGGGCAATAAATGCCATTTTACAAGCGGGAAAATCTTTGTTAGCGGCGGGAATTAAGGCTGTAGAAGGGAAGTTTGAGAATCAGGAAGCAGTGCAGTTGTGCGATCGCAGTGGTAACGAAATTGCCAGAGGATTAGTTAACTATAACAGCGAAGATTTGCAAAAAATTCGTGGTTGTCATTCACGGGATATTGCGGGGATTTTGGGTTATGGGGGTGCGGAAACTGTGATTCACCGGGATAATTTAGTTTTGATTTAAGCATATATACGCCATAACCTTATTTAGCAGTGTGATAAAATCAACACAGTTAAAATAATGTTATTAGCATTTTATGCACGGAAATTTTATTGACCTAGATGAATTAATAGTTCTTTGTCGAGATAAGTCAACAAAAAAATTTATTCAAGAAGCTGTCGCTTGCTATCGTGCAGGAGCATATCGCTCTTGTATAGTTTCAACATGGAATGCAGTTGTATTCGATTTTCTCCACAAATTGAGACAATTAGAACAGTTAGGAGACGGTCAAGCGACTGAGATATTAAAAGATTTTGAAAAGAAGAGTTTAAATTCAGACTTTAAAGGACTGTGGGAGTTTGAATCAAATATTCCAAAAGAAGCTCTTGGAAAGTTTGAATTAATATCACCCGTAGAACAAAAAGATATTATCAGGCTATTTGAAGATAGAAGTCGATGCGCTCACCCTTCTATGACATCTTTAGAAGAACCTTTTGAGGCTACAGCAGAACTAGCACGTTATCACTTGAGAAGTGCGGTAATGCAATTTTTACAATATCCTCCTGTTCAAGGAAGAGCAGCGAAAGAAAGAATTTTTCTAGACATAAAATCAGAGCATTTTCCTCCCGATCCAGAACGTGCAGTTGAATACTTTAAGAAAGGACCACTTGCTCACGCACGATTTGCTTTAATTAAAGATATTGTTACTGGATTGACTGTCAGTTTATTAACTAAGGATTATTCAGAAAATGAAATAAGCCGTCAGTTTTCTGCTCTTCAAGCTGTATCTATGATGTATTATCGAGAAACCAACCAAGTTTTAAATGAAAAATTATCAAATATTATTCTTGATAAAGTTACGGATGGAAATTGGTCTAAAGTAATAATTTATCTTGCAAAAATAACAGTTTGGGAAAGTTTAAGTGAACCCTGTAAGTTAAAAGCAAATACTTTCATAGAAAATTTTGATACATCTATAAGATCTAATAATCTTGATATCTTAGTAGATGCTGCTCATATAGACTTTTTGAAAGATGCTGTAAGGAAGAAACTTAGAGGTATTTCTCTAGAGAAACTATTTGAGATACAAGATATTTCTGCTTTAACTGAATTAGTAGAACCTGCGTTAAAAGAGCAGATATCAAAATCTATACAACTTTACATAGACAATTTTATCGAATCTAAAAATTATCGGAATGCTGAAGCTAATGCTCGGAAATTAAGTACAATAGCTTCTTGGTTAAAACCAGAGCAGTGGAAATATTTACTAGATGGATTTTGTACTAATGATCAAATTTACGACGCAACTGATTGTCCAGAGATTATTGCTTCTTTGTTCCAAGATTCTGTCAATCAGAATGGTTCTATTCAGCCATACTGGATAAATTTTAGACAAAAATTAGATGAGGAAGAATTTAATGATATTTCTGCTATTGACAAACTTAAGCAATTAATTGATTATCGCTCATCATTACAGTAGAGTATTTAGTTAGAAAGTTGTAGGGTGCGTTACGCTGTCGCTAACGCACCATCTTTGTATATAACGGTGCGTTACGGTGTTCCACCTAACACACCCTACAAGTTGTTTGATCTGGGAATTACCTAAACTTCCGCCTTTTCCTTATCTGCATTCAAAGCCACAACATCTTGCAACCTTGAAATCACAAATGACTTCTCTAAATAAGACAACAAACCGCCGGCTTTTGGACCCCTTTCTTTATTTAAAAACGATAGATACAAAGCCTTAAAAGCATTAGCTTGTTGAATCTGTAACTCCTTAGTAGTTGAGAAAATCAAAGTTTGCAATTCCTCAGCTTCCCAATTAGAAATATTCTGCAAATTCTCTATCAATTTTTGCAAATAAGCAACTTGTTCTTCAGTCAATTCATTTGCTTTTTCTGGGACTTGTTCCAAATAGAGAACTAACTTTTCTTCCTCATCTGCATAGTCTTGTAACCACAATTGTGCAGCAGCAATTCTTTGATTAACAATTTGCTGATCATACTCAGTTAAAGTCTGTGGACTACGTTGTTTAACCTCTTCTTGAATATTCAAACGAGGAACTTGCAACAGTGAAATCAGCGTACTAAAATCAAAAGGTTGGAAAGTTTTAACTTCATCCCCTAATTGCGCGTAAAATAACGGCATTAATTCCTCAGTTAATTCAGGAGAATTAGAATACTTGTTTATTAAAGTATCGTAGTCTCTGAATAAACGAGTCACAGTTTCATAATTTGGCGCAAAATTAATTACTGATCTTGGCTGAGTCCGCAACATCAAAAAGCGCAATAATTCAGGAGGAAGTAAAGCCGCAATTTCCTTTGCACTCGAACCCACTCCTTTAGAAGAACTCATTTTTGTGCCATTCACAAGAATAAATTCATAGGGAGAATGGAAAGGAGGTTGCTTTTGTAAAACTTTGCGAGTTATAGAATTAGCAACATCTCTAGAACCACCTTTTTGAGAGTGGTCTTTACCTGCCATTTCGATAGTTACACCCAATACATCCCACTTAGCAACCCATTCAACCTTCCAAGGTAATTTACCATTACCATCAAAAGGAGAAACCCAACCCGAATGACCACAACCTTTTACATAGTCGGTTGCATTTGGATTACAAGTGTAAAAAACTTCTGAACCGTTGTAATCTGTAGTTACAGTTGTGGCGATTTTGCCGCAATTTTCACAAATAACTTGAAAAGGATACCAGTTATTGGGACGATCTGCTTTACTTACCTCTTTATATGCTTCTCTAACGAGGTGAGCATTTTTCAAGAAAGTGTCGATATAGGAATTTAGTTTTCCAGTCCGATATAAATCCCGTAAAAAATAAGTCTCTGGTTTAATTCCTAAATACTCAAAAACCTCAAAAAATTCGCCAATGAAATACTTAGCGTAATCACTAGCTGTATCTTCTGGAGATGGAACATTACACAACGGAAAACCAAGATAAGGAGCAAACTTTTCTTGATCTAAATATTTAGGAACAGTATCCAATGCGTCATAATCATCCACACCGTATAAGAATTTCACGGGCTTACCTGCGTGTTTCAAGGCACGGTAAATAACGTCATGGATAACCACACCCCGCAAAGACCCTACGTGTACTCTACCTGAAGGAGTCTTGGAATCATTAACTACCTGGTAGCCTTGTGCATCAGCAGCGATTTTATCAGCCCAAAACATTTGCCATATTTATTTTCACAATCTCTCTATTCTACCTCTATGATTCGTCATCAGTGATGAGTTACATCAGCTATTAGCTTGTAACTGGCGCTTTAGCGTTAAAAGTTTCCATAAAATCAATACACCTGTGCATCTGCTGTTGCATAGTCTCAACATCAGTATGAAAGCGTCGTCCGTGACTGGGTAGCACCCACTCAAAGGAGTAATTAGCCAATTTACGCATTGATTGAATTTGTTCTGACCAGGAATACCAGCAGAATTCATGAAACGCCGCTAACTGGTGCAAGTCTTCTGACCAAGCAAGATGATCACCGGTGAAGAGAAATTTATTTTTGTAGAGTAAAGCCGTATGTCCTTTAGTGTGACCAGGAATAGGAATAATTAACAAATCTGGATTTAACTGCAATGGTTTGGAACCTGTTATATGTATTTCTATGTCGCGTGTTCCTGTATCAATATCATCAATATGCAAAATGCGAGAAGCGTGAAAATGCTCGGCGAATTTTTGATGATCTGCAAGATCATCTTTGTGAGTCAGGTACAGATAACGAATTCCTCCCAACTCTTCTAGACGCTTGACTAAAGGAGAGTTAAATCTGGGAGAACCTACTAAAATATTACTTTCTGGAATGAGAATTAAATAAGTAGTAGCAGCAAAAGATTTTTCTGAATGATAGCCACAATAGTAAATGTTTTCATCTATTAAAATTGGGAAACTTTGTTGCACAGATTTAATATCTTTCGGTGTTTCTACTGTACCAATCGAACTGGTAGGACAAGATAGAAGTGCTTGCAGTGCAGCTAATCTTCCTGTTTCGTTTGTTGGTTGATGATAAACCGCAGATTGTTCACCAATACGAGAAAATACTTGAGGAGCCATCCAGCGACAGGTATCACAATCAATACAAGTAGTATCAACGTAAAAATCGCCGTTCACATTTTCAGGACGACGTTGGTTTAAATGAGCCATTTTAAAACCTCTTAGCAGAAGTAATAAACTCTATCTAGATCATCACGCTAACAAAGATAATTCAGCTTCAAGACTACCAAAAGCTAGATGCTTACTAAGCAATTTGGCGTAAAAAATCAACCATATAAACTCATACCGCGACTTTCATTATTATTAATAATTTAGAAAACTGTATTTTTTGAACATAAAAGATGCTCGGAATTTGTCATTCTCAGTAAGTACCAAAGGTGATTTTTATGGTGAGACGAGAATTTGACTATATTAGAGAATGTGGAAAAGTCAATAGTACCTCTGCCAAACCAGTATTTAGCATTCTGTTAATTGGTGGAGCAGAAGGGGGAAAATCTGGAGAAGAGGCAGCCACTGAATGGTTCCTCAATAAAGCAGATCGAGGCAACTATTTAGTTCTTCGTTCCGGTGGAATTGGCAGACAAGCTGATTGGATTTGTGATCATTATAGAGATTTGATTACTTCATCTGCTGAACTTTCTATTGACAGTCGGGAAGCAGCTAATGATCCGAAAGTTATCGAATACATCCGCGAAGCTGATGCTCTATTTATAGCTGGTGGTGATCAGAATGCCTATGAAGATTATTGGGAAGGTAGCGCTGTAGAAGATGCAATTAATTTTTTGATTAATGAAAAAAAAGTTCCTGTTGCGGGAACTAGTGCTGGGATGGCGATTTTGGGAGATTATTATTATGCACCTTCCCATCGAGGAGTACAGAGTTCAGAAATTTTAAATGATCCTTTTCATCACAACACAAAGGATATTTATCGCAGTGACTTTATTAAAGTCCCATTTCTCAAAAATGTAATTACTGACACGCATTTAGACCGAATTAATAAAAATCATTCGGAAACAAGATATGGGAGACTTTTTGGATTACTGGCTAGAGTTGTTCATGATAGCAATCAACTTTCAGTTTTTGCTATTGGTTTAGAAGAAGGTGCATTTGTTGCCATTGATGAAAAGGGAATTGCTAAGGTATTTGGCAATGGTTCAGGTAAAGGAGAAGATGCCTATTTTCTGAAAACTAACGGTATAGTACCAGAACAAATTAAACATAATTTACCCTTAGTTTGGAATAATAACGGAAAAGCTGTTAAAGCTTATAAAATTGCAGGTACACCAGCAGGAAGTGGACAATTTGATCTCAATAATTGGTCAACTGCTTCTGGAGGAACTTGGGAATACTGGTTTACCAACGGTGGAAACTCTGGTTTTAAAAGAAACCCAATCAATTAATCTGAAATATTTAAGCTTAGGGAGTACCAAAAAATAAATTATCCAATTAATCTTTACCATATCTCGTTCCTAGTCAGAGACTAGGAATGCTATCACAGAGGCTCTGCCTCTACTCTCATTGATAGCGGGATTTCGCTGTAAGTAAGTAGGTACATATCTAGCGGGCAAGACTTCGACAGGATCAGTCCGAGGATGCCCGCACCACGAGAGTTTCATTATTAAAGTTTGTACTAAATGAAATCCGCTGTAATTAAATTGATGCCATCATTTTGTGCAGCCTTACATAAAATTGGTATTAGATAATTCAATAAAAAGAAATGCCCAATGTCATTCTGATAGCGCAGCATGGCATATAACAAGACAGGATCATTACTCTTAACTGAATACTTATTTATCTTCTTGCATAGTTCTCACAGTTCTTGTTACCAGATTTCTAGGGAAAAATCCGACAATTTTCGCCAGTATTTTATTTAGCAGTCCGGGAATTACAATTGTCTTCCCTTCCATTAAAGCATCATAACCAATTTGGGCAACAGTTTTAGCATCCATCATCTTCTGACCCTTCACTAGTTTAGAATCTGCCATTCCTGTTCGTTCATGAAAAGCAGAAACTGTTGAACCTGGACAAAGCACTGTCACCGTCACACCTGTTCCTTCTAATTCATTAGCTATAGCTTCAGAAAAGGATAATACATAAGCTTTAGTTGCAAAATAAACTGCCATTAAAGGTCCTGGTTGAAAAGCAGCAGCAGAGGAAACATTTAATATTTTTCCTTTGCCTTCCTTAACCATATTTTTGAGAAATAACTTAGTTAAATGGGTGAGACAAACCAAGTTTACCTGCAACATTTCTAGTTCAGTATTTAGGTTTGTTTCATTAAATAAGCCATGAGTACCAAAGCCGGCATTGTTCACCAGCACATCGACTTTAATATCTGCTTGTTGTAGTTCTGTAAAAATTTCTTCAGGAGATGTTGATATAGATAAATCTTTGACAATAGTTCTGATAATAAGCTGAAATTTTTCCTGAAATTCTATCGCAATTTCTAGTAATTTTAACTCGTTTCTATCTACTAAAACAAGATTATAATTCTCAGAAGCAAAAATACAGGCTAATTCGTAGCCAATTCCACTGGCAGCACCAGTAATAAGAGCAGTTTTTTTATACTGTCCTTGATCTTTGATTTTCATAGCAAAAGTTTGGTGAATTTCACCACAAGTAATATCAGTTGAGTCTTGCTGAGTAAAGAGTGATAAATCAATAAAAATAGGTTGACTAGAAATTAATTAATGTTCTGACAACTTATTTATTACTATCAACCACTCTTTCCCAGCATTGAATCACTATATTTAGGCAAGACTTAAGAAGCCAGTCTGCATTAAATAGGAAGTGTAAGTGATCAATAATTGAGAATCAATTGGTGGACAAACGATAGAACTTCCCTTCAATGCTTCTAGAGTTTTTTCACAGCTAATAATTGGTCTTCTAGCTTGCAAATACAAATCAGGAATGGTTATTTGCTCATCAGACCAACGTTCTAATAAAAATGGACGCAGAGTGTATAAAGGATTATCTTGAGAAGTGACATTATTGATTAACTCTGCTTGCCATTGTTCGTAGGGAATCATCTGAAGTGAAAAACCAAAAGTTCGTATCCATTCAACTAAAGACTTTAGAGAAGCTGGTTGGGGATGTTGTAAATGGAAAGCTTTACCAATTGATGTTTCTTGACGAGATAGATATACAACGGCTTTGCTTACATAGTCTACAGGAGACATATCTAACATATAATCTACATCAGGGAAATATCCCATTTGTAGACAGCCTTTGATCATCAAATTGATAAAATCGTGGGTATTACAAATCCCTGTTTTGCTATCTCCAGAAATTAAAGGTGGTCTGTAGATAGTAATAGGAAGCCCTCTATCACCAGCAATTTTGACTAATTTTTCTGCTACCCATTTAGTCTGAGAGTAACCGAGAAAAATACCTTGCCAATCATGAAAGTCATCCTGTTCTTTAACAACTTTACCAGCATAGGCAGTTGATTCAAAAACAGCGACACTGGAAACATAATGTACAGGCTTAACTTTGGTTTGACAAGCTAAACGCAAAACTTCTTGAGTTCCTAAAACATTAGCTGCTTTTAATGCTGAGTAAGGATACACATAATTCAGCAAAGCACCACTATGATAGATAACATCAATATTAGCAGCTAGATTTTGAAACTGTTCTGTACCAATACCCAAAAGTGGCTGTGCTAAATCACCAACAATTGGGATAATTCTAGAAGAATATTTATCATCCCAAAGTGCATACTGTTGGAGATTGTTTGCTAATTTGCTCTTACCTTCGGTAACATCAGTAGCACGCACTAAGCAATAGATATTTGCTTGAGTTGCTTCTAGCAGTTCCTTAATTACAAAAGCACCTAAATAACCTGTTCCCCCAGTTAAAAAGATATTTTTGGGGTTGCTGACAGATACAGCAGATATTGAACTGGGTTGAATAGTGGGGTCAAGAACAGCTTCAGCAGCTAAATCTAGAAAAGGAGGAGCAATATTTACAGCAGTAACTGTTCCAGTTTCTGAATCTTTTACCTGAGATTGTTTGGGAACTTCTTCAGCTAATCGTTCAGACAGTGAAGCAATAGTTGGGTAATGCCAAAGTAAAACAGGAGAAGGTTTAAAACCTAGTAATTGCTCCAATTTACTGATGATAATCATAGCTTGGGCTGAATCCAAACCATAATTTTCTAAATTTTCTTTGACATCAACTTCTTCAGGTGTGACTCCAATAACTTCAGCCAGATTAGACACCATGAATGCTTGAATATCTTCAGCATTATAAGCAGGTTTTAAATTCATTTTTAGATCTCCAATATAGAGTGAACTGGGTGATATTGACCGTAGTAATTAGGGATTTGCAAACCTTGAATTTTCAAGCTTTGAATGCGGTATAAAAAGGCTGTTCCCAACATGATGTGATATGCAACATCAACCACATGACGATTATTAGGCTCTGCTAGATAGGAACCACGCACCCAGTCATTGAAACCACCCATAGCGGGACCGCACCAAATTTGATAATCGACTTCTCTTCCTTTTTCACCAGAACTAGACCAACGAGAGGATAGTCCTAAATACCAGCGAAAAATTAAAGCCATTTTTAGCTTCGGATTATTGACTGCTTTACCCAACTTTTCAGGGTTTTTCTGGGATAAATAAGCAGCAGTTCCCTCCCAAACTTCAGCGATAGTTTTACGAAAGATTTGTTTTTCTAATTTTTCTCTTTCCGCAAGGGGAATATCTTCAATTGAGTCATAATTGCGGTATAATTCATATAGTTTCTGCGCCCGCATTGGGAACATTGTCCCGCGTTTGAGAACTTGCAATTTGACTCCCATTTCAAACATATCTGCTGCTGGAGCCATCATCATATCAGCCATTTCTGCTTGGGCTAATAATTTTTTGGTATAATCACAAGCTCCAGATTCAATACAGGATTGATTAATTGAACCAGTCACTATATAAGCAGCACCCATCATAAAAGCAGCTAAGGCTGATTCTGGTGTACCAATCCCTCCAGCTACTCCTACTCTAATCGGTTTTTGATAATTATATTGTGCTTGAATTTCATCTCGCAAAGTAATAATTGATGGTAGCAAGCAAACCAAAGGACGATTATCTGTATGACCACCGGAATCGGCTTCAACGGTAATATCATCAGCCATTGGTACTTTGCTGGCAAGACTTGCTTGAAATTCAGTAATTAATCCTTGCTGAATTAATTCTTTGAGAATTCTTGCAGGCGCTGGTTGCAAAAATTTAGTCGCAACTTCACGACGAGAAATTTTGGCAATGACTTTATTTTTAATTTCAATTTCATTGGCTGCATTTAAACTCAGTCCAGCAACTCGGTAATAAACGATGTTGGGAGTTAAGTCTAAAAATGCAGATGCTTCTACAGTTCTTACCTCATATTTGAGGTATAAATCTACTGCGCGGCGTTCAATGGCTGGTTCGTTGGGACTGTGAATTAAATTAAAGGCATAAGGGCCATTAGGTAAGGCTTCTTGAATACGGTTGATAGCAGTTTCTATCCGGTCTGGAGTTAAACCACCTGCACCAAAAGAACCTAAAAGCTGCTCTTTTCCTAGTGCAATTACCATTTCTTCGGAAGCAATACCACCTGCCATTGCACCTGTCATGTAGGCAGATTTCACACCATGAACGGCAAGAAAGTTAGGGTCGCCAAATTGTTGCAGTCGCAATGGTGGAAGTGAGATTAAAAGTTCCGCTTGTGCTGAGAAACCGTTATCAGCAGATGCTAAATAACCATCGTTAGTAACGCCAATGTTACTAGCTACTTTAAGAATGTAACAAGGTTGATCTAATGATAAAAATTTATCAATGATGGCTTTTTGTTCAAAAGCAATACAATCTAATGAACCTTTCCAAACTTGATTTTGATTATTGGATAAGGTAGAAAAAACAAGACCATTATCGTATTTATTTAGTACCGTATCGAGTGTTGTCACGGTAATTGTTCCTCAATTTGTAAGCAATGGATTTGGGACGAGGAGTTTATCTCACGCAGAGACGCAGAAACACAGAGAAGGAGGTTTGATATTTCTACGTCTCGGTGTGATATTTTATTATTTATCTTCGCTGAGTAAGGTTTGAGCGCAAGCTAATTGTAGTTGGATGATTTCGCTCATTTGTTGACTGAAGTCTTGCCTGGCGTGTAAGAAGCTAGTGTGTGCTTGTGTTAATTTTGAATTATTGGCACTCAGTTTTTGATACTGAGAAAGTTTTAAATCATTCATACTAATTGTGTTACTAGTTTCTTGAGTGATTAGAGATGGGGTTAAGGTTGATGGGATATTTGGCTTTTGACTGCTAGTTAACTCTGAAGATTGTAATTGTTCTCTAGGTTTTAAACCGTTATCCATGATAGTTTTCATGGTGATTTTTTCTGGTTGAGAGTAAATATCACTAGGGGCAATTTTTCCTGGAGGTTGTAGGGAATTGATGATTTTATACTCTGGATAATTGGAAATTTTCTGCTGTTGCTTGATTTGACTAGCTTTTTGAAAAAGCTTACGGTTATCTTTATTCAAAATTGCAGCAGTTATGGAATTACCACCTAAGGTAATTTTTCTCAGAGTAGATTTATTTTGTTTTGCAGTGGCTGAGGATAGGTTATAAAGTGGAGATAAATCCAAATGTACGCCATGACTAAGCAATTTTGCTAGTGCTTTAACTAGTGAACTATGGTCATCTATTCCACGTCGGTTTAGGGATACGGTGATGTGTTCTTGATTGCTGAGATTTTTATCTATCCAGCGAGAGCAAATACCACCAGCACCTGCTTCAATAAATATTTTTGCTCCGTCAGCGTAGACGCGATTAACTAAGCGAGGAAAGTCGAGTTGCTGACATAATCCTTTGGCAATGTTGTGAGCAATTTCTTGGCTATCCAGTGTGGTTGGTTGATACTCAGCAGCGGAATAAAAAGTAATACCGGGGATAGTTTGTGCTGGTAAAGTGTAGAGTTTTTCCAGTTCTTGGGACTCTGAGGCCATTGCTTGACAATGAATCACATGATCAAAAGGAGCAGGAAAGGCGTTACAACCAAGTGTTTTAATGACTCGTTCGCAAGCTGCTGGTTCACCGGCGATTAATACTTCTTCTGATGTATTAATCTGTGTTAAGTAAACGCGAGTTTCATTTTTTAAACACTCTCTGACTTGTGCTGGAGTGGCCATGAGAACGTAATTGCTCCAGAAATTATTGTCTGAAGTTGCGGAATATTTTGGTAGTCCCCAATGCTCACGCACAGCATTTTTTGGGCCAGATAATCTGTCTCCAAACAAAGCTGATGAATTAAAAGTATTACTAACTTCATAAAAATTGCTCCATACTCCTTGAGCAACCATCATGCTAGTTTCACCTAAGCTATATCCAAAGATATATTTAGGTTTGATTTGAAAATCATCGGTGATAATTGTGGAGATGAGTCTGGTAAATAGCACTTCGGCTTCAAACATGGCCAGAGAATCATCAAACAATTTTTTTTCTAGAGTTTCCAGTTGTCGAGTTGACAATTTACTCAAGCTTCTGGGAAATACTAGCTTTTCAACATCCGCAGCACGTTCGTAAAGACTTTTGACAATTACATCATCGAAGGCTTTAGGAAATAGACGGAATAAGGTGCGACCAATACCGAGATAAGAATTGACAGCAGCGGGATAAATATAGGCAATTTCTCCATCTTTTCCTAGTGGTTTAGGTGTAAAATAACTACCTATAGGAGTTTGCCAATCTTTACCATTTTCAAAGGCATTAGCTACACCTTTTTTAGCTGAGTTAATTTCTTTGAGTAATTCTTTTTGGTTGCGTCCGGTGAGAGAAAGTGTATATTTGGCTTCGGAATGCTGTTGAAATTTGACAAATGTTTGACTAGCAACATCTTTGAGGGAATCAGCATTTTCAATTGTCTGTTGCAAATTATCCAGTGCTGCAAATAAGCTAGACTGGTCATTAGCTGCAATGGGTAAGAGATGAAAAGGTCTTGATTCTAAATATCTACTGCTGCGTTCTGTTTGTTGGGTTTCTTCGGATAAGATCACATGGGCAAAAGAACCGTCACAGCCGATACTATTAATGGCGGAAATTCTGCATTTGACCTCTTTTTGTGAGAACCAAGGTCTGGACTCGGTAGCGACGTAGAAGGGACTACCTTCCCATACTTGAGGTGTTTTGACACCAGACCAATTGGGAGTTCCGGGAATATATCTGTGGTAGAGACTCAGTGCGGTTTTAATTAAACTAGCTATTCCGGAAGCGACAAAAGTATGACCAATATTGGCTTTGACGCTACCAATAGCACAGTGTAAACCATCTCCCACTGCGGGATAAGCTTGGAGGATACCTTTAATTTCGGCTTCGTCTTCTGCAGGAATTCCACTACCGCAGACTTCTAAATAGTTGACTTCTGTGGGTTGAATACCTGCTTGTTGAAAGGCTTGTTTGCATACTTGAGTAATGGTGCCACTATCTATCGCCATTGAGGGGGATTGACCAATGCTAATACCATTAATTACTGCATAGATGCGTTGATTGTTCTGCAATGCTGTATCATGTCGTTTGATAACAACTGCACCTGCACCTTCTCCTACATTCCAACCGTCGGCTTTCTCGTCAAAACTTAAGGTATTGATTCCTGTATTTAGTTTTCCTAATTGACTGCGGAGTAAGACGTTTTCGACACCACCAGCTAAGTCAATTCCACCCACAACTACAGCATCAACTTCGTGGGTAGCTAGTAGCATTTCTGCTAATTCTAAGGCTTTAAAAGTTGCAGTTTCTACAGCACTAATAGTGAAGGAGGGTCCAGAGAAATTCCACAGGGAAGAAATGCGACTGGCCATAATGTTGGCAACATAACTGATAATTTCACCAAGATCAACTTGCGGGTGAATACTATCTTTAACTATGGTTTCTAGTTCGGCGATTTTTTCTGGTGGTAAGGCAATTTCTAAGCTATTTAAGCCGTCTTTAAGCTGCCAAGAGGAATTCCAACGTTGTTGTAATTGGTGTACAGATAATTCTGTATCGGCAGCGATAATTACTGCGACATTAGCACCTGGGGATATTTTGGCATCTTTGAGGGCGCGATCGCACACTTTCAATAATAAAAGTTGTTGCGGGTTGATTTTTTCAACTTCGTTGGGGGGAATTTTGTAAGCTAAGGTATCAACTTCAAAATCGCTAATATACGCGCCCTGTGGTGCTTTCCCGGCTTCTAAACCATACTTTTGCAGTAATTTTTCCTGCTCATTAATGCCATGCCATCTTTTTTCGGGGAGGGGAATAAAATGCTGTTTTCCGTCGTAAATGCTGCTCTCGAAAGCATCTAAATCGCCACATTCACCAAAAAAGGCATCCATACCGACGATAGCCATTTTTGCAGTCATATCTTTTTGAATACTCATTTGCTGACTTCCCCCTGTTCCAAAATTAAATGAGAGTTGGTTCCACCAAATCCAAATGCGCTTAAAGCTACGCGCTTAGTTCCTTTACTCGGCCAAGGTGTGGCAGTTCTGACAATGTTTTGAGGCGAAATAACATTATGCTCAGAACCCATAGGTTCACTGATATCTATAGTCGCAGGGATAACACCGTGTGACATACTTAAAATCGTCTTTGTTATCCCCACCATGCCAGCAGCAACGAGTAAATGACCAACGTTAGTTTTAGCCGAACCCACCAAAGGCGTTGCTTGGTGTTGACCAAAAAAGCCTTCAACTGAGTTGCATTCTGTGGTATCTCCCAACAGAGTGCCGGTCGCGTGACACTCTAAATAATCAATAGTTTGGGGGTTAAGGTTAGCCTCAGCGTATGCTCTTTTGTACGCGAGAGTTTGTCCTTGAGCATTAGGGCTGAGGAGGTGCTTACCTTTACCATCATTAGATAGACCATTACCGCAGATTGTTGCTAAAATGCGATCGCCATCTCGAACAGCATCACTGTATCTTTTCAGCATTACCATCCCAATTCCTTCGGAGGTAATTAACCCGCGTGATGCCTTATCTAGAGGACGACTAATGCCATTTTCGGGATATCCTTGAATACCTGAAAACAACATTCTTAAAAACAACGGATCTGAACAACTAATAGCACCAGCTAACATCAAATCAGCTTTACCAGATTGTAGATAATGGGATGCTAATTTAATGGCATAAAATGCCGATGAACAGGCAGCATCTATACAGCAATGAGTTCCAGAAAGAGAAAATGCACGGGAAATTATAGCAGCAGGTAAGCCGCTCACCATAGCATTATATGGAGATGCTTTAGCAGCAGTTAATGCACCTCCTAAACGGAAGTCTTTTTCCTGTAAAAGTTCACCAATTGCAGGTTCAATTGTTTGCTGATAAAGAGGAGCAAATAATTGATTAGAAGCTTTGGTTGGTAAAGCCAGAGTTCCTAAAATTACGCCACATTTTGAGAGTGCAGTTTTATTTCCCCAATAACCACTTTGGATAATGGCTTGTTTGGCAGCATACAATGACCATTTAAAGGTATTGTCTAAGCTTTCTACAAATACCCCAGGTAAATTGTACTCACTAGCATCAAACTTAAAGTCACGGATAAATCCACCTTTAAGAAAGTAGAATTTTTCCGGTTTACCTTTGTCAGAATCGTAGAATATAGCAGGATCTATTCCCAAATCCGCTACACTTAAAGATGAGATAGCATCTTTCTCTTCAGTGAGATTCTGCCAAAATTCTTCAGGATTTTTAGCATCGGGAAAGAGGCAAGATAACCCGATAATAGCTATTTTTTCCACTCTTGAAATCCTCGTTGGGGCATAAGACGTTGTTCAGGATTTACGCTATTCCCCCAATCGCGGTAGTGTAGGTTGGGTTGACGCAAGGAAACCCAACATTTTAATTTTAGTGAATTTGTTGAGTTGTGCTGTCGTTTAACCCAACCTACTATTACTTCCAATTTAACAATGTAGGTTAGATTGATGTAAGGAAACCCAACATTTTGATTTTAGTGAATTTGTTGAGTTGTGCTGTCGCTTAACCCAACCTACTATTACTTCCAATTTAACAATGTAGGTTAGATTGATGTAAGGAAACCCAATATTTTGATTTTGGTGAATTTGTTGGGTTGCGCCGTCGCTTAACCCAACCTACTATTACTTCTTATTTAACATTTTCATTGGCCAAATGACTGCTTTTGCTCCTAAGATGCGTGAATATATTTTTCCTTCACGATCATGGATAATAAAATTGACAGTTGCACCAGTATCTGTTTTAGCTTTGACTTCACAGGAAACATAAAATGGGATGTTGAATGGCACAGATAAATATTGTTCACAGTAAGTTAATTGTCCTGGTAAACAAACTTCTTGATGCACATGATTTAACCATAACCATAGGGTTTGGGTACTCAAATCAATGATATAAGGATTGTGCCATTTAACGGGAAATTGTCCTTGTTGTTTAGCCGAAATTTCTTGCCAACAACATTCGGCTGTCAGCTTTTCTGAGCTAATGTTTAAAATTCTGGTTATTTCTTGAAAAGCTGGGCCATGAAATAAGGACAAATCGCCATTTTGATAAAATCCTTTGCCAGTGGTAGTGACGATATTATCTTCTCTGAGATCCATTGATTCATAAATGGGTGCTTCTGGCATATTTTTTACCAGTTTGATCAGAGAACTGAAATGATAGAGAGTTCTTCCTTCAGGAGTTTTACTCAATATTTTGGTTTGAAATTCAACAAAGTCACCCTCGCTTTTAGCTACTTCTTTTATTTCTAGAATATGTTCATTAGCCAGAGTTGAGTTAAAAGTAATGCCTTTCAAAACTTTGAAGTCTTGGCAACTGAAATATGTATAACCCGGATAAATTTCTTCACAACCATTAACCATCCATGATTTAGCGCAGGTAGCTGGTAATACTGGTGAACCTGCAATTGTATGATCATACAAAAATGGATTTTCTGCTAATGTCATCCGTCGTCGAATGCGGTAGCTGCGGAGTTCGGAGCCTAAAGGCATCGCCGGGGGAATCATGGTGCTACCAATGACAATTTGTGTATTATCTTGATAAGCAGGATACAGTTCATTAACTAACATTTGTGTACCAACTTCTAGAGGAATAATGCTAATTCCTCTTTCGGCAAATGCTTTTTTTAATTGTGGTGTCACCATACCACTATCCCAACCACCCCAATTAATTGCGACTACATGACATTGAGGATAATTTTGCTTGATTTGATGGGCTGATTTGTTGAGAATTTCGTTAGCAATGGCATAATCACTTTGACCGATATTGCCATAAAAACCAGTCACAGAAGAAAATAACACTAAATGCTGTAATTGCTGAAGATTAACACAAGAGAGTAAATTTTGTAATCCTTTAACTTTGGCGTTGTAAACCTTTTCAAAGTCTTCTTGTGTTTTCTTTTCAATTAATTTATCAGCTAAATTACCAGCACCGTGAATAATGCCTGTAATTTTTCCAAGTTTTTGAGATACACTATTGAGTTTTTCTTGCAAAGCTACTGTATCAGTGACATCAACGCTGATATATTCTGCCTTTGCACCTGCTGCTGCAATTGCCTCTAAGGTCTTTTTGATTTCTCGGCTAGAATTAATTTCATTAAATATCTTTTGTACCATCATGGGTGTTGGTTTCTCGCCTTGAGAAATCAGATTTTCCATGATGCGTTTTTTCAAGGCAGAATCGTCTAAACAATCACGAGCATATTCTGGTTCTGTGGTGATTTCAGAGCGACCAAGCAGAATAAATTTACAAGGTTGGTTTTGTGCTAATTTAATGGTGCATTGTGCAGTAATTCCCTTGGCTCCACCACTGACGACGAAGACAGATGATGGGCTAATTTGAAGTGTTGCTGTCATATTTCAACTTTATAATTGATTCTATTTTGATGAATAAGTTTATGAATGTCTCACGCAGAGGCGCAGAGACGCAAAGAGGAAGAGAAGAGTTTTTGTGAGGTGGGCAATGCCCACCCTACAAGTTATTCAGGTTTAGCTACGAGGGTGACTCTTCCTTGAGAACCATAGCCAACTTCACCTATATATCTGTTGGAATCATGCAGTTCGGCAACTATATATTCTGCTGATTGGTGAGGATCTAAGGTTGGGCTTAAGTCTATTGCTCTGAAGAAAACTTTTGGCCATTCCCATCTCAAACTTTTGGTTAATCCAAATAATCCAGCGCCGATAATGCCAAAGTTTTCTTTGTGTTCTAAACCAAATGCTCCGTCGAGATGGGCTACTGTGCAGAAGCTAACTCTTCCTTCTAAATCAGCGGCTGCATTCAAGGTTGGTTTGAGATGTTTGGCTATCAAGAAGACTTGTTTAACGATCGCTTTCTCGGCTTCTAGATAGGAGATTTTACCTGTGTTTTCGCCTGGAAATTGAGGATGAAGATGTATGAATGCACCAATTTTTCCATGTTTGGCGGTGATGCTTTGTAGTAGTAGTTGCAGATGTTCTTCACTCATGTTCGCCAAGGTAAGGCGGGTAACGCCTACTGGTAATGGCAATTGCGATGCAACTAATGTTTGTGGGAAACTCAGAACTACTACTTTCCAACTTTGTTCTATGAGGGCGTGAGCTAGTTTGGTGGTAGTGAGGGAACCATCATCGGTGATTAAGGCGATGTGTCCCTCTGGTAATTTGCATTCCCAAAAATCAGGTCGTGGTAGGCTTTTGAGTTTGGCGGGACGACGGGGAAGATTTGGGTCTACTATTGGCGGTGGAGTTAAATCCACTACCATTTCTGGGAGGGTAAGAGGACAGGGAGATTCTAGAGGGCGGGGAGACACCGCCCCTACCGGGTTAAAATCAGGGTTTTTTTTTTCACCTCCCGCCAGCTTTTGGAGGTAGTCTACAATTTGTCCAATTGTTCGTAGGTCGCCTAGTTCTTCTATGTTTGGTTTGGGTAAGTCGGGGTATGTTTCTTGCATTGCACCCAAGATTTCTACCCGTTTGATGGAATCAATCCCTAAGTCGGCTTCCATGTCCATGTCGAGTTCGAGCATTTCGACTGGGTAGCCTGTTTTTTCGCTGGTGATGTTTAACAGGGTTTGTCCTAAGTCGGCGTATTCGTTACTGGGGACACTTCGGCGTAGCTCAGTGACCACTGGAGATTGGGGACTGGGAAGAGGTAATTCTTCCCTTGTTTCCTCTACTTTCTTCTCTGTCACCTGTAACCTGTCACCTGTCACCTGTATTTCTTCTGTCACCTGTAACCTGTCACCTGTCACCTGTTTTTGCAGATACTCGACGACTTGACCAATGGTGCGTTTTTCAGATAGTTCTTCTAAGTTTGGTTTGGGTAAGTTGGGGTATAACTCTTGCAACCCTCCTAAGATTTCTACCCGTTTGATGGAATCAATCCCTAAGTCGGCTTCCATGTCCATGTCGAGTTCGAGCATTTCGATGGGATAGCCTGTTTTTTCGCTGGTGATGGCTAGGAGGTTTTTACCTATGTCTTCAATATTCAGGTTGGTGGTTGCTGGTTCGGGAATTAATGCTACAGGTGCTACTGGCTCAGGTTGAGTTTCAATAACTGGGGTAGGTTCTGCAATTTGAGGGGTGGAAATGGCTGCGATTACAGGTGCAGCTTTTTCAACTACTGGTTCAACTACTGGCTGAGTTTCTACTATTTTGACGGTGGGAGGAACAACTGTTTCTGTAATAGTTGGTTCTGGGGACATCAACTCCCGCAGACTGTTGGTGTGTGTCTCTGTGAGTTGGGGAGGAATTACAGGTTGTGTTGTGTCTGTACCAGCAATTAGTAGTGAGTATTCTTGTTGTATGAGTTGGAAAAAGTTTTTGGTGTATTCTACTTGTTCTTGTAGATATTGTTCATGAATGCGGAGGGTTTCACCTTGTTGGTTGTGAAACTGCATCATGCTGCGCTCGAAGGTTTCCATCACAACTTGTTTAAGTTGGGCGGTTTCTGAAGTTTGATTATTTGTAAATAGGGCGTTTTGTTGTTGCATCAGTTGGAAAAACGTTTTGGCGTATTCCATTTGATGACTTAGGTAAGTTCCGTGAATTTGTAAGTTATCACTTTGGTTGTGTTGAAACTGGTTCAGGAGGTTTTCTAGACTTTCCAGAACCTGTTGGAAGTTCATATTTTTATCTGGTGTTTCCATTTTCCCTCCTGGACGCTGTGCAACTGCATAACGTGCTGTAGTAGGTAATAATTCTTGAATTGCTTGATTTGAACGGGGCGCAGGAATCATCTGGGGCTGTTGGGGGGTACTAATTACAGGTGTTTTTTTGTGTCCGTTACCGTTTCCATTTCCGTTATGACTGTTAGTAGGAGTGGGGAGTGAGGAGTGTTGAACTTCTAAATCTTTTGACTCCTGAACTTCTGAACTCCTGTGTTCCTGAACTCCTTTGATTTTGAAACCATCCTGTAGGGCTTCGGTGAAGGCGTTTCTGGTTTTTTCGGAAACGTAGTTAATACCGTTTAATTTGACGCTTAAGGTCTTTTTGGTGGGAGTTGGGGGGATGATTGGGGGTAGTTGGTAGGGGTCAAGATTGCTCAAAGCCATACCAATGACGCGCAGTTGGATTGCGGCTTCTCTGAGGGAGCGATCGCTATTCTTTTGAGTACTCGGATTCAGAGATACGGTAAGATGAGGGCGATCGCCTAAGATATCTTTGACTAAGTTGGTGAGAATCCGTTTTGGTCCAAATTCTACAAAGCAATAACCACCAGCAGCGTAGATATTTTCAATCTCTTGTTTAAACATCACTGAACTCGAAAGATGTCCTTCCAGAACTCTTTGGATTCCTGATGGTTCTTGGGGATATTGTTTGCCGGTGACGTTGCTGAAAACAGGAACTTTGGGATTTTGGAAATCGACTGACTTGGTAGCGATCGCAAATGATTTTTGAGCAAATGCAATCAAAGGTGTATGGAAAGCAGCGGAAACTGGCAACAACACCGCACCATAGCCCAATTCTTGGAACTTTTGCTGAATTTTCTTAATTTCCGCCGTTGGTCCCGCGAGGACAACTTGCGTGGGAGAATTAAAGTTAGCGATCGCAACTTGGGGAAAATGCCTCAGCACCGCTTCCACCTTAGTAATATCTTCCTTCACCGCTAACATACTACCTGCATCATGGTCTGGGTCTTTCGGTGCAGCCATCGCTTGACCTCTAGACTTAACCAAGAACAAATAATCCTCTTCAGTCAGCACTCCCGCCGCCCACAAAGCCGTCAATTCACCAAAACTATGTCCGGCAGCAAAATCTGATTTAAACCCAGCTTCTTGGAAGATGGAATATAACCCGGCACTAAAAACCCCAATTGCAGGTTGAGCATATTCAGTTCTTTGCAAAGCTGCAATTTGAGCAGTTTTTTCTTCTTCTTCAAAAGTTGGATTGGGGAAAACTATTTGCGAAATTGGTTGCAAATTATCCTTAATTAACAACCCGTCCATTTGTCCATACAGACGACGCAAAGCCGGGAAATTCATCACCGCTTCTCTACCCATTTCTAGGTATTGAGAACCTTGGCCAGAGAATAAAGCCACAACTTTTCCGCCTAATTCCATCCCCGCAGCCCGGTAATAAATACCTTGAGGATGTTCCCAAGAAACTGCTGACGGCTTATTTTTTAGTAAATCAATACTAACTTTTAGCAACTTACAAGCTTCTTGCAGACTCTCAGCGACAAACCCAATTCTCGCTGCATTTTGGGGAATAGTTAGAGCTTGAGATTCTTGGATTAATTGCGAGTAATGTCTTTCTCCTTCGTTAGATTGCAAATTATTTAAAGTTGCTTCTAACTTAGTAATCAATTCTGCTGGATTAGAACCAAATAACAACACTTCACTCGCCGCATTATGTAAACGATAAGCTTGTTTTTGTTCCGCTTCGTATTCTTCCAAAACAACGTGATAATTAGTTCCACCAAAACCAAAGGAACTCACTCCAGCACGTCTTGGTGCTTCCCCTTCTGCCTTGATCCAAGGTCTAGTTTCAGTGTTTAAGTAAAACGAAGAATTTTGAATATCTAGTTTAGGATTTGGCTCAGTAATATTGATAGTTGGTGGCAAAATCTTATGATGTAAAGCCAAGGCAGTTTTAATCAAACTTGCTGCACCTGCGGCAGCTTTTGTATGTCCAATTTGTGATTTTACACTACCCAAAGCAATATGCTGTTTTTTGTCATCATATTGAGTAAAGAAATCTCGCAAAGACCCAAATTCTGTAGGATCTCCAGCCATTGTTCCTGTCCCATGTGCTTCCATCAAACCCACAGTAGCAGGAGAAAAACCAGCATCATTGTAAGCACGTTCTAAAGCTTTAACTTGTCCTTCTTTGCGAGGAGCATAAATACTCTTATAACGTCCATCGCTAGAAGTGCCAATACCTTTAATAACTGCATAGATTTTATCACCATCTCGTTCTGCATCTTCGAGACGTTTTAACACAATCATGCCGATACCTTCACCTAACATCATGCCGTCAGATTTAGCATCGAAAGGTTTGACATTTTCGCTAGGAGTAACAGCAGGAGTTTTGCTAAAAGAAATATAAGCCATGATGGTGTTATCAGTATCAACACCACCAGTCAGCATCATATCGCTACGATATTCAATTAGCTCACTAATTGCCATCTTCAAAGCACCGAAGGAACTAGCGCAAGCAGCATCAACTACGCAGTTTGTACCACCAAAGTTGAGCCGATTAGCAATTCTGCCAGCAACCACATTTGCTAACATTCCAGGGAAAGCATTCTCATCCCATTTCACATAAGCAGTTTTGATTTTATCGACGATTACTTTAGTATCTTCGTCAGATAAACCACTACTTTTGAGAACTTTTTCCCAAATCGGATATTCTAACCTTGCAGATAGAGGTATACCTAATTGCTTGGCTTGCGCTACACCTAAAATTACCCCCACATTCTCGCGGTTAAATTCACGAGATTCACTATAACCAGCATCTTCCATTGCTTCTTTCGCAACTACTAAACTTAATAGTTGTGATACATCAGTAACCTCTAAAATGCTGGGAGGGATACCAAATTCCATCGGATTAAAATCAACTTCGGGGATAAATCCACCGCGTTTACAATAAGTTTTATCTTCTGGTGTTCTGGGGTTAGGATCGTAGTAATCTTTGACGCTCCAATGTGTATCAGGAACATCAGTAATACAGTCAGTTTTATTAACAATATTGCGCCAGTATTCCCGTAAGTTTCTGGCTTTTGGTAATAAAGATGCCATACCGACAATCGCAATCGGATTTTGTTGCAGTTGTCTGTTAATTTTGTTAGTAGATATTGACGTTTCTGATTTCATTTGTTTTTCCTCTATAAACCTAATCAAATCCTTTTCACAACTGTTAATAAGGCTCTCTAACTCCGACAAGGCAGTATTAATTGAAGAAGCAGATATCATGGCATAGACTAATTTTGAGTACTGTGAATTGTTTAGTTACAGTAAATTCTGTTGCCTAGAAGTGATGAAGCCACATCTTTTTATCAGCAGTTAGCTATCCTATCTGCGTAATAACGAAGGTTGTTCCCAATCAACACCACACAGTAAATACTGCCTTAACTGAAAATCTAAATAATTGGTATTTTGGGTTTTTGAGGCGATTTGGAAACACTGTAATGCTGTAAAAATACTATACAAAGTTGTCTTCCCTTTTCTTCTTTTGTCAGAGACGCTATGCTTAAAGCCTGTGGCATATCACAAAGGATGAGTCTATCTACAGGACTTACAAAACGCTACACAAACAACTCTTGATATTGTGGAAGCTGGTAAAAAATTCTGGACTTGTTTTAGGTACTAAATTAGTGAATCGTATCCAATCATCATGGTAAGGATTTTGAGTGATTTTACGCCATTGGCATAAAAGAAAGTGAGGAGTAGGGTTGAAAATAGAAATGTGTATTTTTCTCACCGTTTGGATGATCTAGCTTCACTACAGAAACGTAACTAGTGTTAATCACAACGTTATCTGTCTTGATAAATACCATAGCCAGTTTCACCGTCCAGGATAATATATTGTATGCGATTCAACCAATAAAAGCTGCCAAGTTCGTTACAGAAAGAACACCATATTTAATCTCAAACTATGCAACCTGAAAAAATACTTAAATGTTTTTCTTGTCATCATCATGTAGCTCTGTTTTAGTATTTTTTCCTTTTTACTTTCCATTAATTGACTAATGCCTTGGAGCTTTTAAACATTGAATTAATACAAAGACTAGCACAGCTTATAGAAATTGAATAGTTCATTTAAAGTAAGTTTAGGAAAAAATATTTTGTTAATTTACTCGATTTTTAAAGACTAATCCATATAATCGTATAATCTTTGACTAGGTTTTGTGCAGTTTGAGTTTTGGCGATTCCGTGTGTTCTAGCGGTTTTTCATTGAAAAATAAAGCTTTATAGATAGATTGTCTAGGAAATCACAAATCATTAAATACACATTCGATGCGTTTGAACATAAATATCTTTTTTTCAGAGAAACATCATAATTTGGGTTAAGTTTTTGATGAATTTATAAGATAACTCAGTTTAATACTCAAAGTAGTTATTTATAAAGCAAATATTAATTTAGCGGATGTGATGACTTCAACACCAATGATGTAACTTGTGAGGAAATCTCTATATTTAAGCATTATCAAGCATTATTTGCTAAGAAAAATACAGATTTAATAGTTGATTTATGAGCTTTTAATGTAATACCCCATCAGCAATAGATAGTTTTCGTTGAGTTTTTGAGTACAAATATGATTTCTATTCATATGTCAAGGTATTTCGATTTATTTAGTTGACAAAATCAAAATTTTTGGGCAAAATTAAATATAAGTTTATCCCGATTTTTCTAGATTATTACAACAGAGCTTCATTACATCTAGAAATTGAAATTTTAAGTTAGCGCTAAGGTATTTTACGCTACTTTATAAAATTCCCATTAAGGATAAAACTAAGGATACTTGGAAGTAATATTACTGTTGATTTAGCTGCTGTTCATGTTATCTTTGGCAGCTACTCAGTCTAACAACAATTCATAACCTAAGAATTCAGGAGTCAGAAGTCAGAATGCTTATGAAATGAAGAATAGAGAGCAGTGAGATTTTATCAAAATCATCAAATTTGACTAAAAAGCCTTTATTCTCCTGACTTGGAGTATTCTCTATCCTGAATACTTACTACAAAACTAATTAGGCTTATCCACTTGCGGACACTAAAAATATTCAGGATAAGTTTTTTAGGTAATCTGCGGAGCAGTCTATGATCAATGACTCCTTGATGATACAGACACCTAGATTTATCCGTGCAATCAATCCAAAATCGTTCGACTGAGCGCTCACGACGAAGTCTAAAATTATCTGACATTGAATTGATATAGGTATCACAACTATCCCTGAGCAGAAAATACTTGGAATAAAAATATGGCAGAAAACAAAGAAAGCCAATTATTGAAAAAAACTGCTATGAAATGGAAAATAATTTTGGCTGCGTCCATTACATTAGCTGCTGGTTTAGCATCTTTTTACAGTTTTTCTCAATTGAAGATGCAACCTAATTCTCAAATGCATTCTTCCTCAGTTGATTCTCCTCAAACAACTCCTGGCAAAGTTGCTGTCACTGCTTTGGGAAGATTGCAACCAAAAGGTAAAATTACTTATTTATCTGCTCCTAATTCTATCAACGGTGTGCGTGTAGAAAAACTGTTGATAGCTGAAGGAGACGAAGTTAAACAGGGACAAATATTAGCTTATTTAGATGACTATGCTCGTTCTAAAACTGCTATCAAACAAGCTTTTGACAGACTACTAATTGCTAAGTCTAAACTAACACAGGTAAAAGCTGGCGCTAAACCAGGTGATATTAATGCTCAAAAAGCCACCATTACTCGTTTAGATTCACAATTAAAAGGTGATATTGCGGCTCAAGTAGCAGCAATTAACCGCATCCAAGCTGAAGTAGATAATGCTCAAACTGAGAGCGATCGCTATCAACAATTATATCAAGACGGTGCAGTTTCTGCTTCCATAGCTGATACTAAGGCTTTACAACTCAAAATAACACAACAACAGTTAACAGAAGCCAAAGCCTCTCTTATACGTACTCAAGACACCCTGAAAGATCAAATTAAGGAAGCAAACGCTAGACTCAACAGCATTAAAGAAGTACGTAGTGTAGATGTTCAGTTAGCAGAAAGTGAAGTCAAAAGTGCTAACACTGCTATTCAACAAGCTAAAGCAGACCACGATTTAACTTACATTAAATCCCCCATAGATGCCAGAGTCTTGAAAATTCATGCCAAAAATGGTGAAGTAATCGCTACATCTGGTTTTGCTGAACTTGGTAAAATATCAGAAATGAATGTGATTGCTGAAGTTTATCAAACCGATATTCAAAAAGTACGGCTTGGTCAAAAAGCTATGATCACTAGCACAGCTTTTCCTGAAAAAATACAGGGAACAGTGAAGGAAGTTGGTTGGCAAGTTGACAAACAAAGCATCTTTAGCATTAACCCCTATTCAGATACAGACCGCAGAATCATTGAAGTCAAAATATCAATTGATAACCCTGCTGATATTGAAAAGGTATCTCGTTTCACCAACTTGCAAGTAGACGTTGCTATTCAAATCTAGTCATTAGTAATAGATGGAATAAAGAAAGATGGAGATATGGGTAGATAAATAACCCAAATACCACTTACTAATGATTAACAACTAAAGACAAATATATGAATATCAAAATTCCTTTAGCATGGCTACAGTTAGTCCAGCAAAAAGTACGTTTTGTCGTAGCTGTAGCCGGGATTGCTTTTATTGTGCTGCTGATGTTTATTCAACTAGGGTTTCAAGATGCACTCTATTCTAGCGCTACAGCATTACATCAAAACCTCAAAGGTGATTTATTTTTAGTCAGTTCTCAATATAAATCTCTGACCTCAAATCAAAGCTTTTCTCGGATTCGGTTACATCAAACATTAGGATTTGATGGTGTAGAGTCTGTGAGTCCAATGTATTTACAATTTGCCAAATTAAAAAATCCTGCAACTGGTGAAAAATATTCAATATATGTAATTGGTTTTGATCCGGGAAAACCAGTCATGAATATCCCTGAACTTGAGCAGAATTTAGATAAACTGAAAATTCCTGATGTCATGCTATTTGACAGAGATTCTCGACCAGAATTTGGGCCAATAGCAGAAAAATTTCAGCGCGGTGACACGGAACAAACAATTGAAATCTTTCCCTTTGATGCCGCAAGAGGTTATCGAGTTCGAGTAGGTGGTTTATTCAGTTTAGGGCCTTCCTTTGGTGTAGATGGCAATTTAATTGTGAGTGACTCAACTTTTTTGAGGATAAATCCCAATAGTCGTCCTGTAGAAAAGATAGATGTAGGTATTATTAAACTCAAATCTGGCGTTGATACAAATAAGATTTTAGCAAATTTGAAAGCAAGTTTACCTAGTGATGTGCAGATTTTCACTCGTCAAAGCTTTATTGACTTTGAAAAAAAATATTGGTCTGTAAGAACTCCTATTGGTTTCATTCTTAACCTCATGTTAACAATGGCTTCTGTGGTTGGTGTAGTGATAGTTTATCAAATTCTATATAGTAATATAGCCACTCAATTTATTGCCTACGCAACCTTAAAAGCTATTGGTTATGCCAATAGTTATTTATTAAATGTAGTTTTTCAACAGGCGTTAATCTTGGCAATATTATCTTATATACCAGGATTTATTGTTTCCTTGATGCTATATGATTTTGCGATGAAATCGACTAAGTTACCCATCATTATGACTCCTAATAATGCCTTAATAGTCTTAACCTCTACGGTTTTAATTTGTATAACTTCTGGAGCATTAGCTATTAATAAACTTCGCTCCGCAGATCCGGCTGATATTTTCTAGTCAATCTAGCATAAATTCAGTAATTTAAGTCAACATATTTACCTATCAATATCGTACTATGAATCTTCACAGCAAAACTCTTCTAATCACCGGCATTGATGAATTTATCGGCTTACGTGCAGCCGAGTTAGCAATTGCTCAAGGGATGAAAGTACGAGGCTTACAAAGTTCTTCAGTGCAGAATAAAAATCTCCAAAATTTGGGAGTTGAAATCATTGTTGGTAGTATCACTGATGCAAAAGTTGCTCAACAGGCTTGTCAAGGAGTAGATATTGTTTTACATACAACTCAACTTGCTGAAGAAGCTGGAGAACTGAAGAATTTTCGTGACATAAATGTTGGTGGGACTCTCAACATAGCTAAAGCTGCAAAGCAATTTGGGGTCAAAACATTTGTACATCTTTCTAGTGTTTTAGTTTATGGCTTTGACTATGCCGATAATGTTACAGAATCAGGGTTACTATCTGGAGATAATAATCCTTATTGTCAGACAAAAATTGAAGCAGAGACAGAACTATTAAAATTAAATTCACCATCAGATTTTGGTGTTATTATTATCCGTCCTGGAGATGTTTATGGGCCAGGAAGTATTCCTTGGATAGTACGACCAGTTTTGATGATGCGACAAAAATTATTTGCTTATGCAAATGATGGTAAGGGAGTCATGAATCATCTATATATAGATAATTTGATTGATGCCATTTTCTTAGCTATGGAAAAAGAAAGCTATGGCGAAATTTTTAATATCACAGATGGAGAAAAAACTTCCTGGAAAGAGTATTTTATTCACTTAGCAGCAATGGAAAATTTACCTGCACCGATGTCTCTTCCTAAAGAAGAAATGAAGTTGTTTCTTCGTGTGCGTCACCAAGGACAAAAGCTGTTTCGTAAAAAAGCCGATATTCTTCCTGAGTCTGTTGATTTCATGAGTCGTCCCCATGCTTATTCTATTGCTAAAGCTGAAAATATCTTAAACTATAAACCCAAAGTTGATCTAGAAGAGGGAATGCGACGTACACATGAGTGGTTGCAAAAAACTGATCTTCAAAAATTGATGAAATAGTTTTTTGTTTATCAGATAATGCATCTACATTTTTTACATCTAACACACCCGACAAGAGACTAAAACCCATTCCTCATATTTGGTGTTTTCCATCAATGCGTAATCGTGATGTTTGAAAAATATATGGTTATATTGATATCTCTCTAATCCACCTAAAAAAAAGGGGGTAATAACCTTCTTAAAGTCCTCCTTTATAAGCGATGCCCTGAGCTTGCCGAAGGGGAGGATTTAGGAGGATCTAAAATTTTTAATACATCAGCCATCACTTTTCAAATATCTTCTAATTCCTATACATAATTATGCTTGAGAAATAATACCTCCTCAGGATAGTTATCGAAATGTAGATGGAATTTTATGATTAAGAGTTGATGTGGGATTTCTCTATGTAGCTTTTATTCAAGTACTTAAGTATATCAATCTTACCTGGATATAACTATCGGCTTATGTTGAAGCTAACGCGCCTTTCTTATCTATTGTTTGCAACTCTATTAACTCTCAGTTGTGCTAAAACAGTTCATGCAGAACCAAACATGAAACTGACTGTAGTAGTGAATAATATACGTCACAAAACGGGTGAGGTTTGCTTGAGAATTTATGCTTCTGAAAAAGGATTTCCTACAAATAATTCTAGTGAAGTCCAAAGTGGCTGTACTAAGATCACTGGAAAATCTGTAACGAAGGTATTTTCTGGTGTAAAACCTGGGACTTATGCTGTTGCTGTAGTTGATGATCAAAATGGCGACCGCAAACTTAATAAAGATTTTTTTGGGATTCCGCAAGAAGGTTTTGGTGTTTCCAAAAATCCCACTGTTTCTATCCAAACTGGTACACCAAAATTCCGCGATGCTAGTTTTAAAATGACCAAAAATACAACTATCAATATCAATATTAAATATTCTCTTGATCCCTAGAAAACAAGGGACAGGAAATAGGGAGGAGATAGAAGTAAAGATCAAAATTCTCCTTACCTCCCCACCTCTTCATCTCCCCATCTCCAATCCCTCATCCTCCCGGAGACGATAGATTCATGCAAGATTTGATGACATTTTTGTCTAACTCTTTGATGGGTTGGCTGGTTATTCAGGTAGGTTTAACGCTAGTATTCTTATGGTATCTGCGCTCATACAAACAACCCTTATTATCAGATGAGCAGTTACCCAAAACGGCAGTAATTCTGTGTTTACGAGGTGCAGATCCATTTTTACCTAATTGTGTGCGATCGCTCTTACAGCAAAACTACCCGCAGTATGATTTAAAGCTGATCGTTGACAGTCCAGAAGATCCAGCGTTTAAAATTGCCAAAGAAGCGATCGCAGAATCTGCTGCAACTAATGTCCAAATTAGCACTTTGAGAACAGTCCGCCACAATTGTAGTCTCAAATGTAGTTCTTTAGTCCAAGCCGTCTCTGACTTAGATGACTCTTACAAAGTAGTTGCTTTAGTAGACGCAGATACCATAGTTCACCCCAATTGGTTGCGAGAATTAGTTAGTCCCCTCACCGATAACAAAGTTGGACTAACCACAGGAAACCGTTGGTACTTACCCACAGGTAGTTATTGGGGTTCTTTAGTGCGCTATGCCGGCAACGTCTCCACTGTCGTGCAAATGTTCCTATTTCAAGTTCCTTGGGGTGGGAGTTTAGCAATCAAAACAGAACTCCTGCACAAAACAGAACTACTTGAAAAGTGGGGAGAAGCTTTCGGTGACGATATGCTCATGCATAAAGTCATCAAAAAACACAAATTGCAAATCAAGTTTGTGCCTTCTCTATTAATGGTTAATCGAGAAGAATGCGATTTGCCGAATTTATTTGCATCTCTCAAACGCTTAATACTTTGTTCACGACTTTATCATCCCAATTGGTTAGCTTTAGTCAGTGATGCTGTTTCTAGTATTCTATTTCCTACTCTAGTTATCATCTTAAGTCTAGGATTTTTGTTAGCAGCAGAATGGAAAGATGCAGCTTTCTTATTGAAGTCTTATAGCGTCTATACCATCGGATTACTCTTGCTCATGTTGGTCATGGAACTAGGAGTACAGGAAGTAATTCGCTCTCAAGGTCAAACAATTGCTCAAGTGTCACTGGCTACAATCATGAAAATGTTAATTGCCATTCCTTTGACACAATGGGTTTATGGATTAGCAATGATATCTTCTCTCTGGATGTCAACAGTTACCTGGCGTGGTCTTACCTATCGAGTCCAAGGCCCCTGGAATATTCGCCTAGTTGAATATCATCCTTATCAATGGTTAGATCAACCAATTGATGGCAAACTTTCTCTGTAATTTCATGTTGGTATTTAGTTGACATAAAAATCCCAACACCAGCATTTTCATCAAATACAGCAGATTGCAGATAAATGAGGCTGGCTTGAACTTAGGGACTTCCAATTAAAAAAATACTCAAAAGTTTCTTAAAGTTTCTTGTGGTGTGGGCATCTTGCCCGCAAATTATCAAGGTCTGAATTCTGCTGTATTTATTGCCTCATTTCTAACTATATCATTTTCATGAAATATTTACTTTAACCATGAAAAACAAACCTCTCCGCATAGCATTATTTACAGGATTATTCGCTCCATTTTTAACAGGAGTTTCAGTTGCAGTACATCAACGAGTGCGTTGGTTACTGGAACAAGGACATGAAGTTTTTCTCATTCACCCAGAAATCAATAATCTGTATCCGAAACAAGTTGGTAATCGTCCCATGCCGGGACTAGAAGAACTAGAAACTTTCCCTAATTTCTCATCATTTGCCTTTCCTACAAAACCACTAATTTTATACAAATCTCTACCCCAACCATTAAACTATCGGCATTGGAACGATACTAAGTTACTAGAACGATTCCAGCCGGACATCATCATAGTTGAAGAAGCGGCGCAAATGAGAGGATTATACTCATTTTACTTACAAGGTTACGGCCGTCCTGTGGGAGTTAAATACGCCAAAAAAACTAAAACTCCTATTATTTCAGTTTTTCATACGGATATTGTTGCCTATATCCGATATTACCTAGGAGATGTATTCTTCAAGTTAGTCAATCCCATTATTCCACTTTTAGTTAAGCAATTTAGTCAGTCTTATAACCTCAATTTATTTCCTTCAAGAGAACAATTATCTAAATACCAAAAACTAAAATGTCAAACTGCTGAATACCTTCCCTATCAAGGGATTAATTGTGAAAAATTTCACCCTCGTAACATTTGTTATGATCCAATTCCTGAAGATAAGCGACCGACTATTCTTTTTGTCGGACGTATTACCGCAGAAAAAAATGTTACTCAACTTTTAGATGCATATCCATTGATTGCAGCTAAAATTCCTGATGTTCATATGGTCATTATTGGTAGTGGTCCTTTAGATCAAGAAATTCGTCGTCGCGCTCAAAATTATCCATCTGGTGTGACTATTTGGGGTGAGTCTCACGGCACAGAACTTTTAGGATGGTTTGCTAGAGCAGATGTATTTATTAACCCTTCAGTTACCGAAAACTTCTGTACTACAAATAATGAAGCTTTAGCTTCAGGAACTCCTTTAGTTGCTGCGATCGCTCCCTCAACGGCAGAACAAGTAATACCCGGTCATAATGGCTTTCTCGCTCAACCAAATAACCCCAAAGATTTTGCGGAAAAGATTATTACTATTCTCGAAAATCCTGAACTCAAAGCACAATTATCTCACCAAGCTCGTCCTTCTATATTGGAATTTGATTGGTCAGTATGTACCCAAAAGTTTGAAGATAGGCTCTATCAGCTAGTGGAAATACCCACAAAAGTTGAGTTAGGGACTTCCAAATAAAAAATAGCCAATTTGGCTACATAACTTTAATTATCTCTGATAGAGTGTGGAAATAATTGACCTGTGGGCTTTTAGGTTCCAAGTTTGAGATATTAGCAACCTCTGCCAGAGTTTTATCAATGGAGGAATGACCTGCTCTAATTGATAAAATGATTGGTAATATCCTCAACTGTGCCTAAAATCTTTAGACCTCATAAATATTGATTTATGGGGTCTTTTATTTTCAACTAATATGGACAAAATCTCCTGCATTATGTCTAATCTTTAGACTAATTAAATTAGGCATTACAGATAAATAAGCAAAAATCCATGATAATATTTATTTGCATTTGCCTCTTTTCAGTCACCATATAAAATTTATATTTTTATTAATCCCCCCCAAGCAGTAAATAAATATGTTGGGGAAAATTTAAATCAGTAATTTAGCCAGACAAAACTCCTTTTATTATGTCCTGAAAATTACATTTATAGACTTGATTTTTTTGATTAGGTCAGCAAAAATACAAACAAGTCTAACATCTTGTAGGCTCTCTTGGTGACAACTTAACCTTATCCAATGTCCAAAGTCCGCAGAAGCGGACTTTTTTTTATCACTGAATTTAACAGATTTAAGGATTTCACGGACGGGCAGGACTTGTACTGAGCTTGTCGATAGCGTAGCGTGGCGTTAGCCATAAGTAATTGGACAAAAATATTTACAGTCATTGCGAGCGAAGCGAAGCAATCCCAGCCCCTGCGATTGCGTCATTCCACTTCGTTCCATTCGCAATGACATTGTGTAATTAATTCTGTCCAGGTACTTAGTATGCCCATCCCACAAGATTGGATAATTTATTTTCTGGTGTTCCCTAAGTCTTGTTGATCAGAAAATATCCTGAAAACCCTGTGACACTAAGAGGTGGCATCCCAAACGTGTAAGTTTACTGTCATGCTGTAGCTTGCGTAGAGTAGGGTGTGAAGCGTATCCCTTGGAGAGGTTTCCCTATCAAAATGACAATTTGCGCTGTTTTTGCAAAATTGGGATGCTCCCCTTTACAAAACGAAGTGTATACTACTATCACCTACGCATTGTATAGTAGATCAATATTAGATCATCGAAATACGCAGATTGTAACTTAGTGAGGCGCAAATTATAGCGTTTCTCGGTTGAGTGAGATACAAGAACCCCACCCCCAACCCCCTCCTCCTTCGGATTCACCAGTCGCCTACGGTGGGAAACCCGCCTACAGCGCTGGTTCACCGCAAGCGATGAGGGGGCTATGATGTACCTCATGTGATGAGGAAACGCTATATCGTAGGGTGAACAACCGTTTTATTCTCATCTTAGTTATTTCTTAACCAAGTGGGATTACAGTTTTATGCACAGGTGTATTTAAATGTCAGAAAATGACCACTATAGCGACAATTGAAGTTACTCAACTATCAAAAAGCTTCAAAGGTAAATCAGCACTGAATCAGCTATCTTGTACAATTCATGCAGGAGAAATGGTGGCACTTTTAGGTGCATCGGGTTCTGGTAAATCTACCTTATTGCGGCATCTCAATGGTTTGCAGAATGCAGATAAAGGATCAGTTTCAATTTTTGGCAGCATTCTACAAGCAGACGGAAAATTACATTCCCAAATTCGGGCTTTGCGGAGTCAAATAGGCTGCATTTTTCAACAGTTCAATCTTGTAAACCGATTGACAGTGATTGAAAATGTTCTTGTTGGTAACTTAGCGAAGTTATCTCTGGCACGTTCAGCATTACATTTATTTACAAAAGCCGAAAAAATTCGAGCATTATCTGCATTAGAAAGAGTAGGAATTTTAGAACAAGCTTATAAGCGAGCTTCGATGTTATCCGGTGGACAACAACAACGAGTTGCGATCGCACGTTGTCTGATGCAAGGAGCAAAAATCATCCTCGCAGATGAACCCATAGCATCCCTAGATCCTGAATCTGCACGTAAAGTCATGGAGTTGTTGGTTGAACTCAATCAACAAAATGGCATCACCATCGTAGCTTCATTACACCAAATCCAAATTGTTCGCAATTACTTCCATCGTGTCATTGCTTTAAGAGATGGAGAAGTAATGTTTGATGGTGCAATCTCAGAAATAAATGACAACAAGCTCAATGAAATTTATGGTGCAGCAACAGAAGAACTTGTCATGAAAGGGCATGGAGAACTTTTAGCGTAATACATATAAAGTCTGCATTACCAGAAATTATAATTACAAAAATATTGAAGTTTAGAGTATTATCAACACACAATTAACTACAAAAGACGGAGGAAAAAATGGACAGACGGTTATTTATTCAACAAACTTCTTTGTTTACCTTAACTTTAGTAAGTGCTAAGATCCTTTCAGCTTGTACTGCTACTGATACTAATTCAGAAAATGCAAGCAGCACTTCATCAACTAGCAAAGCCGAAATTAAAGAGATTAACTTTGGCATTCTTTCTACAGAATCTCAAGCTAACCAAAAGCCGCTTTGGGAACCAATGATTGCTGCAATGTCTAAAGAAATAGGCATTCCCATTAAACCCTTCTTTGTCACCCAATATGCAGCAGTTGTAGAAGCAATGCGCTTTGGTAAAGTTCAAGCAGCTTGGTTAGGTGGTAAGTCCTACATTGAAGCTACAAAAAATGCTAATGCTGAAGTGTTTGCTCAAGTTGTTGCTAAAGATGGAACAAAAGGTTATTATTCTCATCTAATTACTAACAAAAATAATCCTATTCTGAATGCTGCTAAAGCTGAAGGTGGGGATAAATACGTCATCAAAAATGCAAGTAAACTCACCTTTGCATTTAACGATCCTAGTTCTACATCTGGATTTTTAGTACCTAGTTATTACATCTTTACTAAAAATAATATAGATCCTAAAAAAGCATTCAAACGGCTGATTTTTGCGGGTAATCATGAAGCTTGCGCTCTAGCTGTTGCTAATCAACAAATAGATGTAGCTACAATTAGTGATGAAGCTTTAGAAAAACTAGTACTCAACAATCCTCAAGCTAGAGAAAAACTGGAAATTATCTGGAAATCACCCATAATTCCTAGTGATCCTCTGGTATATCGTCGAGATTTACCAGAAGATATTAAAAAGAAGTTGCAAAATTTCTTCTATAACTACAAAGATGAAAAAGTTTTAGATCCCTTTCAAGTTTCTGGTTTTGATCCCGCTGAAGATAAAATGTGGAATCCAATTAGAGAACTTGAAATTTCTAAGCAAATTCAAGAAACCACATCTCAAGATAATCTTAGTGCGGAAGAGAAAAAAACAAAAATAGATGAATTAAATAAACAACTCAAAGAAATTCAATCCAAGTAATTTAATCATTTGATCAAACTAACATTTGCTTATAGCGGTTCTCGATTGAGTGAGATACAAAATTACCTCTCACCTTGCTAAGGGAAGGGTGCGCGACAGCGCGGGTGTGATGTATTTCATGAGCTTGGGAATTGCTATATTAAGAAGCATTGAATGTGACACACAGTTTTAGTCCTCATTAACAATGGCAGAAATAAGAAATATCCACGACAATCATCAAAGTTTTACCACATCTCCTGTGGTAATAGAGATGCTAAACCAAGAAAAAAAACTAGTAACTACAAATAGAGTATTTTTCACAATCATTATTGTTGCTGCTTTAATTTTTTCCTATATTCAGAGCGAAATTAATTTGACTGCTTTATCTGGGAGTGGTAGAAATATGGCAGAATATATCCGTGCCTACTTTCCACCAGATTTTAGTGATTGGAAATATTATCTATCAGAGACTTTGATTACAATATCAATGGGAATTTGGGGAACATTAATGGCAACAATTGTAGCTGTTCCTTTGTCCATACTAGCATCAGAAAATATGTGTCCAGTCTGGATTGTCCAACCAACACGACGTTTATTAGATGCTATGCGGGCAATCAATGAAATTGTCTTTGCACTTATTTTCGTCGTCGCTGTTGGATTGGGTCCTTTTGCTGGAGTTTTAGCTTTATTTATTAACACTTTAGGTATTTTAGGTAAACTATTTTCTGAAACTGTAGAAGCAATTGAACCAGGTCAAGTAGATGGCATTAAAGCTACAGGTGCTAACAAAATTCAAGAAGTTATATTTGGTGTGATTCCCCAAGTTATGCCTTTATGGACTTCCTTTGCACTTTATAGATTTGAAGCCAATGTTCGTGCAGCTTCGGTATTAGGAATTGTTGGTGCTGGTGGGATTGGAATTGCTTTATATCAGAGTTTTGGCTCTTTTGAGTACCAAAAAATTTGTGCAATTCTCATTATTTTGGTTTCAGCTACAAGCATTATTGATGTACTATCAGCTAGGGTAAGAAATTGGTTGGTTTAGGAATGAATTATCAAAAACTTATTTATGACAACTGTAACGCAAAGACAGGAATGGATAGCAACATTAGCTAAAGCGAACTTAGAAAGTTTAGAAAAACTTGTCAACCAATTAGGAACATTACCAAATTATAGTTTTTTACGATCGCCTGAAATTGGTTTAGCGATGGTGCGAGGACGCGCAGGAGGGACAGGAGAGGCATTTAATCTCGGAGAAATGACAATTACTCGCTGTGTAGTGCAGCTAGAAAGCCACGGAAACGATGCTGTGAGTGGGTTTGGTTATGTTGGAGGGCGATCGCGCCGTCATGCTGAACTAGCAGCCCTATGTGATGCCTTATTACAATGCCCCGATTGGTATGCACAGATTCACACTCAAGTAATTCAACCCCTGCAAACAGAAATTCAACATCAACAAGAACTCAAACAGCGTCAAACATCTGCCACAAAAGTTGATTTCTTCACCATGATGAGAGGGGAATCATAGATGAATCAAATCACACATTTACCAGGTTTTCAAGATCCTATTCATGACTCACAGAGGACTTTTCGAGCATTACTAGATGCCCATGCTAGACCGGGAACACCATATTTAATCACGGCTAATTTAACTATTCCTCAAGGATTAAATTCTGGTTGTGCAGCAGCTTGTTTAACATTATTTGATTTGGATGTGCAAGTATGGCTTCAGCCTAGTTTTGAACCTCAAGTAAAAGCTTGGTTGTTATTTCATACAGGTTGCCGTTTTACGACACAACCAGAACAGGCAGATTTCGCTGTAATTCAAAATCTTGATAAGTTTACAGAATTATCTAATTTCAATTCTGGTACACCAGAAAAGCCAGAAAATTCAACAACATTATTAATCCAAATAGAAAGTTTTTCAGCAGGAAGAACAGTAGTATTAACAGCCCCAGGGATTTTAGAACAACAAATTATTTCTCCCCAAGTTCATCTGGATTTTTGGGATTTTTGGACAAAAAATAATCAAAGTTACCCTTTAGGATTAGATGCCTTTTTATTTGCAGAAAATTCTGTAATTGGTCTACCACGTACCGTAAAATCAGGACTTATGCAAAATCATAGAGAAACGAACCGCGAAGGCGCGAAGAACGCGAAGGAAGAAGGAAGAAGGGTTTTAGAGAGTTATTGCGTAAGTCCTGAAAATTAAGAAATTTAGCTTTGATTAGTCCAAATTAAAAAAATACATAAAATTAATAAATCTATAAAAATTAAGATTTGAACAGATAATTGGAGTTTTAAATGTGTAGTAGGGAAATAGAAAAATATGCCTTATGTTGCAGTTAAGGGTGGGGAAAAAGCAATTGAGAATGCCGAAGCTTTACTTCAAAGTAAACGCCGGGGTGATCCGACAATTCCCGAATTAAGTATAGAACAAATTGAACAACAATTAACCCTAGCAGTAGATAGAGTCATGTGTGAGGGTAGCTTATATGATCGGGAATTAGCCGCCCTAGCAGTGAAACAATCTTGGGGTGATTTAGTCGAAGCAATTTTCTTAGTTAGAGCCTATCGAGCCACACTACCACGCTTTTACTATAGCCAACCAATAGACACTAGTAAAATGCAAATTCAGAGGCGAATATCTGCAATTTTTAAAGATGTCCCAGGAGGGCAAAAATTAGGTGCGACTTTTGACTATATTCACCGTCTTTTAGACTTTAAATTAATGGCTGAAGGAGAAGCACCGACAACACCAGAAGCAGAAGCAATTACCGAACCGATACCCCGTGTAATTGACACATTAGATCAAGAAGATTTAATGCAGTCAGAAATTGCAGAAAAAGACGAAACAGAACCCTTTGATTTAACACGTCAACCGTTAACTTTTCCTGCCGAAAGAGATGCAAGACTGCAAAATTTAGCCCGTGCAGATGAAGGATTTTTATTATCCTTAGCATATTCTACCCAACGAGGTTACGGCAGAAACCATCCTTTTGCGGGAGAAATTCGCATGGGAGAAGTAGAAGTAGTGATATTTCCAGAAGAATTAGGATTTGAAATTGCGATCGCTGATATCACTATAACCGAAGTCCAAATGGTCAATCAATTTAAAGGTAACAAAGAAATACCTGCTCAATTTACCCGTGGATATGGACTCACCTTTGGTTACAACGAACGCAAAGCCATGTCCATGTCACTCGTAGATCGAGCAATGCGCGCTAAAGAATTAGGTGAAATAGTAGAAAATCCCGCTCAAAATATCGAATTTGTTCTTTATCACTCCGACAACGTAGAAGCACAAGGATTTGTCCAACATCTCAAACTCCCCCACTACATCGACTTTCAAGCAGAATTAAACCTAGTCAGAAAAATGAGAACCCAATCAAAAGAATAATAACTCATCCTCTCCGCGCGCCAGTTGCTTCAAGTCGGGGAACCCGCCCAACGCACTGGCTTGCCTCTGCGTCTCTGCGTGCAAAAATCCATATTCTCAAAAACGAGGTAAATCAGTGCTACCAACAACCAAAATTGCTATTCAAGCAGTCGATGTCCTAACTCCAAACGGTTGGATTCCAGATGCAACAGTATTAATTGAAAATGGAAAATTCATCAAAATAGATCAGACAATTACTCCCTCTGAATTTCCTGTAATCAATGCCAAAGGACTGCAAATGTTACCGGGAATAATTGATTTACACGGTGATGCTTTTGAGAGAATGATTTGCCCCCGTCCAGGGGTTAACTTTCCATTAGCAATCGCAATTGCTGATAATGATCGTAACCTAATCGCATCGGGAATTACCACCTTTTTCTGTTCCATTACAGATTCCTATGAACCAGGTTTAAGAAGTCGAGATTCTGCACGTTCCTTAATTGATTTTATTTTAGGAATCGGAAAACAGGTTTTAAGTTGTAATCATCAAATTCATATTCGACATGAAGAAGCTAACACTAAAAATCATGATGAGTTATGTAATTGGCTAGAATCTGGAAAAATAAATCTCATATCCATTAATGATCACCTACCACCCGCAGGAGATGAAGCGAAATTAAAGCGACTTCTCAAAGGTTTACGGCAAAGAGTAGCCCTTTCTGAACAAGAAATAACCGAATTACTAACTCAAACAGAAAAAAACAGACATCAAGGATATGAACAAGTAGAAGAATTAATTGCAATTGCCCATAGTCGTAAAATTCCCGTAGCTTCCCATGATGATGATTGTGAAGAAAAAGTAGCTTTAAGTCAACGCCGTCAAATTGCGATTGCCGAATTTCCTGCCAGTATCCCATTAGCTGAAAAATCCCGTGATTACGGTGCAGCAGTCCTCATGGGTGCGCCTAATTTAGTGCGGGGTGGTTCCCATGTCGGCTATATGAGTGTAGCTGAAGCGGCTAAATATGGGGTTTTAGATTGCCTTTGCTCAGACTATCATTACCCTTCCTTATTTCATGCTCCTTTTAAATTACAAGAATTAGGTTTAATGTCTTTTGAGGAAGCTTGGAAATTGGTTTCTAGTCATCCAGCAGCAGCAGCGGGAATTGGTAATCATAAAGGTAAAATTTCCCCCGGTTTAGATGCTGATTTTTTATTGATATCTCCCCATAATTCCCTCCATTCAGCAATTTCTTCTGTTTATATAGGTGGCAAAGAAGTTGCAAAATATCAGTAATAGCGTATTACAATATGCCCCTACAATCACACTATTTTGTAATATTTAATAATGGCAAATCTTCCATTACCTAATTACCAATCTCCAAATACTGGCTTTAATTTTGCTTATTTAGATGAGCAAACTAAGCGTTCAATTCGTCGCGCTTTATTAAAAGCAGTAGCTATTCCTGGTCATCAAATCCCCTTTTCTTCTAGGGAAATGCCCATGTCCTATGGTTGGGGTACAGGGGGAATTCAGGTCACATCTGCTGTAATTGGTCAAAGTGATGTTTTAAAAGTAATTGACCAAGGTGCAGATGATACAACTAATGCTGTGAATATTCGGCGATTTTTCAAAAAAGTTTGTGATGTTAAAACCACCGAAAAAACCGAGGAAGCAACACTAATTCAAACTCGTCACCGTATTCCTGAAACTCCATTACAAGATGGACAAATTATGGTTTACCAAGTTCCTATTCCTGAACCCTTACGCTGGTTAGAATCATCAGCAATTGAAACCAGCAAAATGCACGCTTATCAGGAATATGGAGGTATGTATGTCAAGTTGTATGAGGATATTACTAAACATGGATATATAGCTACAGCTTACGATTATCCAGTGATGGTAAATGATCACTATTTGATGAGTCCTAGTCCCATTCCCCGTTTTGATAATCCCAAATTGAATATGAGTCCAGCATTGCAATTATTTGGTGCAGGAAGAGAAAAGCGAATTTATGCCATTCCACCTTATACAAAAGTGAAAAGTCTGGATTTTGAAGATCATCCTTTCAGTGTGGAAAAATGGGATAAAGCTTGTGAATTTTGTGGTTCTCAAGAAAGCTTTTTAGATGAAGTTGTAATTGATGACCAAGGTGGAAGAATGTGGATTTGTTCAGATACAGATTACTGCAATCATCGACAACAGAAGAGATACAGCAGAATTCAGGAGTCAAAATAATTCGTAATTCGTAATTCGTAATTGCAATCAGTGGAGGCTTGAACCTACCACACTCCTGAACTCCTGACTCCTGTAATTAACAACTGATGAAACCTATTTTACAAGTTCAACAACTAAGCAAATCTTACGGTAATATCAAAGCGTGCGATCGCATCTCCTTTGATCTCTATCCCGGTCAAGTTCTCGGTATTGTGGGAGAATCGGGTTCCGGTAAGTCCACTTTACTCCAAGCAATTGCCCATAATCTATCTATTGACTCAGGTAATGTAATTTACTCAACTCGCAGTGGCGAAAACTTAGATATTGCCCAAATCCCTGAACCTAAACGCCGTTGGTTAATGCGAACCGAATGGGGCTTTGTCCAACAAAATCCCCGTGATGGTTTACGCATGAAGGTGAGTGCTGGGGCAAATATCGGCGAACGTCTCCTAGATGTTGGTATCCGTAATTACAGTCATATTCGCCAAGAAGCCACCCATTGGTTGCAACAGGTAGAAATCGATCCTCAGCGAATGGATGACCTACCAATAACATTTTCAGGCGGTATGCAGCAACGTTTACAGCTTGCCCGTGTCTTAGTTACAAAACCCCAATTGATATTAATGGATGAACCAACGGGAGGATTAGATGTATCAGTGCAAGCAAAATTGTTAGACTTATTGCGATCGCTCGTGCGAAACTTTCACCTCAGCGTTATTTTAGTCACCCATGATATCGGTGTTGTCAGGCTTTTAGCACATCGTCTCCTCGTCATGCAACAAGGACAGGTAGTGGAATCAGGTTTAACAGACCAGGTACTTGATGATCCTCAACATCCCTATACCCAATTATTGGTGAGTGCCGCTTTAACACCATGAGTTTATTAACTACAACACCAACTAATATTTCTACAAACACCCTCCTGAAAGTTGAAAACTTGCAAAAAAGCTTTACTTTACATCAGCAAGGAGGTGTGAATCTACCTGTTTTAAAAGCAGTATCCCTAAATGTAAATGCGGGAGAATGTGTAGCCCTATCTGGAGAATCAGGTGCAGGGAAATCTACATTTATGCGTTGTTTATATGGCAACTATCGTGCTAATAGCGGCTCAATATGGGTAAAACATCAAGATAATTGGCTGGATTTATGTCAACTTCCACCCCATGAATTGTTAATAGTACGACAGAAAACAATTGGTTATGTTAGCCAATTTTTACGAGTCATTCCTAGAGTACCAGCCTTAGAAGTTGCCGCAGAACCACTGTTAGAACTAGGCGAAACCACAGCAACCGCTGCTGAAAAAGTACGCAACTTATTTCATCGTCTCAACCTACCAGAAAGATTATGGCATCTCTCCCCCACCACTTTTTCAGGAGGAGAAAAACAGAGAGTTAACATTGCCCGTACCCTAGCTGTACACTATCCAATTTTGCTACTAGATGAACCAACCTCCGCCCTAGATGCTAAAAATCGCCAAATAGTCGTGGAACTCCTCAAAGAATGTCAAGCTAGAGGTTCTGCCTTAATTGGTATTTTTCATGACGAAGAGGTGCGAAATCAACTATGTAACCGAGAATTAATTTTTGGCTAGGTGGTTCTCATGCTGGTAATATTGGCAATTCTTAAATTCTTTTATAAAAACGCGTTTAATCAAGACGGATCATATATAAAATTGTTTGAATTTCTACAAAATTTAATTGTTCGCTCACAATTAGTAAATATTAAGAAGTTTAATTTTATTTGAAAGTTCCGATAATTAATTTACACTGTATGAACAGTACTAATTTTGAGTCAATCAAAATTTTTTTTACTCAAGCATATAAAGTTTAGGTCACAAATTTGCTATGCTTTTCAGCAAACCTGGTAAAATAATGTGGTCTTTTGCAAATTTTCTGCAAAAAAATCTCAAAAATACGGTTATTTCTCCAGAAAAAATTCTGAAAATACCGATAAATTACGATTTTGGAAAATTTAAAATCAGCATTTATACGGATAGTCTACAAGTAAATAACCAGTAAAATAGAGCTTCACTGGTAAATACTTTTAAATACCTAAATACTGCTGGATAGCTAACCTAGCTAACATTCAAAAAATATCAACAAAGGGTAATTTTTTTTAAAAAATCCTCTATCAACTCATGTTTAATGATGCTTTCATTCAAGCCTAACAAATTCTATATAGCAATCAGATACAGCAGAATATGGCTTACGCCACGCTTCGCTATCAGGAGTCAGGAGTAAAACTAGCTTGGTGTCTAGGTTTCAATTTTAATTCTGTACCGTTCGGCTGACGCTCACGGCGAAGCCTCATTAATCTGCAATCTGCTGTAGGACATCAATGAATGCTATTCATATTGTTTATATCTCAGACATTTTTGTCAATTTCCAAAATAACACTCATTTGGATCTGCTTAGTATAGATTTGATAGAAACTGACTGAATTAATTACAAATAACTAATGTAAAACTAACAAAGTTAATTTTGAAAACATTACATTCTAAAGTACACTTAGCATAGATTTGATAGAGGCTGAATTATTGATTATCAGGAAAAAAGTATGACCAACTCAGAACTCATAGAATCTCATAGCTTACTCAATGAGTTTAAAACCTGTACTCAAGTCCAATACAATGGAAAGTTAAATATTAAAAGTTCTAAAGGGCGACAATGGACTTTCTATTATCGTCTCGGCAGAATCGTATGGGCTACAGGTGGCACTCATCCCTTTCGACGTTGGCGGAGACACATGACTCAATATTGTCCCAATATTGACGTAGATAAAATCCGCTGCCGAACTGAGGATATTGCTATTGATTACTGGGACTACAACCTCTTAAACATTTTACACAAAAGACAAAAAATCCAACGAGAACAAATTCAAACTATTGTCGAAAGCACAATTGCAGAACTATTTTTTGATCTAGCACAGGAAGTAGACTTTGCTTCTGTGAGTTGTGATCTAAACCAGGAAGTAATATTAGAAATGCCAATGAGTTTTACAAGTGCAGATATGTCGATCAAGCATATGCAAGACTCGTGGGCAATTTGGTCAAAAGTCGGTTTAGCAAATATTTCTCCTAATTCATCACCAGTCTTGAGGAAAGCAGAACAACTCCAGCAAATGGTTAGTCCATCTGTATATAAAAACTTTGTCAGTTTAATTAATGGCAAATACACTTTGCGGGAACTGGCACTGAAAATGAAACAGGATGTTATGCCTGTTTCTCGTTCCTTACTTCCCTATATTCTCAAAGGTATTATTGAGTTAGTCGAAATACCTGACTTACCTTTACAAGTCAGTGATGCAGAGAAACCTACCCCCAGACAACCAAGAAAAATTGAGCGGAGAAATTCACCACTCATAGCTTGTGTGGATGATAGTCCTCTGGTCTGTAAAATGTTAGAGGATATTATTACCAGAAGTGGTATGAGGTTTACTAAAGTTCAAGAGGCTGTACAAGCTTTACCTATTTTGATTCAAGAGAAACCAGATTTAATTTTCTTAGATTTGGTTATGCCTGTAGCTAGTGGATATGAAATCTGCACTCAATTACGACGCATTCCTGCCTTTGCTAATACACCAATAATTATCTTAACTGGCAACGATGGTCTCTTAGATCGGGTTCGTGCTAAGGTAGTTGGCTCGACAGATTTTATCTCTAAACCAATAGTAGCTGATCGAGTTATAGCTGTAATACGTAAATATTTACCTGTACAGGCTAACTCAGTAGTTAGAAATACGACCAACCTCGAAACTTAATTAGGGTAATATATTTCGTTAATACTCAAGACGCAGCTGTCATAAAACTATTCATCAGAAAACACTTGTATGTAGTTTTTTGTTCTCAGATAGAACTTTTTGAATGTTATAAAAAGGACATCAAATAACCAGTTACGTATGTTAACTTATGTTGAATACGTAGATTAACGGTTGAAAATATCTATACAATGATTGAAGATAGAATAACAATGCAGAGTAGTATATGTTTTGTATAATATTTATTCTGTCTGATCGCACATCTAAGTCTTTGCTTTCAGGTTGAAATTAGTTGGAATTAATTTAAAAGGTAATTGCTATGAGTACTGTTTTAGTTGTTGAAGATGGAGTGACTGATATGGAAATTATCAGTCGTTACTTGCAACAAGCCGGCTATTCTGTAATTTCTGCCACCAGTAGCGAAGAAGCACAAATAAAAATAGATGCTAATAAGCCTGATGTCATATTACTGGATGTAATTTTGCCTGGTAAAAGTGGTTATGAAATTTGTAGAGAACTACAAAACAATCCTAATACTAGCCAGATACCCGTAGTTTTTTGTTCTACCAAAAATAGTGAAGTCGATAAAATTTGGGGTAATATGTTGGGCGCTAAAGCTTACTTATCAAAACCAGTAGATAGGGAAGAACTAGAAAATACTTTGAAAAATCTGATCAAAAAATAAATCAAATTACAGTGAAAAAACTATCCCCTAAAAAAGCTGATTAAACAAGCTTTATTCCCTCCTGAATTGTTATACTAGTCACTATTTATCAATTAGTTTTAATTACTGAGTAGTGACTAAAAAAATAGCTGATGATAAAGGAAAATTAATGTTGGATACTAAACAAAAATATTTAAGTTTTCATTTGGGAGTAAGAGATCAAGCAGTAATTTCATTGCAGCACATTACAGAAGTATTAAGAATTTCATTGACAGAAATATGTGGAGTTCCACAGATGCCCAATTGTGTACTGGGTATTTATAGCTGGCGTGGCGAAATGCTTTGGTTGGTTGATTTAGAAGAAATGTTAGGTTATCCACCTCTTTTACAAAGTTCAAATGCACTTTCAAAAATGATGGCAATTGTGTTAGAACATGAGGGTAAATACCTGGGACTATTGGTGCGACAATTGACAGATATTGAATCCCTAGATACCCAGAAAATGAAATTTTCACCTCCTGACTTATTTTTTCCAGCCATGTCACCTTTTTTGCATGGATACTTCACAAATGATTCAGAAGAAATGATTTTCAATTTAGATGCCCTAGCAATTATTCAATCACCTATGTGGGGGAGTCACAACTAAAAAATCTGATTGTAAATAGTAATTAAACAGGTAATTTGCATCTTAATCATTTAACATTTTCTGGCTCTAAAGTTCAAGTTATTACTAACTAAAAAAATAGGATTGAAGGTAAAAAAAATGACAACTTTATATCAAAGTAACGAAGACAGAGGAAATATTTTTGCTGAAGTAGAGAAATCAGATAAACACAATGGTAACACAGTCGTAAATGTTACCCATAATGATACCTCTACAGCTAATGCTATTACTCAGGAATTTAAAATCTGGCGGCAACGATTTCAATACATAACAACCCAGATGCGTCAAGTTCCCGACATGGATACTTTATTAAAAGTAACTGTAGCCGAAGTTAGGGATAAAATTGGTGGTGATCGCGCCTTAATTTATAAATTTACTAACTCTGATTTTGGAACTGTGTCAGCAGAATCAAGAACTAGCGGTTGGACTCCATCTTTAGGTGAAAATCTGCCAGCTATTTTGTTTGGTTTATATACCGATCAAGACTATATTGAAGCCGTAGTAATTGACGACATTAATCAAATTCAAGCTACCCCCTATCAAAAACAACTACTTGATAAATTTCAAGTTAAAGCTAGTTTAAGTCTGCCTATCTTTGTTGATAGTAAAGTATGGGGCTTATTGGTAGTTCACAGTTGTGGATCAGAACGGCAGTGGCAAGAAACAGAAACTACCTTATTGGCGCAAATAACCACAGAAATCACCTACAGATTGCAGAACTTCAAATTACAGAAAGAACTACAGCAGTCTACCTTAGCCAAGCAATCAGCAGCTAAAGTCATCACTAAAATTTTACAGCAACCTGATGTAGATAAAATCTTTCAAACTACTACTCAAGAAGTCCGTCAATTACTAAAATGCGATCGCGTCGGTGTCTATCGCTTTAATCCAGACTGGAGTGGCCAATTTGTCTCCGAGGCTGTAGGTAATAATTGGACAAAAATCGTTACCCCTGACTTCAAAATGGTCTGGGAAGATACGCATCTCCAAGAAACCAAAGGTGGTCGTTATGCCAAAGGCGAAACATTTATCGTCAATGATACCTACAAAATAGGTCTAGCTCAGTGCCACATTGAGATATTAGAACAGTTTGAAGCCAAAGCTTATGTCATTGCTCCCATCTTCTCAGGGGAAAAATTGTGGGGTTTACTAGCAGCTTATCAAAATACCGGGGCGCGGGAATGGCAAGACTGGGAAGTTAGCTTTTTAACTCAGATTGGTTTGCAATTTGGTGTGGCTATCTCCCAAGGAGAATATTTAGAACAAGTCCGAAAACAATCTGAACAACTAGCGCAGATTGCAAAACAAGAAAAAGCCTTAACTAAGATAGTTAATCGCATTCGTCAATCCTCAGATTTAGAAGAAATCTTCAAAACCACCGCTCAAGAGTCTCGTCAGGCTCTCAAGTGCGATCGCATTGCTATCTATCGTTTCAACTCAGACTGGAGTGGCAATTTCGTTGCTGAATCAGTAGGATCTGGGTGGGTAAAACTGGTTGGTTCTGATATCAATACCTTGGTGGAAGACACCTTTTTACAAGAAACCAAGGGAGCTAGGTTTGGAAAAGGTGAAAGCATATGGGTAAATGATATCTATCAAGAAAATATTACCCCTTGCTACCTAGAACTGTTAGAGCAATTTGAAGCCAAAGCTTATATCAACGTTCCTATCTTCTTTGGGGAAAAATTATGGGGATTGTTGGCAGCTTATCAAAATACCGAGGCGCGGGAATGGCAAACCTCAGAAGTCAACTTTTTGACTCAAATTGCCTTGCAGTTTAACCTTGCAAAATCCCAAATAGACTATCTAGACACAGTCCGCTCAAAAACTGAAGAATTAGCGCAGATAGCCGAACAAGAAAAAACTATCAACAAAATAGTCAACCGTATTCGTCAATCTTTAGACGTAGAAGAAATCTTCAGAACTACTACTCACGAAGTCCGTCAGGCTCTCAAATGCGATCGCGTCGCCGTTTATAAATTTAATCCAGATTGGGGTGGGGAATTTGTATCAGAATCTGTAGGGAATGGTTGGATAAAACTAGTTGGACCAAATATCAAAACCGTCGTAGATGATACCCACTTACAAGACACAAAAGGTGGTAGATATGCCAAAGGCGAAACCTTCGTGGTTAACGACACCTATGCCATAGGTCTAGCCCCTTGCCACATTGCCATCCTAGAGCAATTTGAAGCCAAGTCTTACATCATTGTGCCGATCTTCTTTGGCGATCAACTCTGGGGTTTGTTGGCAGCTTATCAAAATACTGGGACTCGTGAATGGAAAGAATCAGAAATCAACTTTTTACAACAGATTGGACTGCAATTTAGTCTGGCTAAATCACAGTTAGATTACATAGAACAAGTACAGTTGCAATCTCAGGAAATCAGTCAACTGGCTGAACAAGAGAAAACTGTTAACAAAATAGTCAACCGCATCCGTCAATCTTTAGACTTAGAAGACATCTTCAAAACCGCTACACAGGAAGTCCGTCAATCACTAAGATGCGATCGCGTCGCTGTTTACTGCTTCTACCCAGATTGGAGTGGGCAATTTGTAGCAGAATCCGTAGGTGCTGGATGGGTAAAGGTTGCCACTGCTGACTTCAAAATGGTCTGGGAAGATAGCCACTTGCAAGAAACCCAAGGAGGGAGATATGCCAAGGGTGAAAGCTTCGTCGTCAATGACATCTATCAAGCTGGTCATGCTCAATGTCACCTAGAAATTTTAGAGCAAGTTGAAGTAAAAGCTTACATGATAGTTCCCATCTTCTACGGAGAAAAACTATGGGGATTACTAGCTGCTTATCAAAACTCAGGAACTCGTCAATGGCAACCCAGAGAAGTCAACTTCTTAGAGCAGATAGGCTTGCAAATTAGTCTGGCAAAATCTCAGATAGATTACATAGAACAAGTACAGTCCAAATCTGAGAAACTCGCTCAAATAGCTGAACAAGAAAAAGCCATCACCAAGATAGTCAACCGCATCCGTCAATCTTTAGATGTAGAAGAAATCTTCAAAATCACCACGCAAGAAGTCCGCCTACTACTAAAATGCGATCGCGCAGCTGTCTATCAATTCACATCTGATTGGGGTGGCGAATTTGTCGCCGAATCTGTAGTTAGTGGTTGGGTGAAACTAGTCGGACCTGGTATCAAAACCATCTTAAACGACCCTTGCTTACAAAATAACGAAGGCGGGCGCTATAAAAAAGGTGACACTCTGATAGTCAACGACATTTATACAGCCACCCTTGATCCATGCTACATAGAGATCATCGAAAAATATGAAGCCAGAGCTTACATCATTACTCCCATCGTATTTGGGGAAAAACTCTGGGGCTTACTCGCAGCTTATCAAAACTCAGGAACTCGTGAGTGGGAAGAATCAGAAACTAACTTGTTATCACGTATCAGCGACCAGTTAGGACTAGTTTTACAACAAACAGAATACTTACAACAAGTACAAGCTCAATCATCCAAACTAGCAGAAGCAGCCCAACGGGAAAAAGCAGCTAAAGAATTACTGCAACAACGTTCTATTCAACTACTCAGAGCCATTGGACCTGCGCTCAGTGGTGATTTAACAGTCCGCGCCCCCATTACAGAAGATGAATTAGGCACAATTGCCGATGCCTATAATGGGACTCTGCAAGCATTACAACAAATCGTAATTCAAGTACAAACCGCATCTCAACAAGTCGCTCAAACCTCTATCAATAGCAATTCTTCTCTAGTAGGATTGACTGATTTAGCAAAAGAACAATCTGAGGAAATCACCCAAGCCTTAAGCGATATTCAACAGATGGTAGATTCTACCCAAGCGGTAGTAACAAACGCTCAATTAGTGCAATTAGCCTTACAACAAGCCAACAAAACTGTAGATTCTGGTGATATCGCCATGAATCAAACAGTAAACGCCATTCAAGCCATTCGGGAAACTGTTGCCCAAACCAGCAAAAAGATTAAACGCCTAAGTGAATCATCACAAAAAATCTCTAAAGTGGTGAACTTAATCAGCAACTTTGCCACACAAACAAACGTACTCGCACTCAATGCCGCCATTGAAGCGACTCGTGCAGGAGAATATGGCAAAGGCTTTGCGGTGGTAGCCGATGAAGTGCGTTCTTTATCACGCCAATCAGCAGCAGCTACTATCGAAATTGAAAAACTAGTTCAAGAGATTCAAACTGAAACTGGGGAAGTTGCAGTAGCAATGGAAATGGGTATTCAGCAAGTCGTCGAAGGCACAAACCTAGTTAGTGAAACCCGCCAAAACTTGAACGCCATCGTTTTAGCCACGGCTGAAATTAGTCAACTAATTGAGCGTATTACTGAAGCAACTCAAAAACAAATGAGCCAATCAGTAACAGTAACAACATCAATGAATGATGTAGCCTCAATAGCAAATAAGACCTTTGGTGAATCTCAAGAAATAGCTACTGTTTTCCAAAATTTGTCAGGAATGGCACAAGATTTATTAACAACAGCTAGTAAATTCAAAGTCAAATAATCCCCATTTGCACTCCTAAATGTGCATGAAAACAGGTAATATTTACCTACTACTGGCAGGCTAATCACCTGCCCTCCCAATTTTATCCATCTGTAGGAATCAGAAATTTGAAGAAGAATACATCCGTCAAAATGCAATCAGTGGAGGATTCAGACCCGTCACTGATTGTAGACCACCAAATTGAGGTCTTAAACCCGATTATTCATCCGCCAGTCGGACAAAATTCATTCTGACTCCTGACTCCTGACTCCTGACTCCTGACTCCTGACTCCTGACTCCTGAATTCTGTTCGATAAAATATAAAATTCAAGACTAGTATGAATTAACATCATCCAAAACCTAAAATATCAAACAAAAAATTATGATTACAGATAATGAAATTCGCCAACAAGGCTATGCCTATTTTTTAGCCGAAACTCCAGAACTATTGCAAACAATTGAACAGGATTTATTTACTCTATTAGAAAGTTGCAATATTGCTAAAGTTCATAACTTAATGCGAGCAACTCACACCATTAAGGGTGGAGCGGCTACTGTTGGGTTAGATACTATCAAAATCATAGCCCATTCTCTAGAAGATGTATTTAAGGCTTTATATAGTCCAGATGTAGTTATAAATTCCGAACTGCAAACACTGCTATTAGCAGCTTATGAGTGCCTTGAGTTAGCCGTCACCACAGAACTGACAGCCAGTAATATTAATAGCGAAGAACTGCTTCAGAGAGCAAGTACAGTATTTGCACAACTACAAACAACATTAGGTGATGCTTTTGGGGCTGAATCTCATATTCCTACTTCAGAAGAATTAGGATTTGATATTGTCCAGTCTATCTTTGAAGTAGGAGTAAAACAACGCTTAGAAAGTATTGCTGAAGCTCTACTTGATTCACTCAGCAATGAAGAATTAGTAGAGGTTTTACACTCTCAACTTGATGTATTTCTCGGTTTAGCAGAATCTTTGAATTTACCTGGTTTAAAAGAACTAGCTTGCACAATTATGTCTGCTTTGGAAGCTAATCCCCACAAAGCACGCCAAATTGCCGAAATTGCTTTAGCTGATTTACAAGAGTCACAAAAAGCAGTTTTAGCAGGTGATCGCACTTCCGGGGGTTCACCTTCTTTAGCTTTGCAAACACTCATAAAAGTAACAGAAGATGATTCACCTAGCACACCCACTATCACTAGTAGTTCATTAGCTACAGTCCCCAAGGTTGAATCATCCATCATCCATGCAAATCAAAGTTTTGCTACAGTATTTTTCAACATTACTACCAAATTTTACCAGTTTTTGATTACATCTGGCGACAAGAATAACGAGCCTTTAAGACCAGCAAATGCTAAATTTTATTTAAAAGCGATTCGCTATATTTTTGGCTGGTTTAATCACTATAGAGAAATACCAGAAACAAAACTGAGTTTAAAGTTATTAATTTTTCCAGATGGTCAAGAAAATTCAGAACATTATATAGAAACTTGGCTCAATGAATTTCTAGATTTCATTGTCGATAAAAGAGATCAGCCGAACCTTCATGTTTATCGCCAAGGTGTGATTTTAATCATTCTTTTATCTATTGCCCAATTTCAGTATTTAGTTAACAAAGATGATGATGCTATCTCAGTTATCAGCACACTCAGAAAGCAAATCCGTAAATTAGGAAAAGAATATAAAAATTACCCTCCAGTCACCGAACAAGAAAAAAAATGGCTTGACAATCCTAAACTTCAAGAATTACTAGTTATCAAAGAAATATCTACCTTTGTAGCTGCTCCTAATGACTTTAATCTATTAGAGGAAATCTGGGGAGGAGAAACTACTTTTGATTCTGAAACAGTAGAGCAAGCCGTCATCACCCATACTGTAGAAGACATTAAAAATGACAATTATTTAGGAAGTGTAACTTCATCAGTTGTCAGTGATCAGGTATTTACAAACGTTTCTGAATCAATCCTAGAAATGATTCCTGATGAACCTGTAATCAACAATAAAGAAGTAACAGATAATTCCCTACCTGCCAAAAATAATAATTCTCGACAACCTTCCTTTGTACGTGTAAATGTAGATGGATTGCAACATCTCAATTATTTGGCAGGAGAATTACTGATTTATCAAAAACGACGCACTTTATATGATGACCAAATTATAGAACTAATTGACAGATTAACTCAAAAACTGAGTCAACATCAAGCAATTTTGAATCAATTGCGTGATTTGTCTTTACAGGGAAATAATGTTTCTATCGAAACTATGCAAAAAGTTTCTGCTGTGCAGTTTGATGCTTTAGAAATGGATATATATACAGAATTTAATTTGACATTACATGAAGCATTAGAAGACACACTGCAATTACAAGAAACATCTGAGTCTCTGGACTTATTAATGAAACAATCTTCTCAAATTGGTGATAAAAAATATAATTTAACTCTAAATATTATAGATAACCTGGTAGAGGCCAGAATGCTGCCTTTGGGAACAATTTTAAACCGCTTTCCTCAAATGGTGCAGAAGCTAGGAAATGTTTATGCGAAACTTGTAGAATTAAAACTTATTGGCACACAAGTTCTCATAGATAAAGCCATTGCTGAAAAACTCTATGATCCGTTATTACAATTAGTGCGGAATGCTTTTGATCATGGTATTGAAACTCCAGAAATTCGCCGTGGACTTGGTAAAGAAGAAACAGGTTTAATAGAAATCTGTGCTTATCATCAAGGAAGCCAAACTATTATCGAAATCCGAGATGATGGTCAGGGTATAAATTTAGAAAAAATTAGAGAAAGAGCGATCGCACTTAATCTCATCCCAGATGATCATCATGGTCAAGGCTATGTTCATAATCTGACTGAATCTGAATTGATAGAATTCATGTTTTCACCTGGATTTTCCACCGCTGGTAAGGTAAGTGAAATTTCTGGACGTGGGATGGGTTTAGATATTGTTCGTACTCAGTTACAAGCTCTTAATGGCTTGGTTTCAGTGCAATCATCTCCTTCTCAAGGAACAACATTCATACTCAAAATACCTTTTTCTATGACTACAGATAAACTAATGCTAGTCCAAGCAGGGGGTGTTGTTTATGCCTTATTGCTAGATAGTATCGAGAAAATATTAATTCCCTCTGATCAACAAATCAAAGAATTTGAAGGTAAACAAATTTTACATTGGCATTCGGGTGAGGATGAACTTCTAGTCAACCTCTTAAAACTTGCAAATTTGATGTATTACAATGGTTCATTTATTGGCGGTACTTATTTAAACAAAATACCCAGTCATGCTGATACAGAAAGCATGAAAACCCCTGTGCTTTTGCTCAGACATAATCAAGGAATTTTGGGTTTAGAAGTCGATCAAATTATTGGTGAACAAGAATTAGTAATCAGACCTTTAGGAAGTGCCATTGCTCCACCAAAATACATCTATGGTTGTAGTAGTTTAGCTAATGGCAATCTTGTTTTAGTAATTGACGGAACTCTCCTGGTAGATTCTCAACAGATGCAGGCGACACTTGATGTGAGAAGACTACCAAGCAGTTCTATATCTTCTCAACAGACCCTGTTAATGTCCGAGGATGAGATTCAATCTACACCCCTGCTGGCTGCATCTGCTCCTTTAAATACTATCAAACCTCAACTCCCTTCTTCTGTAGGGATCGCTAATAAATTACCAAAAGTAGTTTTGGTTATAGATGATGCAATTAGTGTCCGACAAACTATTTCTCTGACTTTGCAAAAATGCGGCTATCAAGTATTGTCAGCGCAAAATGGAGTAGAAGCTCTTGAACAATTGGAGGTACATCCAGAAGTAGAAGTGATCATTTCTGATTTGGAGATGCCACGGATGAATGGATTTGAATTATTAAGTCATATTCGTCAGAATCCTGATTTGGCTAAAAAACCTGTGGTGATTCTCACTTCTCGTAGTTCCGAAAAACATCGTCAGTTAGCTCAAGAATTAGGTGCAACGGCTTATTTCACTAAGCCTTATTTGGAGCATGAGTTCCTTTCTACTGTTGATAGTTTGGCTAACAGAGGTCAGAAGGCAGAAAACATCCAAGCTTAAAATAATAATTTTTGTAGAGACGTTCTATATAACGTCTATTTTTTCGGTTTGACTTCACCGAATTTAATCACGAGTGCGATCGCAATACTCACAAACAAAATTAACGTCATACTCAGCGCTGAACCAAATCCCCAATTTTGGGTAGCACCGAGAAACTGGTTATAAACTAACCGTGCCGCTGTCATACTAGAAGCACCACCAAGTAATTCTGGATCGATAAAGTCCCCTAATGCGATAATAAATACCAGCAAAGAACCAGCAGCTATACCTGGTAAAACTTGGGGTACAGTGACGCGCAAAAAGGTTTGTCTTGGGTTTGCACCCAAATCGGCTGCTGCTTCTAGCAACTGCTTGTCTAGCTTTTCCAAAGAGGCATACAACACTAAAACCATATAAGGTAGTAAGCTGTAACTCATGCCAATTAATACCGCTGGACTGCGGTTAAGCAATTCTAATGCAGGTAAGCCGACACTGGTGAGTAAACTATTCAACAATCCAGTTGGACGCAAAATAGTAATCCAAGCATAAGAACGCAGCAATGAGGAAGTCCATAAAGGCAAAACAAACCCTAATAGCAGCAAATTCCGCCAGCGCTTTGGTGCTATTTGAGCAATCCAATAAGCAACCGGAAAACCTAAAATTAAACAAATAATTGTCGTATTAATTGCCAAAAAAAGAGAATTAAATATTACTCGTAAGTAAAGTGGTTCCAGAATACGAATATAGTTTTGAAAGCCATTAGGATTGACAATATCACCTGGTCGAATATTGGTGACTAAACTCAATTCAAAAATTATTAATGTTGGCAGTAACAATAACAGTAATAACCAAATCCCAGATGGTGCAAGCAATGCCATAGGAGCAAGCCATTGGATTTGATAGCGATTCAATTGCGGCTTTTCTGCAATATCGCTGGGAGATTCTAGCGCCGAATTAGGAATTTTAATAGACACAGCCTGATACCAATTTTGGATTTGAGATTTTAGGTTGTCAATATTGAAAATAATACAATAACCAATTACCCATTTTCAGCACGAAATATATGATCATCAGTATTAATTGAAATTAAGCTAGTAATTGAGTCCAATAGCGTTCATAAATTTCTTCAAATTCACCTATAGGAGTAGAGCGTTCACATTTTGCTAACAAGGATTCTGGAGGAAATAAATTAGTATTTTCTTGAATTTGCTTTGGTAATTGCTCGAATCCAGCACGATTAGGAGTACTAATATTTAGTCTTTCACTGAGCTTGGCTGCTACATCTGGTTGTAAAATTAAGTTAATCCAGGCATAAGAACCAGCCAAATTAGCGGCTGTTTTGGGAATGACCATAGTATCTGTCCATAGTGAAGAACCACTGCTAGGAATCACATATTTGAATTTGGGGTTTTCTTTCGATATATTGACTGCATCGGTAGAATAACACATAGCTAATAATAAATCTCCTGCTAGAAGTTGGTTTTGCCAAGCATCAGTATCAAAAGCGGCAATTGCAGGTTTTAATATCTTCAACTTCTCATAAGCTTGTTTAACTTCTGTTTCATTTTGCGAATTGTAAGAATAACCTAACATCTTTAAGGTTGCACCCATTACCTCCCGCACATCATTGAGTAAAGTCATCCGCTTATAAAGTTTGTCTTGGTTTTGCCAAAGATATTCCCAATCTTCTGGTGGATTTTCTAGCTTTTCGGAGTTGTAAAGTAAACCAGTTGTTCCCCAATTGAAGGGAATACTATAACGGTTCTCAGGATCATAGCTAGGATTCTTAAATTGGGTAAATAAATTGTCTAACCCAATTAAGCTTTCATGATTGATTTGGGTTAACAAATTTTTCTCTACCATCTTCTGCACCATATAGTCAGATGGATAGATAATGCTATAAGTGGCAGCACCTCCAGCTTGTAATTTAGCCAGCATCACATCGTTGGAGTCATAAAAATCGGCTAACACTTTTATCCCAGTTTGGGTAGTAAAAGTGGAAAGTAATTCTGAATCAGTATATTGAGTCCATGTATATATCTGTAGGTTGTCACTTTGAGCAGAACTCGTATGGTTTGAACTCACATTAGCTAGTTTCCAGCCACAACTACTTAAAGACAAGCTAGAAACCGCTACCATGTTTTTTAGAAATTGCCTTCTGTTAGTCATTTTAGTCATTATGGATTTTTGAGTCTTGGTGCTTGACTAATAGCTAAACAGTCAGTTTCTGCCCAACAAATGTAGATTGGTGTGTCACGATCTGGTAAGCTGCCAAAGGTATTCGGTTGTAAAACATTGATATTTATGCCGTTGGCTAATTCCACAACATAATTAACATGAGTACCCAAATACATAATATTAACTAACCTGCCTTCAAAGCAGTTCGTTGGTAGGTTTGGTTGATAAAGGGAAATCTGAATTTTTTCTGGACGGACACTTAAGACTACTGCTTGCAATAATTCCGTTGGTGTATCGTCTGTACGTCTAGCGACTATTGACAATCCAGTTTTGGTCAAAATTTTCACATACTCTGAGTCCACATGGGTGATTTCACCGCTGAATAAATTTGTATCACCAATAAAATCAGCGACAAAGGCTGTTTGAGGACGTTCGTAAATTTCGCTAGGAGTACCGATTTGTTCAATTTTGCCTTGATTCATCACCGCGATGCGATCAGATAAGCATAGTGCTTCTTCTTGATCGTGTGTCACCATGACAAAGGTTAATCCTAAATCTTTGTGGAGATTGCATAGTTCAACCTGCATTTCCTTACGCAGTTTTAAATCTAAGGCTCCCAAGGGTTCATCTAGGAGTAAGACTGCGGGACGATTAACTAAAGCCCTAGCTAAGGCTACTCGTTGCTGTTGACCACCAGAGAGTTGAGAAGGTAAGCGCGATCGCAAACTTTCCATTTTTACTAGCTTCAAAGCTTCTGTGACTCTGCTCTCCAGTTCTGATTTAGATATTTTTTTTAACCGGAGTCCAAAAGCAATGTTATCCCACACATTGAGATGATGAAACAGAGCATAGCTTTGAAATACAGTATTGACAGGTCTACGATAAGGAGGAACATTGGTCATAGACTGTCCTTGAATCAGCAACTTGCCTGCGTCAACCCTTTCAAACCCAGCAATTAAGCGGAGTGTGGTTGTTTTACCACAACCAGAAGGGCCTAAAATACTAAAAAACTCTCCTTGTCTAACATCCAAGTCCACACCATGTACGGCTGGTTCTTGGTTGAAAAACTTGAAGACGTTACGCAGTTCAACATCAAGCGGCTGAAAAGTCGTTAAACTCTTCTGATTTTGCATCACAGTTTGAGCCATAGTCTTTAGTAGAATGCCGTGATCTGACTAAACTTGGTTAAGCAATGTAGGCTATTAATATATAGACTACAATTAACACTTTGGTTTATTGTATCTGGCAACAACACTCTGATGAAAAATATACTTGCCATTGTTTTATCCTAAATGCCGGGCAGCAGCTGCAAAGCATTGATAATATTAATTTCATGCCTACTTTTAATTTTATGGCTATATTACCACCACTACTCAGTAATCAAAAAAATACACGTACCGTTGGACGTGGTTCCCAATCAGTATTTTTAATACTATTCACGTTATTGATGACATCTGGAATCGGCGCTCGTTTAGCTTATTTGCAGATTATTGAAGGGCCAAAACTCCGACAAAGGGCAGAAGCTAACCGGATTCGAGTCATTCCTAAACAACCAGAACGAGGCAATATTTTTGATAGGAATGGCAAACTGTTAGCTACTACTCGCTATCCTCGCTCTGTTTATTTGTGGCCAATGGCACATACCAAGCCATCCTGGTCAGTTGTGGGGCCTCGTCTGTCCAAAATCCTCGATATCCCTCCAGAGGAAATGGAAAAAAAACTAGAAGAAGCAGGGGCTAATTCTTCTTCTCTGATTCGCATTGCTCGTGACGTAAATGAAGCTCAAGTTACAGCCTTGAAAGAATATGAAACCGAACTCATAGATGTAGAAATAAATACGGAAGCTGTGCGTTATTACCCACAAGGGATGAAATTAGCTCATCTACTTGGCTATACCCGTGAACTGACAGCCGAACAGCTAAAAAAAAGGAAATCTGAAGGCTATCGTCTAGGAGATGTAATTGGTCAAATGGGCGTGGAAAAAGCCTATGAGAAAACACTGCGGGGTGAATGGGGTGGACAGCAAGTAGAAGTAGATGGTGCGGGTAGACCGCTGCGGGTATTGGGAGAAAAACAGGCAAAAGCTGGTAATGATTTACACTTAACAATAGATTTAGAACTGCAAAAAACTGCCGAAAAAGCTTTAGGTAAACGCAATGGGGCAATTGTGGCACTTAACCCCAACAATGGTGAAGTCTTAGGAATGGTATCTCATCCTACCTTTGACCCCAATATTTTTTCTAAACAAAAACTCTCCGAAAAAGACTGGACAAGTGTCCAAGGTGAGGAGCATCCTTTGGTCAATCGTGCTTTAAGTGCCTTTCCACCGGCGAGTACCTTTAAAATTGTCACTACCACTGCTGGATTAGAATCGGGGAAATTTTCTCCCAGTACAGTGCTACAAACCTATGGTTCTTTAACTATTGGTGGCACAAGGTTTGGTGAGTGGAACCATGCAGGATTTGGTCCATTGGGTTTTGTCGGTGCAATGCAGTGGAGTAGTGATACTTTCTTTTATCAAATTGGTAAAGGCGTAGGGGGTCCTAAATTGATTGAATGGACTCGCAAATATGGCTTTGGTGAAAAAACTGGCTTTGAGTTCTCCACAGAAGAAGTCAAAGGTTTGGTTCCCGATGAAAACTGGAAACGCAAAGTTTGGAAAATGCCTTGGACTGTAGGCGACTCTATTAATATGTCTATTGGTCAAGGTGCTTTACAAACATCACCTCTACAAGTCGCAGTGATGTTTGCTGTCCCTGCTAATGGTGGTTATCGAGTGCAGCCACATTTGCTCAAAGACAATGCGGACGCACAAAAATGGCGCGAATCTTTAAATATGAAACCAAGTACTATTAAAGTTTTACGCGAGGGATTGCGGAAGGTGATATCTGAAGGTACTGGTAAGGCTTTGAATAAACCAACTATTCCCCCAACGGCTGGTAAGAGTGGTACAGCGGAAGCTTGGAACCGTGGAGTGAAGGAGAATCATGCTTGGTTTGGCGCTTATGCACCTGCTGATAAACCAGAACTTTTGATTGTGGCTTTTGCTGAACATTCTGGTGGTGGTGGTGGTAGTGTGGCTGCACCAATGATTTTAGAAATCATGGAAGAATATTATTCTCGTAAATATCCAGGGAAGTATAAAAAATAGGAGGCAGGCTTGCCCTGAGCGTAGTCGAAGGGGTGCAGGGGGAAGGGGGAAGTTTAGTAATTACCAATTATCAATTACCAATTACCCAATCCCCAATCACTTCAACGGTTTGAGATTTCTAGCTTTGTAGAATGTTTCTAAACTATTGCGATCGCCTACAAAACGCCAATGCCACGGTTCATAACTCACACCTTGAGAGTTATCCTTGGGAAAAGATAGCTCAAAGCTAAAACGGGCAGCATTAGCTTGTAGCCACTGATAAGCTTTGGTATTTTCAAAATTGGCTTGGAGATTAGTCGCTGGTACTGCTCCATCTCCTATATCCACTGCATATCCTGTGTGATGTTCGCTATGACCAGGAGGAGCGCTGAGAGCCGCTCTTTGGGCAGGTGTCTGATTACGCTGGGCCCCTACATCAAAAAATAACTGCTCTTGGTCTTTGACTGAACGAAAACCAGAAATCGGTGTTAAAATCACACCCGCACTTCTGGCCGCTTGTACCATTGCCGTAAACTTTTGGGCTGCTGCTTGTCGCATTTTTATCCGTCCATCAGCGGTAATTGCCAATAGTTCTGACTCTGGAGCTTCAGGATATACCAAATGCCCTAAAACACTATCATTAGCAGCCGGGGTATTAGTCGGTGTCGGTACAGAATTAGCACCTACTGGTTGAGAATCTACTGTTTTTTTGGGGGGTGCTATAACGGAAAACAAGAAACCACTAATTACAGCCAGCAACACAAATCCTGCTATTCCCCCAATAACTAAAACTAACGGTTGTAGGCGTAGCTTAGACCCTGGATCAGGAGTATCGCGTAAAGCCGCTGGAATATCATCCCCAGGGACAGCCGATGAGTTTTGCGGTTTTTCTGAAAAACCAGCCTTATTCAAGTTTCCGCTCCTGCTTGTGTTCAATAATGTAATTACTAAAAATTCTAGACTAGAAAAAAATAGGCACAATAAGTATTATTTTACATCCCTATCTTTAAGTAAAATCTTGATAAATCTTTTAGAACTATACGTCAAGTTAGTAGGATTAGTACTAGTAGGAGTTATGTTAGGACGGAAATTACCTGCCATATTTCCTAACTATTTGGGTCAATTTCTTTTCTGGGTTGGAGTACCCATCAGCATTATTGCTTTTTTGCGTCAAACAGACCTATCAGGGCAGATTTGGATTGCACCTGCGATCGCTCACTTAGCAATCTTACTAGGGGCATTTTTAGCTTGGTTAGGGATCAAAGGTCAAGCCTATTTGACAAAATCTATTCCTCAACCATCAACCCAAGGTAGTTTAATTCTAGCGGCAATGGTTGGTAACACAGGTTATCTAGGCTTTCCCATCACCTTAGCAATGGTCGGCAAAGAATACTTCGCCTGGGCATTATTCTACGATTTATTGGGGTCACTGTTCGGAGCTTATGGCTTGGGTGTCTTACTAGCAGCCCGTTTTGGCAACACAGTCCAAAATCATAGGCAGATGGCTAAAGCAATTTTAATCAATCCTGCCCTCTGGAGTTTTGGATTTGGGTTGTTATTTCGTCAAGTGACAATTTCCAATGTAGTAGAAATTGGCCTAGATAAATTAGCTTGGTGTGCTGTAGCCTCATCCTTAATTTTAATTGGCATGAGACTTTCACGACTGAACTCTTGGCACAAACTAAAACCAGCAGGAAGCAGTATAGTCATCAAAATGCTGTTAGTTCCTCTAATTTTAGGCAGTACCTTACCACTTTTTGGTGTCACTGGTGACGCAGCACAGGTCATAGTCTTACAAATGGCCATGCCTCCAGCTTTTGCCACACTGGTAATAGCCGAAACCTTTAATTTAGACCGTGATTTGGCAGTAACTGCTTTAGCAATGGGGACTATGGTATTGTTATTTACTCTCCCAGTTTGGCTGTGGCTGTTTTAGGAAAGGTGACAGAAGAAAGATCCAGGACTCACGCACTGAAACGGAAAACTGTCATTCTGAGCGCAGCGAAGAATCTCTCCAGAAGTTGAAACGCCTATTCTACCGTTCTCAACTTGGCTGAGTGCGTAAGTCCTAGTCCCTTATTCCCCCACTTCAACAAGGTTGGCTCACCTTTTCTAGTATTTGTGCGGGGTTAATCAGTTCATATTTTTCAAAAGGTTGATGAATCCAGGGGTTATCAGGTAGATAATCAACGTAGTAGTCTGGTGCAATAACTGAACAGGCTTTATACCAAATTACAGCAGTGCGAATTTCCTCAATTGGGAACTCACTATGTTTTTTTAGCCAAGGTACAGTTTGCTGGATGGTAATTCCAGAATCGACTAAATCATCTACTAGGAGAATCCGGGAACCTAATTTATCACTAGTCATCGTCAAGTGACTAGAAACTATTAAACCTCCTCTTTCATGCTTACCAGCACCGCTGTAAGATGAAGTAGCTAAAATCGCCAGAGGTTGATTGTATATTCTAGAAAGAATATCTCCCACTCTTAGTCCCCCTCTAGCAAGACAAACAATTTGGTTAAATTGCCAACCTGATTGATAAATCTTGACAGCCAATTGTTCAATTTTGTGATGATAATCTGACCAAGAAACGTAAAGGTCTGACATAAAACGCAGGAAAGTGATTTTTAGTTAGTACTGAAGGCAAACCCAAACTATCTTAATATGAGCGCAAGTGATCATGAATGATTCTACTGCTGATGGTGATGTTAAAAAAAATCCGACTAGTGAAAAATTAGATATTAAAACTAAACTGGCTTATGGTGCTGGTGATTTAGGCCCAGCAATTACTTCCAATATTGCTATATTTTTTCTACTTGTATTCTTTACCAACGTCGCTGGTATTCCCGCAGGTTTAGCAGGCAGCATTTTAATGATTGGCAAAATTTGGGATGCTGTCAACGATCCGGTGGTGGGATGGCTGACTGACAAAACTAAATCTCGTCGCTGGGGTCGTCGTTTACCTTGGATGTTATATGGTGCAGTTCCCTTTGGGATTTTCTTTTTCTTACAGTGGATTGTACCGCAATTTAGTGCTGAACCTAGTAATAATATTTGGCCGTTGTTTTGGTATTATGTAGGCATTGGAGTCGTATCACAAGCATTTTTTACTGTTGTTAATTTGCCTTACACGGCAATGACTCCAGAACTATCTCAAGATTATGATGAACGTACTAGCCTGAATAGCTTTCGGTTTACTTTTTCTATTGGTGGCAGTATTTTATCGCTGATTTTAGCGCAAATTGTTTTTTCTCAGATTGCAGATCCTCAACAACAATATCTAGTTTTAGCAGCTATTTGTACTGTAATTTCGGTTTTAGCCTTGTATTGGTGTGTTTTTGGGACACGCGATCGCATTATGGCTTTTGAAGCCAAACGTATCCAACTTGAGGAACCACCAGAAATTCCCTTCATCGAACAGCTAAAAATTGTCTTTACTAACAAACCTTTTCTGTTTGTGATCGCCATCTATCTTTTTTCTTGGTTAGGTGTACAAATCACAGCCAGCATTATTCCCTACTTTGTCATCTACTGTATGGGGCTAAAAAATTCAGACGTTCCCACCGTCATGATTGCAGTACAAGCAACTGCTTTAATAATGTTATTTGTCTGGAGTTATTTAAGTAAAAAAATTGGTAAAAAACTTGTTTATTTTATGGGAATGAGTATATGGATTATCGCCGCTGCTGGGCTATTTTTCTTGCAATCTAATCAAATTGGATTGATGTATCTCATGGCGATTATGGCAGGTGTTGGCGTTTCTACAGCTTATCTAATCCCTTGGTCAATGATTCCTGATGTCATTGAGTTAGATGAATTGCAAACCGGACAAAGACGGGAAGGAATTTTCTATGGATTTATGGTTTTATTACAAAAATTTGGTTTAGCTTTTGGGCTATTTATAGTCGGTAATGCTTTACAAGCATCTGGATTTAAAGAAGTTGTAGCTGGACAAACTGCATTACCCATACAACCTGATTCAGCACTATTAGCAATCCGTATTGCAGTTGGGCCTATACCTACAATTTGTTTAATTATTGGCTTAATTTTGACTTTTTTCTATCCCATTACCCGCGAAATGCACGCAGAAATTATGTTAAAACTGCAAGAAAGAAGGGAGAAGATGGAAGAAAGCTGATAAGCTATTTAGATAATTAAAGAAACCAACACAAATCGACAATGGATAATTTTTCGTTTTTAACCCAAGTGTTCCCATCAGTTGATATTTTTGTAGGATTGAAACCAGCTTTAAAAAGAAATACAAAAGGTAAAACAATTTTTAGTTTTTTTGATGCTGATGACAATTTAATAGGTAATCGGGTATTAAAGGAAGCAAGAGGTCTAAAAAGACTTGCGGTTCCTTCAATAACTAATAAAATACATATTAAATCATTCAATGAAGATTACTATCTTGCTGATGTTAAATCAATGATTGAGGACTGCATTAAAGATAAAATTGCCTACGTTAAAAGAGATTATGGATTAACACCTGAAGAATATTATCAAGAAATCCTAGAAAGTCGTGCAAAAGCAAGTTTAATTAAAGAAGCAGCTTTAAAAATTGATAAGTTAGATTTTCCATCTGGTGAGGAATTAGAAGTTGAGAGTGAGTAAATCAAAAAAACCTCTATAACTAAATATAGAGGCTTTTTGGCTATTTTTTGACATCTAATACCAATTTTATATGAGGCTGCATAGAATAATGACATCAATTGAATTATCCGTCTTTATCTGTGTTAATCTGCGTTTATCTGCGGTCAATTATTCTTGACATCTTATAGCGGTTCTCGGTTGAGTGAGATACAAGAACCCCACCCCCAACCCCCTCCCCGCAAGCGATGAGGGGGCTATGATGTATTTTATTCAAATGCATACCGCTATATTCTCTGCAACTTCATATCAATTTGGTATAAACTGTGAAAGACTTAGTGATTTCCACATTATTTTTATCTTTTGTGGACAAGTCCACTAGAACTTTGCACAGTTCCACAATGTTTACAATATGGTAAAGCTTTATAAGTAAGCTCGTGACAATTTTCGCATTCAACAAATTGATCATAACCGCAGTGTGGGCAATAAATATCATTATGCCGAATTTTTTTAGCGCAATTAATGCAGCGTGATTTTTGCACTCTGCTAACTGCTTGGACTTTAGCATTAAAAACAATTCTCTGAAAAAATTTGATAATGCCAAAACCAACCAGCGGAACTATCAAGATGTAGACATAACTGATTAAAAATAGCAAGCCTCCCAAAAGTGTGCCAACGATATCAAAGATAAACTTAAATATTGCACCAACTTGCAGAAATTCAAAGATTTTCAGAACTAGCGGAATCAAAAATATAACCAACAAATGCCAACTAATTAGAGCAATGAGTCCATATCCTTTACGTTGAGAAATATTATGAACTAATAAAGCTATGAAAATTAACGGCAACAGAAATAAAGCTTGAAAACTAAGTTGGATACTGGGATACCAAAATGATGCTTTTTTATAGCCTGTTTCTACTTCTCTAAATGTATTTTCATTTTTAAGAAAGGCTAGGAAATTAGTACTTTCTGGCTTGGTAAGTAGTTCATTTTTAAGTTGAGAAATTTCCTTGGTAATTGTAGAAATTTGGATTTTATTTTGCTCTAACGTCTGTTTAGCTTTTTCAGCACTGACTTGATTAATTGATTTATCGCTAGACTGACCTGCAATTTTTTCTAAAAGCGTTGAATCATATTGAGCGCGAATATTTTTATTACTTTGCTCAAGGTTACTAACTTTGTTTTGTTGCTGTTCAATGGTTTTTATAGTTTGCAAATTTTGGGAATTTTTAACTTTATCTTTGTACTCAGCATACTGCAAGCATATTGGAGAAACTTTGCCCAGATGACCTTCTTCAGCTTGTTGATATATTTGTCTATTGAGTTGATTGTTAGAGTAATTTGGTAATGCCAAATTAATCATTTGATAGTCTTTATCTTTGTTATTTTTTGTCCGGTAATTGTCCCATTCGGAATAACATGGATAAGCTTGATTAGGACTAAGATGCCATCCACTAATATCATTAAGTCCTGTGAAAACATTGACTAAGATAAAAATATCAATCAAGATAATGACAATCAAGCTTACTTTATTTAGAGGTTCGTTATTGACTGTCCTTGATTTACTAAATAATTGACCCAAGAAATGGCGTATTTTGGCAAACATATTATTTTTCTAACTTGGTGATAATTATTGAAGATAACCTAAAATTGAAGTACTTCAACTACTTCACCAACCACCTTGGTTTATTGGCATAATTTAATACGAAGCTTTATCATGATACATAGACAGGTGGATTATGCTTTGTATTTTGCGATACTTGTAATTTACGGCATAGCTGAATAATGTAACAAAGCATAACAAGTATATTAAGATATATATATATTTCTAATGTAAAACTAAATAATATTTTATTATGAAAAGTATAAGAACCATTAATATGCTGATTTTTGTTGTTTGGTCTTGATTTCAGGTTAAAAAATCAATTTTAATCAAGGAAAATTAATTCATGAATAAATATTTGATGAAAACGATCAATTATAAAGAATGGAAAATTGAGATATATCAATTTTTTGCTAGAAACAGATTTGAAGTGATTTGCTACAGCCCAAGTGGTAGCAAACTAGACTATTCAAAAACTTCTATGAGATGTTGGTTTAAAGAAGAGTTTGCTATTGAGGAAGCTCAAGAATTTATAGACTCAATTATGACTAATAAAAATTCTGATCCAATGCCCGTTACAAATTGGGAGTATTTTGAATTAGCCAAAACTCAGCAAGTAGATTTATCACAGTTGGCAAGTTAAGGTTTAATCTTTAAACTCGGTGTTTAGTTATTGAACATAGCCCAAAACTGAAGCAACCCAACCAATTAAACTCCCACCCAAAACCAGCCAAGCGGCATTGATACTGTAGCGAATGGCTAAAATTGCAGAAATGAGTGCGATCGCTAAACCGAACAAATCTACATAAGGGAATTGTGATAAAGTTAACGTTGCGACTCCCAATTGCAGTGTAGTTACTACCATCAGCGCCACAGCACTCACATTGACAGCATCTAAAAAAGCCCTTGTCCAAGATGAGGCACGTAGGCGGGGAATCAGGGGATTTAAGGCAGCAACAAAGACAAAAGAAGGGAGAAAAATTCCCAAAGTAGCGACAATTGCACCAGGCATACCAGCGATAATATAACCTATAAAGGTTGCAGTAGACAGGACTGGGCCAGGAGTAAATTGACCGATTGCGATCGCATCTAGTAACTGCTGTTGTGTCAACCAACCATATTCTTCAACTAATCCACCTTGTAAAAAAGCTACCAGTAAATATCCCCCACCAAACAACACACTACCAACCTTCAAGAAAAACCAACCTAATTGCCACAAAGGCACAGATACAGCATTTACTGATATTACTTGCGAAGTTACACTAATAGTTAAACCTGCGATTAACAAGTTAGTCTGATTTCCTGGTGGATTATTTTGATTACCACGATTTAACCAAACCATCCCCAATAATCCACCTAATAAAAGTGCAATTACTTCACTTACTTTCGCGACTAAAGTCACCATCCCAACAGCAACGGCAATTATTAGTAACTGACGCGATTTTACTGCCTTTTTTGCTAAACGCCAAAGGGCATTAAAGATAACAGCTAAAACAGCAGGTTTAATTCCATAAAGTAAAGGTGAAACTTGCGGTAAAGTTCCATAATTGACATAAACCCAAGCAAATATACCTGTAATTAAAACCGCAGGTAAAATAAAACAAACACCTGCTACAATTAGCCCTAGCCATCCTGCATAAATGTATCCAATATGAATTGCCATTTCTGTAGAATTGGGACCGGGAATTAAGTTAGTTGCACCTAACAAATCCAGAAAATGCTCCTGTGTCAGCCACTGACGACGCTTAACTACTTCATCTTCAATCATGGCAATATGGGCAACTGGCCCACCAAAACCAATTACACCTAGTTGAAAAAAGAGTTTAGCGACTTCACTCAAACGACTTAGCTGCACATTATTCATTTTTTTGAGGTAATTATTGTGCAGCTTGATTGTATAATATAAAAATTAAATGTCATAAAATCTAATATCTAATTCACACATTCATCAATAATTGAGGCGGATGTTGATGATGTACAATTATTTTTACAGTTAACTATAGTTGATTGATGTTGGCTTTTGTTCCATTGCTCCGCAACGCTAACGCGAACAACCCACGCTACGAGGAATTGTGATTCCACTGACAAGTCAGGGCTTGTGCGATGCCTGCTGCGAGCGTAGCGATCGCACCATCCTCTTTATTCCGATATAATAACAAATACTATTAACAGGTTTTGACTATGCAAATTAGCGAAGAGATCACAATTAAAGTTAGTCCTAACGTTGCTCAAGCCTATCAAAAAGCAACAGAACGTAAAAAGCAATCTCTGGCAACACTGGTTAGTGTATTTTTAAGAGAGGAGATGAATGAAGAAGTTGATTTTCTCGGTAAATTGATGGATAAAATTAGTGATAGAGCAGTTTCCAGAGGCTTGACACCAGAAATTTTGGAGACGATTCTAAATGAAGACTCCCCCTAACTATGTGTTGGATACCAATATTGTTGTTATTGCTTTGCTTTTCAAAAATAGTCAACCGCGTCAAGCCTTAGATAAAGCTCGGCATCAAGGAACTATTTTGATGTCTCAATTCATTTAGTAAGAAATAACAAAGGTTTTGACAAGACCAAAGTTTGAGAAGTATGTTACTGCAATTGAGAGAGATTTATTTCTAGGTTGGTTGGCTGAATCAGTTAATTTTATTGAAATTAGCAAGACTATTGTTGCTTGTCGAGATGCTAAAGATGATAAATTTTTAGAGTTAGCTGTTAATGGCGATGCAAAATTAATCGTGAGTGGAGATCAAGATTTATTAATTCTGAATCCTTTTAATGGAATTTCTATTGTTACAGTTAGACAGTTTTTAGAGATGGAATAATCTGGATTGATATTGAGTTTTATATTTCAACCGAACCTATAAGATCAGGGAACTGAAAAATACTTTCTAGTATCCAAAGAAACATCGCTGGTGCGATGCCTGCGGAGAGTGTAGCGAACTGACAAGTCAGCGCTTACGCGATGCCTGCGGCGAGCGAAGCTATCGCACTGAAACTCAATTTTCATCACTTTTCTCTCTACTCCACTTTCGGTCAATGAACTCCCAAGTGGCTTCGAGGAACTCTCCATTGGGCAAAATAATACCAACTCCAATGAAATCGCCAAGGTCAAGCTCCCCGATAGCCCCAGTCAAATCAACGTCAAACAGCCCTCCGACATCAAGCATATCCCAAGCGGCTCCTTCCAAGTTGACGTTTCTCATATTGCAGCGATCAAAGAGGGCATTACTCATCTCAGCGCCTCGGAAAGTAGCTCCTTCCAGATCAACAGAGAAAAGGCTAGTTACTTGCAAGAAAGCACCATCCAAATTGACTCCTCTCCAGTTGGCTTCCTCAGAAACAACAGAAGTCAAATCAGTTTTGGACAAGTTAGCCCCTTCCAAGTTAACTCGATGAAGCCTAGCGTCCCTCAATTTGGCTCCAGACAAATTAGCCCTACTCAGGTTGGACTCAGCCAAATTAGCTTGATTCAAGTTAATTCCGGGCAAATTAGCTCCACTCAAATCAATCCCCTTGAGGGTAGTGCTTCTAAAATCTCGCTCCCCAGCAGCATACCGTTGAAGCAATTCCTCGACAGTTATTTTCATACCTCAACTCCTGCATCAATTCACACATTCAAAGATAACTCACTCAATCTCTAGCAAACCCTTTTCAACCCCACCTTTAACATCACCTTCTAAATAACCGACCTCCCTACCGGACAACTAGCAGAAGCCCAAATCATCTAATACGACCAACCCAACGGTGGCATTAACTAAGGAAATTTCTCGCAGAGACAGCAGTATCTGTAAAGTCACTGAAAACACCATCTATACCTAAGTCAAAAAATAGTTGATATTCATCTTGGGGATTTTCTTGAAAATCTAAAGGTAAGAACAAATTTTCATTGCGGAATGTCCAAACATGAACTTGTAAACCAGTTTGATGTGCATCATTAACTAAGGATGTCGGAGATAGTAATTTACCATTGCTATCTTTGGGAACTACTAAATTTTTATTTACTCCTATCGCTTGTGCATATTTAGCAATTTCTATTAACTCTGTTGGATTTACTAAATATTGATATGTGCGATGATCACCATTAACTACAAAATCATAAGGTTTTCCAGAATCATTAATTAATTGTACTAAAGGTAAATCTGTTTTTTTAGATAATTCTTGCAGATTACCAACTTCAAATGATTGAATAAATATAGGTAAATTAATTTTGTGTAAAGCTGTGAGTAACTTATCTTCTAATGGTAAACCAATTGATTTAAAGTAAGTTGGATGTTTCGTTTCTGGGTAAATTCCAATCATTCGACCTATTTCCAAACTTTTGCGTTTTGCTAAATCAATAATTTCATTTAGAGTAGGAATCGTAAAAATTCCATTATATGCTATGTTTTGAGGACGAATTTGAGGAATACGTTCTTTAGCTGTTAATGTTTTTAATTCCGCCAAAGTAAAATCTTCTGTAAACCAACCTATTTTAACTTCACCATCAATTATTTTAGTAGTTTTCAGGTGAGTAAATTCTGCATGAATAGCAACATCAGTAGTTTCGGAAATTTCATTTTCATGACGAGCAATCAAAATACCATCTTTGGTAATTACTAAATCTGGTTCAATATAGTCAGTACCTAAATCAATTGCTAATTCATAAGCAGCTAAAGTATGTTCAGGACGGTAGCCACTTGCACCACGGTGAGCAATGATAATAGGACTTTGGTTTGTGAATGTTTTAGCCATATTCTTAATGGTTATATACAAATATACTGCAAAAGGGTGAAATCTGAACTTATGTCATACGCCATGCTGCGCTATCATAATGACACTTTTATACTGCAAAAGGGTAAAACCTGAACTTATGTCATACTGAGCGTAACGTAGTGCAGCGTTCGCGGAGCGTCTCGTAGAGAAGTATCTCGGAGATTCTTCACTTCGTTCAGAATGACATTTTTAAACCGTTTTTAGTATAGTATAGGACTTACGCATTGATAAAATCTATCAAATATGGATTATGGATTTTATCTCTTGTAGGGTGCGTCAGACCTGATAACTTAGCACACAACAGATTTTCTCTATCTGACGCACCGCACTAATATGCGATGCCAAAAGCTTGAAACTAGGCAATTTCCTTCATACATATCATGTGCAGTTTTTACAGTGCGTAAGTCCTATAGTATTTGAATTTTGAAAAAATATAAGTATTTGTAGAGTGTGTTACGTTATTGCTCTAAGCGTAGGTATACCCAAAATAGCTTTACACAGCTACATATGTTCTTGTCTTATTGTACTAATATGGATATTAATGCAAATCTACTTGTCTTGAACAGAAACGACAAGCTATGATCATCACATATCTGAAAACCGTCGCTAAATAGTTAACATTTCGTCACAACCAGTCAAAAGTTTAGCCTAGCCTAGCTGCTAACTGATAGGTACTATAGATAACCCCAAAAGCCGGGCTGCAAATTTACACATCTTTACAATCAGCGGTTTAGAGAATTGAGTCATTCGGGTAAACACTTGATAGCCATGTTGCTGATTAAAGCTGAATAGGAGCGATATTGACAGATAAATTGTTCAGAGAGCTTATTACAATGTTTAAAGTTATGTAGCCTTTTACTTACAGGCTATCAAGCCCTGCGGTAAACTATGCCTTGATTATGATTCCTTCGCAGAGAAGAACACTCGAAAGGAGCAGTTTTTTCCATGTCTCATACCGTAAAAATCTACGATACCTGCATCGGCTGCACCCAATGCGTCCGCGCTTGTCCCACAGACGTACTAGAGATGGTTCCTTGGGATGGCTGTAAAGCCTCTCAAATCGCCTCTTCACCCCGCACAGAAGACTGCGTAGGCTGCAAGCGTTGCGAAACTGCTTGCCCCACCGACTTTTTGAGCATCCGGGTTTATCTAGGCGCTGAAACAACTCGCAGTATGGGTTTAGCATACTGAGGATTTTAAAAAACTCAGTAATTTAGTGCTGAGGACTGAGTAAAGGAGAAACAAGAAGCAAATTATCTAAAAGCATTCTTGATTCTTCTCTCAGCACTCAGCACCCTAATTTTTTTCAATTATCTGCATAGCAAATGTCTTTAAGCTTTGAGGTCGGCATTTCTGCCCGACAAAGTTGTTTTTTTAGAGTAAAATTCCAAAATCCATAACACAACCTAGTGATAATGGGAGCAACTTGCTCCTTTTTATTTTTTATTTGCTAAAATAACCATTCTGTGATGGCAAGTATCATTTATTAAATTTCAATGAACAGCAAATAGTTGTTTAGCCGATAGTGAGATATTTAAACCCATTGCTAAAGCATTAGACCTTCTTAGAAGGGAATTAAATCGAGAGTAACTGATAACCAGTGGTATAAAAAATGTGTGGAATTGTTGGATATATAGGAACTCAAGCGGCAACAGATATTTTATTGGCTGGACTAGAAAAATTAGAATATAGAGGTTATGACTCGGCAGGAATTGCCACAATTTGGGAAGGTGACGTTCACTGTGTACGGGCTAAAGGTAAGCTGCTGAATTTGCGTTCTAAACTGGAACAAATAGAAAATCCTGCTCAAATTGGTATTGGTCACACTCGCTGGGCAACTCATGGTAAACCAGAAGAACATAATGCCCATCCTCACATGGATACAGCACTGCGGGTGGCGGTGGTGCAGAATGGCATTATTGAGAATTACCGCGAGTTACGGGAACAATTAAAAGCATTAGGACATGAATTTCGTTCAGAAACAGATACAGAGGTAATACCTCATTTAATTGCTGAGTGTTTAAAGCATTGTGATCAAAATTCTCCTTCCCCTTCGGTTTTTTTAGACGCGGTGCGGGAAGCGGTGAGTAAGTTGGAGGGGGCTTATGCTATTGCGGCGATTTCTGCTGACTACCCCGATGAATTGATTGTAGTCCGGCAACAAGCACCTTTAGTTATTGGTTTTGGTCAAGGTGAGTTTTTCTGTGCTTCTGACACCCCGGCAATTGTTCCCTATACCCGCGCTGTGTTGCCCCTAGAAAACGGCGAAATTGCTCGTTTGACTCCTTTGGGGGTGGAGGTTTATAACTTTGCTGGACATCGCTTGAAAAAGCATCCCCGCACCATCAACTGGAATCCCATCATGGTGGAAAAACAGGGATTCAAGCATTTTATGCTCAAAGAAATCTATGAGCAACCGGGGGTAGTGAGGGATTGTTTAGAAGCTTATTTCCCAACGGAATTGAATGGCAACTCAACTGCACAATCACCGGTGAGACTAGGTTTAGCTGATGATTTTTACGCAGACTTAGAACAAATTCAAGTTGTTGCCTGTGGTACAAGCTGGCACGCTGCTTTAGTCGGTAAATACTTGTTAGAACAATTAGCGGGAATTCCCACCCAGGTACAATATGCTTCTGAGTTTCGCTATTCACCATCCCCGTTAACTGCTAATACTCTGACTATTGGTGTTACACAATCGGGGGAGACTGCTGATACTTTAGCAGCTTTAGCAATGGAAAAAGAACGTCGTCAGGGCAAAGAAAGCAAGTATCAAGCGCGACTTTTAGGAATAACTAATCGTCCAGAAAGTACTTTGGGCAACATGGTTGCAAATATCATCAATACTCATGGGGGAATTGAAATTGGTGTTGCTGCGACAAAGACTTTTATTGCTCAATTGATGGCGTTTTATGCTTTGGCTTTAGATATAGCTTATCGTCGCCATGAGATTACTGTGGAAAGATTTGAGGAAATTCTCACAGGTTTACGCCAGCTACCAGGGGAAATTGAAGCGATTTTAGAAACTCAAGAACGTTATATTGAGCAATTAGTACATGACTTTGCGGAAACGAAGGATTTTATCTTTATTGGCAGAGGAATTAATTTCCCCATTGCGTTAGAAGGGGCTTTGAAGTTAAAAGAGATTAGCTATATTCATGCTGAAGGATATCCGGCTGGGGAAATGAAGCATGGCCCCATTGCTTTATTAGATGCGAAAGTCCCTGTAGTTGCGATCGCAGTTCGGGGTAGTGTATATGAAAAAGTGATCTCTAACGCCCAGGAAGCAAAAGCTCGTGATTCCCGGTTAATTGGTGTTAGTTCTGTCAAAGATGGGGAAGCAGGGGAGATATTTAATGATTTAATTCCTGTTGCAGAGGTTGAGGAAATCCTTTCACCCATTCTCACAGTTATACCGTTGCAATTGTTAGCTTATCACATTGCAGCACGACGAGGTTTGGATGTAGATCAGCCGAGAAATTTAGCAAAATCGGTAACAGTTGAATAACTTAATATTTGTGGGAAAATAAAAATTGTGGAGGAATAAAAAAGTTAGGAAATAAATAAAAAACTTGTATAATTTCTCCTATGGGTGTGTGTAATAATCATCCACAGGAGAATTTTTTGTAGTTAGGATTAATTAGATTATATGCGGCGGGACTCAATTTTTTATTATTTATTTCAAAAATATCCAACACTACTTTTTGAATTATTGGAAAATGCCCCAGCCAATGCGGCTAATTATCGCTTCGATTCGGTAGCGGTGAAAGAGCCAAAGTTTGAAATTGATGGGGTGTTTTTGCCACCAGAAACGGAAATACCAGGGGTGGTTTATTTCTGTGAGGTGCAGTTTCAAAGAGATGAGCGACTGTATGAGCGGTTATTTGGGGAGTTATTTCTCTATTTTTACAGAAATAGAGAGCGTTTTCAAGATTGGCAAGCTGTGTTAATTTATCCAACTCGGAGTATGGAACAAGGGGATATTCACCCCTATCGCGCACTTTTGAGTTCGGAACAAGTACATCGAGTATATTTGGATGAGTTGGGAGAAATTGAGCAATTACCCCTTGATGTGAGTTTATTGGTATTGACTACTCTAAACCAAGACAAAGCACCAGCAGCAGCGCGGTATTTAGTCAACCGTTGTCAGCAGGAGTTACAAGAACCGGCAGCTAGTCGTGCAATAATGGAAATAATTACCACGATTATGTCTTATCGGTTTACTCGTTTAAGTCGTGTGGAGATAGAAGCAATGTTAGGTATAACTTTTGAGCAAACTCGCTTATATCAAGAACTAAGAGAAGAAGCGACAGAAATAGGTAGAGAAGAAGGCAGACAAGAAGGTAGACAGGAGGGAGAAGTAAATCTTATTCTGCGGTTATTATCTAAAAAATTTGGGGAAGTTCCTAGTCAGCTAAAAATGCAAATTGAGAAGTTATCTCTAGAACAATTGGAAGCTTTAGCTGAGGTGTTGTTAGATTTTTCTAATTTAGATGATTTAGTTGTTTTGCTGGAAAATTTGGGAACTACTGCTGAGAAGTAGATTTGTGTGCAGAGTGCGATCGCTTTTTTCAATCAACTCGAAGTGTGAAGCGATCGCTGTTCGGGGTAGTGTATATGAAAAGGTGATCTCTAACGCCCAGGTGTAGGAGGATAATTCGGTTCAACAAATATAAAACGGTTGAACAATAACCTCTAAGGGAGTACTATTCTACTAAGTAGATAAGCGATCGCTGTCAGGGGTTATTTTTATGGTTAGGGGCAGAGAGAAATGGACGGAAGCCAAATTTGAGCGGTACATGAAAGAAGATCGTCCAAAAAGCTTATCTCATAAAGAAGTTAAATCAGATGAGTGATAATCAACGGGTAATTCATGCTGAACCTACTAAAGATTTATTCATATATATGTTGGTGCGAGATATACCGCTTATTCGTGCGATTATAGATCTTGTTGACAACTCAGTAGATGGTGCAACTCATTTACAAAGCAATGAGAATTATGAAGGGCTTTGGATAAAAATTTTAGCGAAAAATGAGTACTTTGAAATTCAAGATAATTGTGGAGGAATAACAATCAAGGAAGCAGAGGAGTATGCTTTCAAATTTGGAAGAGCTAATGATGCCGCAGTAACACCAAAATCAATTGGAAGATTCGGAATTGGAATGAAGCGGGCTTTTTTCAAGATCGGAAAAAAATTTACAGTTGAATCAACTACATCTAGTTCTAAATTTACAGTTTCAGAAGACGTAGAGGAATGGAAAGATCAAGCTGAATGGACATTTGAATTTTCAAATGTTCAAGAAGCTAGTGATTCCGAATTCAGTGAGATTGGCACTCGAATATTAATTGAAAAATTGCATGAAACTGTGTCAGAAGACTTAGGATTAGAAAATTTCATATCGGAATTAAAGCAAGAATTAACAATTGCATATTCATTAAAACTAAAAAAGGGATTAAGCATTAGTATAAATGATGAGGATCTTTGTCCAACTCCCCTTAATTTTCGTACTTCTGACAATATTAAAGTTGCAAAATTTGAAAAGGAATATAAGTACTTTGGAAGTCGTGAAATAGAAACACCAGTGCGGGTTAGGTTGTATGCTGGTGTATCTGATAGAAGTATAAAGGAAGGAGGATGGTATGTATTCTGCAATGAACGCATGGTTCTTGAAGCTGACCAAACTGAAATAATGGGCTGGGGTACAAAAAGTGGTTTTCCACAATATCATGCTGATTTTGCATTCTTTAGAGGCTATGCTTTCTTCGAGTCTGATGATGCTGCTAATTTGCCTTGGACAACGACGAAAACAGGGATTGACTACGACTCACCAATCTACAAATCAATCAAACAAGAAGTATCTCAACTAACGGTTCCCGTTCTTACATTCTTAAGAAAAATGGCAGATGAAAAAAGCCTTGTAGAGCGTGGTGAGATAACTGAGAGTTTACTTGAGCAAGCGTATTTGCAAACTTCACTTTCTTCTGTATTTGAAGCAGAGACAAGTAATACATTTCTAATCCCTGATCAATCAGCAATTCCCCCTCGTCAAAAACGTGGCACTATACAATATAGTAAACCAATTGAAGAAATTGAGCAAGTCAAAGAATTATTAAATGTTACATCGAATAAAGAGGTTGGTGAAAAAACCTTTGATTACTATTTAAACAACGAAGGATAAGGATAATGGCTGGTAGCTATTCAAAAATTAATTACAGTCTTCGTCCTGCAAAAGCAGTTGAAAGAAGGATGATATGCGATTCTCTCCGATGCTTAAGTCCGTTCGGAGAACTGACAACTTATAGATATGTAGGTTTTGGCTCAACTTACTTTAGTGACTTTATTCTATTTCATAAATCCTTACATATTGAGGACATGATAAGTATAGAAAAAGATACGAACGCTAAAGTTCGTTTTGAATATAATAAACCTTTTGGATGTATTGAAATCAAGTATGGAGACTCCTCTGAAGTTCTTCCGACAATTGAATGGAATAAGAAATCAATTGTATGGCTTGATTATGATATCCCATTAGAAAAAACAATTTTAGATGATATTGATACTCTTATAAGCAAATTAGTATCGGGAAGCGTTTTAATTGTTACAGTTAGTGCAGCGCAAGAACGACCCCCAACAGAAGGTTGGGATATAAAAGAAATAAACAAATTTAGAGAAGATAAGTTACGAGAAAGGCTTCCTAATGAGAAAATTCCTATAAGTCTAAAGTCGATTGATTTAACTGCGAAGAATATAGGAAATCTGTATAAAAAAATAATTGATAATCAACTTAAACAAAGTGTTAGTAACGCTAATTCAGCACGTTCGGAAGACGAAAAGCTCAATTATAAGCAAATTTTTGATTTTCGTTATGATGATGGTTGTCGTATGTTAACAGTTGGATGGCTCCTTTTTGAACAGAACTACTGTAATCTTGCTGAACAATGTAAGTTTAGTAAGAATTTTAATCCAACAGAATTAGATAATCCTTATGAAATAAAAGTGCCAAATCTGACACTTAAGGAAATTCAACATCTAGATAGTCAAATGCCTACAGATGATTGTGATGCTGTGAAACGAATTTGTATCCCCCTCAAGGATGTTAAATCCTATGCAGAATTGTATAAATACTTTCCTTCTTTTGTGGAAATGATCATGTAGCTATGACCTAACTTTTCTGTTTTTCGATGTCGCTATAAGCTTTTGGTGTATACATATCGTATTTAGTTCATTATTTCATAGGGGTTTAGCAATGCTGAACCTTTGCTGAGGTATATTTTTTGTTTACTTGCAAGCGATCGCACCTATTCCTAGTAACAGTTGTTCCCATAGCGTCTCGTAGAGAAAGTGGGGATTCCAATCCTACCTGAATCACTCATTTTCTGACACCTTACAAATCCCTTAATTTTAATTATGGGGATTTCTCTGTTGCTCATTTCCTGTTCTCTTTTATGTATATTTTTGTATTGATTGTTTGATTTTTTTCGCGTATATTTATTTTTTTGGTTTCATTCCACAGGTTATTAAAATCGCTAAAGTACTTATCTATTCTTAGTTTCATATACTTTTAATGTTTGGCTAACTCTTTATTGATAGTTTGTTTATTTACTAGATTTATTACCAATAAAACTACTAATTATTGTTTCATGGCTTGATCTTAAATTAAAATCCCAGTTTTAATTTTTACTAATTATTTTTTTAAATATGTCCAAGGAAGTATTTTAATTTTTTATATTGAATAACCGAAAAAGTTAATCTATACTGTTTCTTGTTATTTGTCGAAATAAACGAAAAAATATTTTTTATGGTTGTAATTTGTGAATAGAAAATGTGTTGATAAATCTAGTAAACTCTTGAGTAATTTCATGAAAATTGCCATTATCGTTGATAAATTTCCTAGTTTATCAGAAACATTTATTGTTAATCAAATTATAGGTTTGATAGATCGAGGAAATGAAGTAAATATTTATGCCACACCACCGGATAATACTTCTAAAATTCATCCCAAAGTAGCAAATTATCATTTACTTAATCATACATATTATCAACCCAAGATTCATCAAAATTATTTTTTACGCTTCTTAAAAGGAATAAAATTAATTATTGGGAATTTTCATATAAATCCTTTAGTCATTTTGCGATCGCTCAACTTTTTTAACTATGGTAAACGGGCAGTTTCTTTGCGATTATTATACTCAGTTATACCATTATTAAAAGCTCCAACTTACGATATTATTCATTGCCAGTTCGGTACATTAGCATTAGAAGGAATGATTTTACGGAATATAGGTGCTATCAAAGGTAAATTAATTACTTCATTTAGAGGCTACGATATCAGTTGGTTTGTTCAAGAAAATGGAGAAAATGTTTATGAATCACTCTTTGCTCAAGGTGATTTTTTCTTAACCAACTGTGAATTTTTTAAGACAAAAGCTATCAAACTAGGCTGTGATGCAAATAAAATTGTAGTGCATGGTTCAGGAATAGATTGTATTCACTTTCCTTTTAAAGAAAGGTATCCTCATGCAGATAGTAAAATTCGCATCGCTACCACTGGTCGTTTAATTGAAAAGAAAGGTATAGAATACGCAATTTTAGCTGTTGCTCAGGTGAGCGAACTTTATCAAAATATCGAGTATAACATCATTGGCGATGGTGAATTGAAAGAACACTTCCAGCAGCTTATACAATCATTGAATATTGCTGATAAAGTCAAGCTACTTGGATGGAAAACCCAGCCGGAAATTGTTGCAATTCTCGACCAAACAGATATTTTTGTTGCTCCTAGTGTGACAGCAAAAGATGGCAATCAAGATGCACCAGTTAATACTTTAAAAGAAGCAATGATTATGGGTTTACCAGTAATTGCTACTACTCATGGTGGTATTCCTGAACTTGTACAAGATGGTATTTCTGGTTTTCTAGTTCCAGAGCGAAATGCTAATGCTATAGCTGAAAAATTAATTTATCTCATTGAGCATCCACAAATTTGGTCAACAATGGGTTACTCTGGTCATTCTTATGTCCAATCACATTATGATATGAACAAACTTAATGATGAGTTAGTGCAAATTTATCGCCAAGTTATCACTGATGATTTACCTCTTCAAAAATCAGCCTTAGCTCCGGCAATTACTGTGTAATATCTAGCAAAAAAAAGGCTCTCCATAATTTATTATTTCTTACCTTAATGATTCACAAAAAATCAGTTTTAAATTCTGAAAGGATATTGATTGAAATGAAAAACTCATTAGCGCTCGCTACCCCAGATGTAACCCTTATTGTTTCTCCCAGAGAACGTTTCAGTTGTACCCGTGAAGCCTTAGAAAGCATTTATGAACATACACATTATCCCTTCCAGTTAATTTATATAGATGGTGGTTCCCCACGTCACATTAGGGATTATTTAGCAGAACAATCACAACAAAAGCAATTTCAACTGATTCGCACAAATTACTATCTCTCCCCCAACAGTGCGCGAAACATGGGTTTGCGTCAAGTTACTAGTAAGTATGTTGTCTTTATTGATAATGATGTTGTTGTCACCCCAGGTTGGCTCAAGCCTTTAGTCGAATGTGCAGAAGAAACAGATGCAACTATAGTTAGTCCTCTCATTTGTCAGGGTACACCTTTACACACAGAAATACACTGTGCCGGAGGGGAATCTGGAATCAAGGTGGAGATTAAAGACGAAACCAGCAGAAAGCGCATGATTGAAAAGATATATAAACAAGGTCGCAAAATTGCAGATATTCAAACTCAGTTACAACGCCAAAAAACTGGGTTAGCCGAGTTTCACTGCATGATGGTACGAACAGAGATATTTCAACAAATTGGGTTATTAGATGAAGCACTGTTGAACACCAAAGAACACGTTGATTTGTGCATCTTGGTAGCAGAAGCTGGTGGCACAGTTTACCTAGAACCTGAATCTCTGATGACTTATGTAACAAGCAAACCACTAGAACCAACAGATATACATTACTATATGCTGCGTTGGAGTGATGCTTGGGAAATAGCCAGCCTTAAACGCCTGTGTGAAAAGTGGAATCTCACTGAAGATGAATACTTTGAAAATAAGTATAAACGATTGGGATGGCGGCGACAAATGGCAATTATTAATCCCCTTGTGCGTAAATTGCCTATTAACAAATTTGGCTGGCGAGTAGCTGGGAAAACTCTATCGTATATAGACAAGATAGCCAACCGTTACATTACTAGCCGCTATGCACAAACACACCTATAGAACTCATATTTCATATTTGATTTTCATGAATACAGGACTTACACAAAATCATGAAAAAACGAACCACAAAAGACAGGAAGTAAAGAGGGTTTTTGAGAGTTCTCTCGTTGTTCCCTAGAATACTTGCAATTTCTTGGACAAAGGATAAAAAATATTGAAGCGACATCAAAAATTGAATTCTCAGCTACCTCAAATCATTTATACACCAGAGAGTCAACTGAGATATCCCCTAGACTTAGTGCGACAAATGTGGCGAGACTTGTTAGCTTCTCGTGAACTAGCTTGGCGGTTAATGGTGCGAGATATCAACGCCCAATATCGACAATCTTTTTTAGGTATAGCCTGGGCTTTTTTACCACCAATTGTCTTGGCTGTAAGTTTAACCCTTGCGAAAGATGCCAAAGTCATTAATGTGGGAGCTACTGATTTACCCTATCCAGCTTATGTCATGTTTAGCACTGCATTATGGCAAACTTTTGTAGAAGCTTTAAATGGTCCAGTACAAGCGGTAACAGTAGCAAAACCCATGTTAGCCAGGGTAAATTTTCCACGGGAAGCATTAATTTTGGCCAAAGTAGGGGAAGTTTTTTTTAATTTTGCTATCAAGCTAATTCTCCTAGTGGGATTGTTTATTTGGTTTCGTATTCCTATTAATTGGACAGTAATTGTAACTCCAGTTCCATTAATTCATTTAGTTTTATTGGGAACATTTATTGGTATTTTCTTAGCTCCCTTGGGAGTGTTGTATCAAGATATTTCCAAAGGACTAACTTTGATAACAGGATTTTGGTTATTTCTCACGCCTGTAATTTATCCAGTTCCCAAAGAAGGAATATTTGGGTTGTTAGTAAAGTTGAATCCTGTCACCCCTTTGTTAGTAACAGTAAGAGATTTAGCTACCACAGGAGTAGTCTCAGAACCTTTTAGTTTTTGGTTGGTGAGTACAATTACTTTAGTAGGATTACTACTAACCTGGATTGTATTCCGTCTGGCGATGCCTTTTGTGGTTGAGAGGGTAAGTTCTTAATAATGACTGAATTAATAGATAAAAAGATTTCTGTTCATTCTCAAGATGCTGAAGTGCTGATTGCAGTTGATAGTGTTTCTAAAAAATTCTGTAGGAATTTAAAACAGTCTTTATTCTATGGTGTACAAGATATTGCCACAGAATTATTAGGAGGAAATAGGAAAAGTGATACTTTACGCCGCCTAGAATTTTGGGCTTTGAACGATGTCAGTTTTCAATTAAAGCGGGGAGAAGCTCTTGGTTTAGTTGGCTCAAATGGTTCAGGAAAAAGTACACTACTACGCATCATTAGTGGGTTGATAAAACCTGACACTGGCTGTATAAAAGTTAGAGGTAGGGTAGCTCCATTAATTGCCTTAGGGGCAGGATTTAATCCCATACTGACAGGGCGAGAAAATATTTATGCAAATATGTCAATTTTGGGTTTATCAACCAAAAAAATCACGGAGAGATTTCAAGAAGTAATAGATTTTTCTGAGATTGGTAATGCTATTGATGCACCTGTACAAACTTATAGTTCTGGTATGGCAGCTAGACTAGGTTTTGCTTGTGCAGTTCATGTAGAACCAGATGTTTTACTAATTGATGAAGTTCTAGCTGTAGGAGACATCAAATTTAGAATGAAGTGCCACAGAAAGTTAGCACAACTGCGGACAAATGGCACAGCTTTTATATTGGTTTCTCACAACTCCCATAGCATCCTTAATGTTTGTGATTCATCAATTTATTTATCAAAAGGTGAAGTGATTACATCGGGTAAAACAGAAACAGTAATTCGCAAATATGAAGAAGACCTCTGTTTGAGTGGCTCAGAAAGTGCTTTAGGAAAAATGATTTTGTCGGAAAAGCCAGAAGCGGAGAGTTTAGGTTTAGATATTACTGCTGTATTTTTTAGAGATGAACAGGGTGATTTTCTAGAAGCACCGCTTTCTGGTGAACCAGCTTATTTATGTGTGGAATGTAAATCTTACCAAAAAATTACCCAAGCTAATTTAGGTATTTTAGTCACAGCTTTATCAGGAGAAAATGGACTGGTTCAGTACATAACTTCTAATTCTGATCAAGAGCTTTTAACTATCCTGCCAGGAAAGTCAGAAATCCAAATGTATATGCCATATTGTTCTTTTATTCCTGGTGTATATAGCGCCAAAATATATATCAGAAGAGGCGTGCAATCTTTTGATATTGTTGAATCTTTTAGATTTACTGTGAAGACCAATAAAACTATCAGTCGATGTTTATTTTATCAACCACGTAAATGGCAAGTTATTAATCAATAAATTAAGGTATTGAAAATGAGTAATCCTCTACTCAGCATCATTATTCCCACTCGCAACCGACCTCACTTAGTAAATCATGCAGTTAAAAGTGCGCTTGATCAAAATATGTCAGATTTGGAAGTGATTGTGGTTGATGATGCTTCTACAAAGCCGATAGATTTACCCAGTCATCCTCAATTGCGGTTGATTCACCTATCACATTCTCATGGTGGTGCGGGAACTCGTAATGTTGGACTAGAAGCTGCACTCGGTCGATGGGTGACATTTCTGGACGATGACGATCGCTATCTTCCCCACATGGCAGAGGTATCATTAGAGGCATTATCTCAAACATACTTACCTGAATCGGTAGCGGTGATCTCCGGTTTAGAGGAAGTCAACTCTCAAGGTCAAGTCCTGGGTAAGCGTTTACCGCCTCTAGTCCGTCCACGCGGCGCTCATTTCTTTCTCGAAGAACTGGAACCTGGTAAATCTTATAATACCAAGCAAACCCTCGTAGTTGAGCGAGAAATGCTACAAAAAATTGGGGGTTGGGACAACCAAATGCGATCGCGCGTTCACTCAGAACTCTTTTTAAGACTCAACCCCGTTTGCTCTATTATTGGTCTACCCATCATTACCTACCAGTTATATAACCATGAGGGGCTAAGAGTTTCACGAAATCCCATACTCCGCCAAGAAAGTTTTTTACGCTTAGTGCATAAACATAAATCACTTTTTCAAGCCCATCCACAAATGTTTGCTAAGTTTATTTATGAACACGCTCATAGATGTTATGAACTTGGTTTAAAGCGTGAAGCTTTTTACAATTTATGCTGGTCTATGCAACAAGATCCACTACAAATAGTTCCTCTTGTTGTTTCTAGATTTTATCAATTAGGACTAAAATTCGTAATTACAAATTTCAACAATAATTACTAAGCTATCGCGCTTTTAATTTGCACATTAATAGCCTACACCACAAAATTTGTATTAATAGTATGCAAGTTATAGAATTTTTAGCTTCTTACAGATGAAATAAGAGAAATTTTATCTATTAAGAGTAAGCCACAAAATAAATGATCCTGTCTTGTCATGCTGAGTGTAGCGAAGCGAAACGAAGCATCTCGGAGGATTCTTCACTACACTTCGTTCCGTTCAGAATGACATTGGGCATTTCTTTTTGTGGAGTTCTCTAAGTGTTTATCTCAGAGGATGATTGAAAAGTCTACCGTTGTATCAACATCCCTCTTAAAAGGAGAGAATAACCTTCTCAATTTCCTCCTTTCTAAGCAGGATTTAGGAAGACCTCAAGCTTTTAATACATCAAATACCACTTTTCAAGTATCCTCTAAAATCTCAAATACAAAATCGTATGAGTTTGTAATTTGCTAGAAAATATTTGCTTTAGCTTAGGAATTTATATACACCTCTGTTTTACTATTTAGGATTAGTATATATGCCCAATAAAGTTTCGGTAATCATACCATGTTTTAATTCTGGAAAATGGTTAGTGGAAGCAATTGATAAATGCTTGCAGCAGACCTATCCCCATATTGAAATCATTGTTATTGATGATGGTTCGACGGATAATTCTCTAGATATTATCAAAGGCTATGGTGATAAAATTATCTGGCGAAGTTTATCCCATAAAGGAGGCAATTATGCCCGAAATTTAGGCTTTAATTTATCTCAAGGAAAATATATTCAATACCTAGATGCAGATGATTATATTTTACCTGAAAAGATAGAAAGACAAATCAATTTTTTAGAAGCAACAGGTGCAGATGTTGTGTATGGTGACTGGAGACATCAGCATCATTTAGCTAATGGTTCTAGTTTTCTGGATAAGATAGAAGTTTCTGAAAATCAAGATGATATTTTAGCGGCTTTATTAGCTAATTGGTGGGTGGCTTTGGCTGCTTTAATGTATAAAAGAAATGTAGTAGAAAATAGCGGTGGATGGGATGAAAATTTACTTGCAGCCCAGGATAGAGATTTTTTTCTATCAGTGGCCATGACTGGAGCTAAAGTTGTATATCAACCAGGCTGTTATGCTATTTATAGGCGTTATGGTTCTGTCACAGTTTCTACTTCTTCTAAAGCACGCTGGTTAAAAAGCCACTATCTAGTATTAAAGAAAGCAGAGCAGCAACTATTGCAGAAAAACCAACTTTCGATGATATATCGTCAGGCTTTAGCTAAATCATATTTTGAACTTGCGAGAGAAGCTCTATTATTTGACTATGAACAATATTTGATGTTTTTAGAAGAGGCTTTTGTGATGTTTCCAGAGTTTAAAGCCAATAGTAAAAGAAAATTTTATCGGCTGGTGCAAAATATTGTAGGCTTTCGGCAAACTGAACGAATTGCTTGTGGCATTTTGTTTTTCAAAAAGTTTGTTACCAAAACGATGCTTAGTGCCGAGTAAAAAAGTAAAATTATAGCGGTATTAGCTTCTGAATTCTGCTTCCCAGTTGTTTGACTATTTAGATGGATTCTGTAGATAATAGAAACGGAGTAAAAAAAATTATATAATGGCAAAATGCGATTGATTCTCTACAGTAAACCCGGTTGTCATCTCTGTGAAGGCTTACAAGAAAAGCTAGAACAAATCCAAAATCTTAGTTTAAAGTTAGAAATTCGGGATATTACTACCCGTGAAGATTGGTTTGCGGCGTATCAGTATGAAATACCTGTAATGTATCTAGTACTAGATGATGCAGAGGTTGAACAACCTTTACCCCGTCCTTCTCCCCGTGCAAGTGTCAAGCAATTGGAACAAATGCTCCACAAGTATCTGTCCAATCCAGAAAAAAATAATGCAGAATAGGCGCAGAGAAAGCTTGTGGAAAGGTGTAGTCAATGAAATTGCAAGAATTATTAGCAACGGTGGAAGGTCTGGTAAATCCTAATTTGGCGGATGTGGAAGTTAAGGGAATCAAGACTAATTCCCATGCTTGCGGTGTGGGTGATTTGTTTATTGGGATGCCTGGTACAAGGGTAGATGGTGGGGATTTTTGGCCGAGTGCTTTGGCTGCTGGTGCAGTTGCAGCGGTTGTTTCTCCCCAAGTGATTGAGAAAAATCCGCCTAAATCGACAGATGTGGTGATTAGCGCCGATAATATGAATCGAGCTTGCGCCCAAATCGCCGCCGCTTTTTATGGTTATCCAGGACAAAAACTCCAGTTGGTGGGTGTGACTGGGACAAATGGTAAAACGACTACTACTCATTTGATTGAATATTTTCTCACGAAAGCTAGTTTACCTACGGCTTTGCTGGGAACTCTCTACACTCGTTGGCCGGGTTTTGAACAAACTGCTGTTCACACCACGCCTTTTGCGGTGGAATTACAACAACAGTTAGCTACAGCGGTTGATGCAGGTTGTGAGTTTGGGGTGATGGAAGTCAGTTCCCACGCTTTAGCACAGGGTAGGGTTTTGGGTTGTCCGTTTGAGGTGGGGGTGTTTAGCAATCTCACCCAAGACCATTTGGACTATCACACGGATATGGAGGATTATTTTGCAGCGAAGGCGCTGTTATTTAGTCCTGATTATCTCCAAGGAAGGGCAGTTATTAACGCTGATGATGAATATGGAAAACGGTTAATTGCGTCTTTGAGTGGAGAACGGGTTTGGAGTTATAGCGTTAATGATAATAATGCTGATTTTTGGATGAGTGGTTTAAGTTATCAACCAAATGGTGTGAGTGGAATGTTGCATACACCAAAGGGTGATATTGCTTTTAATTCGCCTTTGGTTGGTCAATATAATTTAGAAAATTTGTTGGCTGCGGTGGGTGCAGTTTTACATTTGGGGTTAGATTTGCACTTGGTAGCAAATGCCATTTCTGATTTTCCTGGTGTTCCTGGCAGGATGGAACGGGTACAAATTAGTGATGACCAAGATGTGAGCGTGATTGTAGATTATGCCCACACTCCTGATAGTTTGGAGAACTTGCTCAAAGCTGCACGGCCGTTTATCCCTGGAAAGATGATTTGTGTGTTTGGTTGTGGGGGCGATCGCGATCGCACTAAACGTCCTAAAATGGGAAAAATCGCCGCCCAGTTAGCTGATGTAGCTGTAGTAACTTCAGATAATCCTCGCACTGAAGACCCGGAAAAGATTCTACAAGATGTGTTAGCAGGGATTCCTGAGACTGTTACACCAATGGTAATTTGCGATCGCGCAACTGCCATTCACACCGCTATTTTACAAGCTCAACCCGGTGATGGCATATTGTTAGCTGGTAAAGGTCACGAAGATTACCAAATTCTCGGTACAGAAAAAATCCACTTTGACGACCGAGAACAGGCACGGGAAGCTTTACAAAAGAGGGCAGGTGATAGGTGACAGGTTACAGGGAGCAGGGGGAAATTTATTTAAACCCAATCCCCACCCAGTTCAATCTAATAATCGAGCGTCAGAAAGGTGAGAAGTTGTCATAAATCAGTTAAATTAACTATGGAGTTGCTGATTGTAAAACACCAGTCGCCAAGAATTTAGTTCCTAAATCTGCTTCCTTTGAGCCACCATAGAGGCCAATATGCCAAGAACACAGAAAAACGATAACTTTGTTGACAAATCCTTCACCGTCATGGCAGACCTGATCCTCAAACTGCTGCCAGCTAACAGAAAAGCTAAAGAAGCATTTGTCTATTACCGAGATGGAATGTCCGCTCAGGCAGAAGGGGAATATGCCGAAGCACTGGATTACTATGAAGAAGCTCTCACACTAGAGGAAGACTCCAATGATCAGAGTTATATTCTCTACAATATGGGGCTGATTTACGCTAGTAATGGCGACCACACCAAGGCTTTAGAATATTATCACCAGGCTGTTGAGTTAAATCCTCGTCTACCCCAAGCTTTGAATAACATCGCGGTAATTTATCACTTCCAAGGTGAAAAAGCCAAAGAAGAGGGAGATAACGACGCTGGAGAAGCTTTGTTTGACCAAGCCGCAGATTATTGGATTAGAGCAGTTCGCATGGCTCCTAATAATTACATTGAAGCCCAAAACTGGTTAAAGACCACAGGGCGATCGCAAATTGACGTATTCTTTTAACTCCGGATCAAAAACCTGTTAGGGTGTATTGCCATACGCCCCTACTATTGACTATTTACAAACCATGATTGATCGTGAACAAGTTCGCAAAGTTGCTAATCTCGCTCGTTTAGAATTGACACCAGACGAAGAAGAGCAATTTACCACCCAACTGGGCAGCATTCTGGAGTATATCGAACAACTGAGTGAACTTGATGTCACCGATGTTCCCCCAACAACTAGAGCTATTGATGTCAGCAATGTGACAAGAGAAGATCGCCTACAGCCCTACCCTGACCGAGAAGCCATCCTCCGCAGCGCCCCTGAGCAGGAAGGTGACTTTTTCAGAGTACCAAAAATCCTGAATGCTGATTAGAACTGCCAGAGATTCTGTCGCAAAAAATAAAAAATGGACATTTTGATAATCCCTTGGGCTTGAACCAGGGGATTATTTGTAAGCGTTTTTAGAAAAATCTGGTGTCCTCTCAGCAATTTCCAATATTTCTCTTCATACTCTTGGTAAACGTCTTACTCTGCTTGATTGGTTGCCAACCAGTTAAACAAATCCTCAATAGCTGTAAAATCTAACAACGCTTCACCCAGTGCTTCCAACTGATTTAGAGAAAGAGTTTGGATTTGCTTCCTAATTTCTTCTGGTAATTTTCCAAAGCGTTTTTTTAGTTGTCGTACCACAAGATTTTGCTCACCTTCTTGTTTACCTTCTGCCATGCCTCGTTCGTAGCCAATGCGCTCACCTGTAGTAATGTAGGTCATACTCCGCTCCTGTTCAAATTGTTTAAATTCTTGCCAAAACTCCGCTTCTAATGCTTTTGGTAACATCATAACCCAGTCGATAAAGCGGTAAAGGTTACGAATATCCTTTTCTTGCAAACCTTGCTCATACAATCGTCGAATTAAGCTAAATTTCCAGTTTTTGCGTTCTTGTGGTTTTTTACTGGTTTGTTGTGTCTTTAAATGTGCCATTACCACCGTTGCAAAAGGATTATCGCTGGCTTCTAATTCTGCCCAACGGTTTTGGTAATCTAGCAGTTTGACTGTGCCAAATTCAAAGTTTAATCTGGTATCAGGATAATTATAACTGTATTGGTTTGGTCGCCATTTGGGGTCTGAATCGCATAAAATAGCAAGACTAATGGCAGGTTTGCCAAAACGGTCAAAAATACGCAGGTTGTAGGAGAACATCCTTTGAGGAAAGATTTCTTCTGGTTTACCTTGGATTTCTAAATGTATCAACAGCCAAATTTCTTCTCCTTGGTGTTGCCAGGCTTTGACTAATTTATCTGCATATCTTCTTCCTTGTTCTGCGTCACGGGCTATTTGTTGAAATTCTTTATCGAGAAATTCGTGGGGACGTTCCCAGTTGATTAATGCGGCTGTTTGCGGGAAGAAAAATTGCATTGCTTGGGGAAAGTATGCTTCTAATATTTCTTTCCACGGGCTATCTTGGTCGGCTCTTTGGCGTTCTTTGGTCATGTGTTAATTGGTAAATGGTAAGGTTATTCTATATTGTTATTGATGGGTTAAGAAAGTCTGTTTACAGGGATTTTTAGATAAATGAACTACATTTTTTTATCTCACGCAGAGACGCAGAGGCGCAAAGGAAGAGAGAAACAAGAGTTTGATGTAAATAGATGAAAAATTCTGTCGCAAGTAAATTCACCATTCAAATCGGATTACTTCTTCAATATGAGCAGGTAATTTAGTATCTTGATCGATATTTGCTGATTCAATCTGGTGTAATTCTAGATTTTTGGTTTCAGACAAGTCTACTTTTTGCAAGTTTGCTTCAGAAAGGTTTGTAAAGTGCAAGTTAGTTCCTGCTAAAGGAAAGGACTCTTGTAGGGTTGTTTGATAAAGATTTGCCTGGTACAAGTTAGCTCCCGCAAGGTTCACTTTTTGCAAAATTGCTTCCGAAAGATTTACCCATTGGATACTAGAACCCCAGAAACATACATCTTGCAACCTAGCTTTTTGGAACGAAGTACCGTCCAAGTTGCTGCAAATGAAGTCAACTCTCTTTAAGTTTGCTCTATCAAGATTTGCTCCTCTGATATCAATCCAATTTAAATCCAACCTCTGATTTTCCTGCTCATTTTCGCAGTTACGTCGTCCTATAACAGTAAGGGCTGCTTGAATATCTATCCGAAGTTTTAGTATTTTCTCCTTCTCTCCTTCCTCTTCTTTCTTCAAAGGTGCATTTTCTCTCACAAAAGCAGTGAGGACTTCCATAATTGTCCAATGGTATTTTTCTGGGGAATCTTTAGCAATTTGTTCTAGGGCATAAATTCCGCCTAATTTTACTTCAATCTCTTTATTACCAAGCAATTCAATTGCTTTAGAAAAGCGTTCTGTAATTTGTTTATCTTCTGCTGCTTGTGCATTTTTATTTGCAGCTTTAGCATTTTCATTAGCAGCGTTAGCACTTCTCGATGCTTGGTAAGCATTAAAAAAAACTGCTATTCCAGCAAAAATAGTTCCTGTAGTTGTTACGGCTGAAATACCATACTGTAATCTCTTCTCTATTTCTAAACCTTTAGGATTTAAAAACGCAAAATCCGAAAAACAAAATATAAAGATAACAGTAAAAAAGAAGATAGAAAAAATAATTCCTAGAATTATCAACAAACTCTTGAAACCTTCTGTATTATTCTCAGACATAAAATTAATTTTTCTCCTCACATTTCAACAACAAGTATAGATGTAAAGTAAAACAACATTTATTGTAGGTTGGGTTGAGAAACGAAACCCAATACCCCTTGTGATCCTACCGCTAATGTTGGGTTTCACTTCGTACCCTTCGGGAAGCAAGCTACGACCCAACCTACAAAAATTGAATTTTTCACCATAAGGGGAACGCTAGAACCGATAAATATAACTCACATTCTCTCAACTACAAGCATAGGTGTAAAGAACCTTAGAAAAATCCAAACGTTTGAGTGCAGAAGGCTGAATAAAAAAGTTACCAACTCCCATATCTCCCCAAATAATTGAGTTATCATTATCAGAGTCCATTTGGAATAACAGAAAATCGTAACCTTCCCCTTCCAATAAACTTTGGCGCTCATCTTCTTGTACAAATTGGGGATACCCACCTAAACGGTGTCCTTCTAGTGAGTATTCATATTTTTCTATATATTCTTCTATGAAATCATCTGCCAGTTCTTCTAAAGAATTCTCTATTGTCTCAGTGAGATTATTCTGTTGGAAAATGGCATAAAAATAGCTTTTAAGTAAGGATGAAAACCTATAATCCCATGTACTCATAGGAGTTGATTGCACGGAAAAATTCAAGGCTAAACAGAGTTTTATTTGTAATGGAAAACATCTAGGTTCAGGTAAAAAGTCAAAATCGTTTAATAGATTATCAATATTTAAATCTGGTTCAGGAAAGTAAAGAACTCGGAAAGTTGTTTGTGCCAATGGGAGAGCATAATCTATTCCATAGGCTGTTTTACCTGATGTTTCAATATAAAACTGAAGAATACCTTTTTCTGGTAAGTCTTCTAAATTAGGGGTTTCTGCAAAGTTGATTTGTGCTAAAAGATTCAGGGGAGTACCATCTGGGGCTGTGGGATAGGTAAGATGTTTAGGAAAATATGGTAAACCACCAAATTTACTTTGCCATAAGGTAGTTTCTGTTGTTGAATATGGAGTAATTTTGATATGGGGTTTGGCAGTTGCAGTGACAAATTCATCTACACGAGATTTTAAGTCTAAGAACATCTCATATAATTCATCTGGGGTAAAATCTTTGTCATTTTCGTCTACTGGGATAGATTCGCTATCACACCAACCTTGTGTGAGTAGTTCTTGAATACTTTGATTGAAAAAAGCTTCTGCTTCAGCTTCAGAAGAGAATTCATGAAGTTGTTGATCATGTGTAACATTGCAGCCGTCTAGGTGAATGGAAGTTCTGTATCTGGAGTTTAGACGAAATATTTTATTGCGTTTCATGATAATTAACCTCAGATTATGATAAAAAATGATATTTGTAAGCTTTTATGCATTCAATTGGCATAATTTGGACAGGCAGGATGCCCGTCCCACAAGATATATAATAGACATAGGAGTGAAAAAGAATGTAGAGCCGAGAATCCCTACCCAGATCACGTCTCTACAAGAGTTCTGGAAAACGCATATTTAAATTCGGTCGATGTCTAATACAGTTTCTAGTATTTTTATCAAAACTCTATTCCAAATTGGAAATAAAAAAATTCGTAATTGATAATTCTTAAATTACGAATTACGAATTACGAATTACGAATTACGAATTACGAATTATGCTGTGACTTTAGCTAATGCTTTTTCTACAGCTTTTAATGCTTGATTGATTTCTGCTTCTGTGACAATGAGAGGAGGTACAAATCGGACGACTTTTGGCCCAGCGGGTACGAGTAATAAACCCTCATTTATGGCAGCATTAACAATCTCAGGTGCGGTTAGCGGGGAGTCTGCTTTGATTTCCATGCCGTTAATTAAGCCCCAGCCGCGCACTTCTGAGATATGCTGTGGATATTTGAGAGCGATCGCTCTTAATCCTTCTCGCAAGTGTGCGCCCTGTTCTTCCACATTCTGCAAAATGTTCTCTTTTTCCAAGGTTTGGCAGACACTCAAAGCCACACCGCAGACAAAAGGATTACCTCCAAATGTACTCGCGTGTTCCCCTGGTTGGAAAATATCGCAGAACTTCTTACTCATCATTGCACCGATAGGAATACCCCCACCTAGTCCCTTCGCACTAGTGAAAATATCCGGTTCTACACCCAGATGTTCATATCCCCATAACTTCCCACTGCGTCCCATTCCCACTTGCACTTCATCGAACACCAATAAAATGCCGATTTCATCGCAAATTTGACGCAACCTCTTGAAGTATGCAACATCCCCAGGGCGTACACCACCTTCTCCCTGCAATGGTTCAATCAAAATTGCCGCAACACGATAATTACCTTCATCTAATTCGGTAACGGCTGCTTCTACTGCTCTGATATCGTTGTAATCTACATAGTAGAAACCAGGCACTAGAGGATCAAAATACTTTTGATACTTTGGCTGTCCAGTGGCAGTGACAGTGGCTAAAGTCCGCCCGTGAAAACTGGCATTGGCAGTTAAAATGATCGGGTTAGCAATCTCTAAAACTGTGTGGGCATATTTCCGTACTAGTTTAATAGCTGCTTCGTTGGCTTCAGCGCCAGAGTTGCAGAAAAATACCCTATCAGCACAGGAATGATCAACAATCCATTTGGCTAATTCACCTTGTTCGGGAATATAGTACAAATTAGAAACATGGTGCAGTTTCTGGATTTGGCGTGTTACCGCTTCTACCATTGCTGGGTGGGCGTGTCCCAAAGTACAAGTAGCTATGCCGGCAACAAAATCCAGATATTCCTTGCCCTGGGTATCCCACACACGGCAGCCCGCACCCCGTTCTAAAGCCAATGGAAACCGGGCGTATGTGGACATGACAGCCTCGTTGAAGCTATCCGCATCGAAAGGTGTAGATGGCATAATACCTGACTCTGGGGGGATCGTGGCTTGTTCAACTAGAGTTTGGAAACTCACTACCGCTCCTCCTGAAAATCCTTTATCGTTTACTGTACTAGTTTTTTATAAATAATTAAAAATTTCTGAAAATTTCTAATTATTTCCCGCAAATAACTCTTTCTCTTAGCTTAACGCTCAGATATCCTCAAACGAGTGTCAGCAGTAAAAAAATTTGTGTATTCTACCCTTGAGCAAAAATATAAACGGATTCAACAAGAATTAATGGCTGGGGCAGTGGCCCTTGGCTTTGTGTTCCTCATTGGGACTTTATGGTATTGGTTGGTGGAGGGCTGGTCATGGGAAGATGCAGCTTACATGACTGTAATTACCTTGGCAACTGTAGGTTATGGCGAGACTCACCCGCTAGGTAGTCGCGGCAGGTTATTTACAATTGCTCTGATTTTGATGGGTGTAGTCAATATCGGTTACATTGTCAATAGATTTACAGAAGCTGTAATTCAAGGCTATTTTCAAGAAGGAATTCGACTACGGCAACAAAGGCGCTTAATGGAATCCCTTTCTGGACATTACATCATTTGTGGTTTCAGCCGAACTGGGCGACAAATTGCCAAGGAGTTTCGAGCCGAAGGGGTGACTTTTGTTGTCATTGATGCGGAGATGGAATCGGTACAAAGGGCGCAGGCAGAGGGTTACACGGCATATCAAGGTGATGCGACCTTAGATGATACGCTGTTGAAAGTTGGCATTGAACGAGCAATTTGTATTGTGGCTGCACTTCCTTCTGATGCTGAAAATTTATATATAGTTTTATCTGTAAAAACATTAAATCCTGGTATTCGAGCGATCGCACGGGCAAGTACAGAGGAGGCTTTGAAAAAGTTACAACGAGGCGGTGCAGACGCGGTGATTTCCCCTTATATTACCGGCGGTAAGCGAATGGCAGCAGCAGCCCTTAGACCTCAAGTTTTGGACTTTGTGGATGGGATTTTGACTGGTGCAGACCGCCAGTTATATATGGAAGAATTTTTACTTGACCCGACTATGTGTCCTTTTGTAGGACAAAGTTTGCAAAAAGCGAAATTGCGATCGCAATCTGGGGCTTTAGTTTTAGCTATTCGCCGTACTGATGGCAATCTGATCGGTGGACCAACTGGAGATACAGTTTTAATGCCAGGAGATACCTTAATTTGTATGGGTACGGCTGAACAATTGCAGAGTCTCAACCAAATTCTTGGCCCGATTAATTCTCAGCAACTACGAAAACCGAAGAATAGTTAGGGGATAGGAGGCAGGGGAGCAGGGAGCAGGGAGCGGGGAGCAGGGGGAAAATAAATAATTACGAATTACGAATTACGAATTAATTTATCAGTCGTTTTTGTAAAGCGACAACAACGGCTTGAGAGCGATCGCTAACTTCTAGTTTTTGCAAAATTGCATGGACGTGTACCCTAACTGTTCCTGGCGTAATGTAGAGTGACAGGGCAATTTCTTGATTTGTTTTTCTGGCTGCTAACAGTGTGAGAATTTCTCTTTCTCTTTGGGTAAGTGGATTAGCAGGTTTTGAGCTATTTTCTGAGTCAATTTGACTAGAATCAGATGTAAAATTAGACCGAATTTCTTTCGTTGCCGTTTCATCCCACCAAGATGCCCCAGTTGCAACAGAACGAAGTGCTAAAATTAATTTTTCAGCAGGAATTCCTTTGAGACAATAGCCTTGAGCGCCTGCGGCAATTAACTGCGTAATCAAGGATTTTTGAGAATGGGAAGTTAATATCAGAACTGGTAAATAGGGATATTTCTGTTTAATTTGCTGACAGGCTTCAATTCCCCCAATTCCTGGTAATCCTACATCTAAAAGCACTACATCAAGAGAATGTTGGTTGACTAACTCAATAGCTGTTTCTCCATCTTCAGCCTCAGCGATAATTTCTAACCCTGTTTCCTGTTGCAATCGCACGCGTAACCCTAAGCGAAAGAGTTCATCATCCTCAACTAGGAGAATTTTGATTGGAGTAGATACCATCTGGCACAGTTAAAGAGGACTAAAATGGTTAACAGGGAGTTTGAAAGCAAACATAGCACCGATGGGTATTCTGTTCTCTGCCCAAATTATACCGTTATGAGCTTCAATAATTTGCCGAGATAGATAAAGTCCTAATCCAGAACCTTTTGCTTGACGATTGCTATGTCCTTGATAAAATCGTTCAAATAAATGGGGGAACTGTTCAGGTTGAATACCTCCACCTGTATCCAAGATTTTCACCACTTGATAGGAAGCTTGGGATTCTAACACCACTTCAACACGTTCACTACGTCGAGAATGATTGATAGCATTGATGAGAAGATTGGTAAAAACTCGTTGCAGTTGGAGGGCATCACCTTTAACCCAAAGCGATTGTCGCCAATCAGAGTCACCATAGTTAAGTGAGAGATAAACGCGACGACTAGAAGCTAACTCAGAGAGAGTAGCAGCGGTATCTTCTGCCAAGATAGCTAAATCCACAGGTGCTAAGACTAGTTTTAAACCTTCAGTATCATTGCGATAAATATCTAATAAAGTTTCTAGCAATTGTAGGGAAGTTTGATGACTGCGTGTCATTGTCGCCAAAACTTTTTGCTGTGCTGGTAAAACGACACCAAACTTTTCTTGTTCAAAAGCTTTGAGAGTTTCAATTGCGCCTAATAGGGGCGTTTTTAAATCATGGGTGAGAGTAGAAGCAAAGTCTTCTCGCACTCTAGATAACTCCTCTTGAGCTTCCAACTTAGCATGGGTGATAGCGATCGCATCTTCCGAACGACGCAAGCGATCGCTCAAAACACCTGTAACAATCAAAGCCATTCCTGCGATCGCTCTACTGGCTATAGTAGAAATCTTCATCTCTTCACCTCCTGGCACTACAAGATTGAGCATAGTTAAGCACACAGCAATAAAGGTCGCTTGAAAGTTTCCACGCCTTCCCAACCAGGAGTTTGCTAACAAAATTGGCCCCGTGTAGAGGTAGCCAAACACATATTCAGTTGGTGTAGAGTACTCCAAAACTAGCGCAATTATAAATAAAACAGCGATGAGCAAATATTTGCCTAAAGACGATTCTTGATCAGGTAATTTAGCTTGGAAATATACCATTTAAAAAACAATAACTATTATTTATTGTGTGAACTAAAAAAGTAAGAATTCAGGAGTCAAAATAATTCGTAATTCGTAATTCGTAATTGCAAGCAGTGGATGCTTGAACCTACCACTAATTGTAGACCACTAAATCTTGTATTTAGTGGGGGCTTGTACCCTCTTTAATTACGAATTACGAATTACGAATTAGTAATTATTTGGTCAGGAGGAACAAAGAAAGAAGAAGGAAATTTCTCCCCCTGACTGTTAAGAGTTCCCTGCTATATCAAACATTTTGTATCCTGAATCCTTACTAAAAAAATTATATAGCAATTCCAAATTCAGATGTGAACGCTCAAGCGTGCCGTAAACAAACATCTCTTTTTCTCTAGCTCTGCGCTCTCTGCGTCTCTGCGGTTCGTCTTCCAGCACGATACAGGAACACAATTTAATCTTACACTGATTAATGCCCAATTATTTACCATCCTCAAAGAGTTTATCTAAAAAATAAACAGTTGATATAGATATTAACTAAACGCACTAAACATTTATATATAAAAAATAAACTCTGTTTTATATCCCTCTATTACTTGTTTTAGTTCATAAAATAATTGATGATACAAATTATTACAACTTAGAGAAGTAAGAATTCAGGAGTCAGCCCTATGGCTAACGCCACGCTCCGCTATCGACTTGTCTTCGACACACTACGTGAACGCTCAGGGCAAGGAGTCAGAATGCTTATGAAATGAAGAATAGAGAGAAGAGAGATTTTATCAAAATCATCAAAGTTGACTAAAAAAGCTTTATGGGACTTCCAAATAAAAAAATGTACAAAAATTTCTTGTGGTGCGGGCATCTTGCCCGCAAATTATCAAGGACGGGCAGGATGCCCATCCCACAAGACTGGATAATTTATTTTCTGGTGTTCCCTATTCTCCTGACTTTTGTATTCTCTATCCTGAATACTTACCTTAGAGAATATTATCGAACAGAATTCTGACTTCTGAATTCTTCTTCAATCAGCACTCATTACTCTCCAGGAGATTTTCTAAAACAATGTTACAAGGATGGATACAAATTGCATTGACATTACTAATAGTCATAGCAACAACTCCCTTACTTGGGAAATATATAGCACAGGTTTTTCTAGGAGAAAAAACACTCCTTGATAGAGTTTTAAATCCCCTAGAAAAAGTAATTTACACCTTAAGCGGAGTGCGTCCCCATGATGAAATGACAGGCTGGCAATATACCCAAGCGGTGCTGTATAGCAACCTCATCATGGGGATTTTAGTTTATTTAATCTTGATGCTTCAGGGATGGCTACCATTAAATCCCACAGGGCTAAATGCGCCGAATTGGCATTTAGCACTGCACACCACACTTTCCTTTCTTACCAACACAGACCAACAACATTATTCTGGTGAAACAACCTACAGTTATGCCAGCCAAACATTTGCTTTAGGTTTTTTAATGTTTACCTCAGCAGCCACAGGATTAGCGGTGGGAATCGCCTTTATTCGCGGTTTAACTGGTAGGACTTTAGGCAACTTTTATATTGATTTAAGCAAATCAATCACCCGAATTTTGCTACCTATGTCTGTTGTAGGGGGATTGTTGTTAATGATGGCAGGAGTACCCGAAACCCTTGCAGGAGTGGAAACAGCGACCACATTAGAAGGAGCAACACAAGCGATCGCACGAGGACCCGTTGCCCACTATGAAATTATCAAACAAATTGGCGAAAACGGTGGTGGCTTCTTTGGCATTAACTCAGCCCATCCTTATGAAAATCCCAATGGATTTACAAACTTATTAGAAACCTGGGCAATGATATCCATTCCCTCAGCATTTATTTACACATACGGCGTATTTGCTAACAATATTAAACAATCCTGGTTAGTCTTCTGGATGGTTTTTATCATCTTCATCATTTTAGTAGGTGTAGCCGCAATTGGTGAATACCAAGGAAATCCCCTCGTTAACAACCTATTAGGAGAACAACAACCCAACTTAGAAGGCAAAGAAGTCAGATTTGGTTGGGCGCAAACAGCACTATGGGCAGTAATGACCACAGCCACCATGTGCGGTGCTGTCAATGGAATGCACGACTCCCTCATGCCACCAGGAGGATTTGCCACTCTTTTTAACCTCTTCCTACAAATTATTTGGGGAGGACAAGGAACCGGGACAGCATATTTATTTCTCTACTTAATTTTGGCAGTCTTCCTAACAGGGTTAATGGTAGGACGCACCCCAGAATTTTTAGGACGCAAAATAGAGAAAAAAGAAATTGTTCTAGCCAGCGTAGTTTTATTAATTCACCCCTTCGCCATTTTAATTCCTTGGTCAATTGTATTTGCTTTTCCTGATGCACTAGGAGGAATTACTAACCCAGGTTTTCATGGAGTTTCCCAAGTAGTTTATGAATATGCTTCCGCCGCAGCTAACAACGGTTCTGGTTTTGAAGGATTGGGAGATGGAACTTTGTGGTGGAACCTCAGCACCAGCGTCAGCATTTTAGCAGGGCGTTATATCTCCATAATTGCTCTACTACTGTTAGCAGATAGTATGTCTCGCAAGCAACTTGTGCCTATCAGCGCAGGTACTTTGAGAACCGATACCAGACTATTTACTGGCATCACCGGAGGAGTGATTTTAATTCTTGGGGCGCTCACCTTCTTCCCCGTACTAGTTTTAGGCCCCATTGCCGAAGCATTTTTGATTAGCAGAGGTGGGTAGGATAAAACCTCCGCGTACCTCTGCGCTGACCTCCGCGACCCTCTGCGTTACAAAAACAACTAAAATTCCATGACAACTACAAAAACTCGACAACAACGCAAACATACACCCAAAGCCAAAACTGCGGGACTCTACTCCAGGGCATTTAAACAAGCATTTATCAAACTCAACCCACGCAATATGCTGAAAAATCCAGTCATGTTCCTGGTGTGGGTAGGTACGATTATTACAGCCTTAGTGACAATTGACCCCAATTTATTTGGAACTACAACTGGTAACAACCCGCGACTTTTTAACGGACTAATTACCATAATTCTGTTCTTCACCGTTGTTTTTGCTAACTTTGCTGAAGCTGTGGCAGAAGGAAGAGGTAAAGCTCAAGCTGACTCTCTCCGCGCCACAAAAGCTGATGTTACAGCCCGAAAAATTCTCCCTGATGGTTCTATTCAAGAAGTTAATTCCACTAGCTTAGGTCGTGGCGACCAAATTAAAGTTATCTCTGGTGATTTTATTCCCGCAGACGGAGAAGTAATTGCTGGTTTGGCCTCTGTTGATGAATCAGCTATTACTGGAGAATCAGCACCAGTCTTAAAACAACCGGGGACTGATATTGCTAGTTCTGTGACTGGAGGAACTCGCATTATTTCTGATGAACTGATTATTAGAATTACATCAGAACCAGGTCAAGGTTTTATTGACCGAATGATTGCTTTGGTAGAAGGCGCTTCCCGCAGTAAAACCCCCAATGAAATTGCTTTAACTGTACTTTTAGCAGTTTTAACTCAAGTTTTTTTAGTGGTAATTGTCACCTTGCCTACAGTTTCAGTTTATGTCAAGTCACCCGTCAGTATTGCAGTATTAATCGCCTTATTAGTGGCGTTAATTCCGACTACGATTGGGGGATTATTAAGCGCAATTGGAATTGCGGGAATGGATAGAGTAGCTCAATTTAACGTCATTGCTACCTCTGGAAGGGCTGTAGAAGCTTGCGGAGATATTAACACTTTAGTTTTAGATAAAACAGGAACGATTACTTTAGGAAACCGTATGGCGGAGGAATTTATTCCTGTTCAAGGTCACTCACTCCAGGAAGTTGCTCAAATTTCCCTTGATTCTAGTGTGTTTGATGAAACACCAGAAGGAAAATCAATCATTAAGTTAGCAGAAAAATTAGGTGCAAAATTAAATTTCGACTCGAAACAAGCAGAAGGTATTGAATTTTCAGCCAAAACCCGTATGAGTGGTATTGATTTAGCAAATGGAGTGCAAATTCGCAAAGGTGCTGTAGATGCAATTAAAGGATTTGTCCGTTCTCGGAATGGAAAATTAACCCCAGAACTAGATGTAGCTTATGAACGAATTTCTAGATTAGGTGGAACGCCATTAGCAGTCTGTCAAGATGGTGATATTTTTGGTGTAATTTACCTCAAAGATATTATCAAACCAGGCATTCAAGAAAGATTTGGTCAAATGCGCCGGATGGGTATTAAAACCATTATGCTCACAGGAGATAATCGCATTACTGCTTCTGTTATCGCCAAAGAAGCAGGTGTAGATGACTTTATTGCCGAGGCAACTCCAGAAGATAAAATTGAAGTAATTCGTAACGAACAAGCCCAAGGAAAATTGGTGGCAATGACTGGAGATGGTACTAATGATGCTCCAGCTTTAGCTCAGGCAAATGTCGGAGTGGCAATGAATTCTGGTACACAAGCCGCAAAGGAAGCGGCTAATATGGTTGATCTAGATTCTGACCCAACCAAATTAATAGATATCGTCACTATTGGTAAACAATTACTAATTACTCGTGGCGCATTGACTACTTTCTCTATTGCTAATGATGTGGCTAAATACTTTGCCATTATTCCGGCTATTTTCCCAGGGATTGGTGTTAGTAGTCTCAATATTATGGGTTTAGTAAGTACCCAATCTGCTGTTTTATCAGCTTTGATTTACAATGCTTTAATCATTCCGGCTTTGATTCCCTTGGCATTAACTGGTGTAAAATTTAGATCCCTAACGGCTGATCAACTTTTACAACGCAATATTTTTATCTATGGATTAGGTGGTGTGGTTGCTCCTTTTATCGCTATCAAAATCATTGATGTTCTGATTTCATCTGTAGGACTAGCTTAAAATATGAACAGGACGGGCAAGACTTGTACTGAGCTTGTCGAAGTATGCCCATCCCACAAGAATTGTATGAAACTATGACGGGCAAATTATAGATTTTTGAACTTAATACCAAATAAACTCCGCGTTACTCTGCGCTAACCTCAGCGTCCCTTTGCGTTTAAACTCCATAAACCTCTAAAATCATGAACGAATTATCAGAAATATTTGCATTTGCAACTTGTCAACGCAATCGCATTCCTGTAAATCTCTTTTTACTGCTTTGTTTAAATGTATTACTAGCACCAGCAGTACAAGCGGCGACACCAGGATCAGAATCAAGGTTTCCAGCTTACACGATCACTTTGTTAGGACTTGTTACCCTGTCCCTTTGTATTTATTTATTTGTTGTGATTTTTCAACCTGAGAGATTTTAATTACGTATTATTAAATTGGGTGAAAACAATAGCGCAGTTCAAGAGAATCAGGACTTACGCAACTGGCAGATTAGCTGGTGCGTCAGATGTTGAAAATCTGTTCATTATCACCAAATAATCCAATCTGACGTGGTTGGTGAGCTTGCCGAACCACACCCTACAAAAGACTAGGACTTACGCAAAAACTCTCCCAATCCCTTATTTCTCTGTGTCCTCTGCGGTTCGTTAGTCCTAAAAATATTGAATATTTTGTAAATGGAGAAATTTTCAAATGAGTCAGAGATATCAAATTAGTAAAGCGATTCGTTCAACTTTAGTTTTGTGGTTGTTAACAGCTTTTATCTATCCGTTATTTATGTTGATTTCGGGACAAATCGCGTTTTCTAATCAAGTTAACGGTAGCTTAATTACAAATTCCCAAGGAACGGTAATTGGTTCAGCGTTAATTGGTCAACCATTTACAAGCGAAAAGTATTTCTGGAGTCGTCCCAGTACTACTAACTACAGCACTGCAAACCCAAAAAATGATGATGCTAGTATTTTGAAAACTGGGGTATCTGGTGCTAGTAACCTCGCTCCCAGTAATCCAGAATTGTTAAAACGCATTAACGGGACTGACGGTGAAATCAATCGTCTGAAAAGAGCGGGTGTACAACCTACTGCTGATTTAGTTTACACTTCTGGTTCTAGTCTTGACCCCCACATTACTCCTGAAGGTGCGAAGGTGCAAATTGCCAGGGTAGCCAAAGCGCGAGGAGTTCAGCCACAGAAGTTGGAAACTTTGATTTTGCAAAACACTGATGGTCGGTTTTTGGGTATTTTTGGTGAACCTGGGGTGAATGTTTTCAAGCTAAATCTAGCACTGGATAAAATGAGTTAGGTAATTCCAACCTCCATCCAACCATGCAGAGGTGCGATCGCTTTTGTGACTGACTCAATCATTTCTGGGGGTGCTTCGGAAAGCAAAATACTGGGATAAACCGCAGTACCCCATTGAGGATGAACCAGTACACAACATTGATTTTTAATAACTGCATAATCTAGTAAAGCTTTAGCTACTGCTGTGTCATCGTGGGGAACTGGGCCAGGATGGGAAAGCAAGGGATAGCCAGTGCGGGGATCAATGATGTCTGTTAAATAACCGCGATCGCGCAAATTAAATGCCACATCACAACCAAACCGCATAAATTTTTCCCGCAATCTTTCTTTTTCTGTTTCTATTTGTGCTGTCTTTTCCTCTAGTTGATATCTTGATTGCTGCAATACAACCACTACCCACAAAAACTGTTGCTGTTTCCAATCTGGTAAAATCTGTTCGCAGTTGGCACAGATATACTGACTGGGATTATGAATAGAAATTTGAACAGCTTGTCCCGTTTTGCCAACTAAATTAATGGGATAGTTTTGCTCTGAAGTGCAAACGCTGGGATAATTCACCACATTTATGCGGGTTTTGCAAGTTTATGATTTTATTCTTTGAATATGATGATAACCCTGAAAACTTCCAAAAAATCATCCCATTTTGTTGATATTTAAAGTTGAGCAAAACAAACATCCAAATTTCATCCAATTTTCATAACCAATTTTATACCGATTTAACTGAGCTTTAAAGCATTAACTGGAACCTCATCCCAAGAATTGACTAACCGTAATTGTGCAACCCAACCATCTGCTTTTTGCTTCTCGGTTAAACCTTTTTGAAATGATTCATGACAATCTTGAGCTTGAGACTCATTACAACAAGCAATACAGGCATAAATCATTCCCGACGGATCAATTTGCTCATTTACCCAAATTGCCATAGACTTTTCCTTCAATATCTTTTGCTAAAACGGTGATTTGTAAACAGAATACAGAATACAGAATGCAGGAGTCAGGAGTCAGGAGTCAGGAGTCAGGAGTCAGGGTCAGAATGAATTAATGAATTGGAGAATCATTTCTCATCAATTGTAGAGTCTCCTGGTAGTTTAGGAAAAATCGGTAATGAGTAAAGGTAAAATCTCATTACCAATTATCTCATTCAGGTTTTTGAGTTGCGATCGCTAATTTGGCTCCTTGCACCTGACGCAAACGATCCATAACTCCCACTACCTGACCGTGAGTAGCATTCTGATCAGCGTTAATAATGACTACTACTTCTGTATTAGTACCCATTAATTCCCGCACGTTTTCAGGCAAACTTTTCAGGGTTACTTCTTGACGATTTAGACTAATTTTGCCACCTTGGTCTACCGTTACCGTAATTGGTACTGCTGCTGCTTGTGATTTTGCTGTTGCTGCTTTTGGTAAATTAACTGGTAATCCTTCCGACCGGGTTAAAAATAAAGTTGACATGATGAAAAATGTCAAAATTGCAAAGATGACATCAATCATCGGCACAATATTAATTTGGGCTGGCAAATCTGGTTCGTCGGGTAAACGCATAGAACTTATCAGAAAATGGGCTAAAAACTCCGGAATTGACCCCTAAAAACCGTTGAAATGACGATCACGGAAGCTCAAAAACTTTTTAGAGTTTAATGTCTTTTAAGCCGGAGATGTACGCGGAGCATTACTGCAAGGTAAGCTGATTAAGCAGTTTAATGCTCAACGACTTGATAATATATTAACCCAAGTTACTATTTATCTAAATTAAGGCTGGTAATTGGTAATTGGTGATAAAATCCCAGACTTCATCCTGTTCATCCTTAAATCCTGGAAATCCTGTTAGCGTAGCTTGGCGTTAGCCATATCTGACAGTTTCCCTAACTAGCAACTTACGTTAGTACAAACCGACGCAAGTAAACCCACCATTAAAGTGGGTGTAAAATCACTGCTTTGAAACCCTTGTGAAAGGTATGGGTATTTACGCCGTGTTGTACTAGGGATTTGAACTCGTATCTGGGCTAGAGGTCGGTTGTGGAGTTGGAACCTTGGTGGACGATTCAGGAGGAGCTACGTTAATCGTCGTGTTCTGTGGAGCAGTAGCAGGCTGTGAATTATTAGGGACAATCACATTAACATCTGTCTTGCCTTCTCTAGGTGCTTGCGACTTTGGAACGTCAACTTTAACATTGATATTAGGCGCATTTTGTGGAGGAGCAGGAACAGCCACTGGTACTGGAACACGCTCAACAGTATTCGTCCTTTCAATGATAGTTGTCTGTTTAGCTGGCTGTTGAGGAGCCGCAGGAGCAGGTGTAACAATTACCGGATTGCTTGGTGGCCGCCCCCAGAGATAGAAAGCAATTCCACTCAGTCCTAACAAAGCGGTAATACCGATACCAATTAACAAGCCACCAGCAGCATTATTTTGATCGCGTACTTTTAGCGTTTCGTTCTTGAGATTTGTTCCAGAAACACGACCATCAGAGAAACCGTCTCCATAAGAAGTCACTTTATCTTCACGGTTATCAGGATTAGGATTTTTGGGGTTAGTCATAGTCGCTACCAGAAATAATGGGTGGAATTAAAATACAAACGAATAGAATTTCTGCAAATGTCACACGCAATGTTTTTAAAATTTCTCCTTTAGGGTGAACCAGACTCAAAAATTCGGCAATAATACAGATTTTTGACATCTGATGCACCCAATATGCCAGTTGCATAAGTCTTGAAGAATTTAAAAAATCTGCCTCTGAATCAGTTAAATTTAGCAATGACTGATCAGCTTTTAAATTTCGGGTTTTGAATGTGAACCCGATATTTTTCAGACCTTAATTGAGGATGTTTTGAATATTATCTTTTACATCTTCTATCGTGTTACGAACTTGGCTTTCTACTTGTTTAGCTTTGCCAGCAGCTTGGTCTTTGAGGTCGCCTGTAATATTGCCAGCAGCTTCTTGACTTTTGCCTTCAATATTCTTAGAAACGGCTTTTGCTCTTCCTGATAAATTCAGATTACTTTTCACGTCTTCTATCGTGTTACGAACTTGGCTTTCTCCTTGTTTAGCTTTGCCAGCAATTTGGTCTTTTCGGTTGCCTGTAATATTGCCGACTGCTTCTTGACTTTGCCCTTCAATATTCTTAGAAACGGCTTTTGCTCTATCCATTGTTGCTATTTGAATAGGCTGTTGACTGATTATATCTGTGAGTGGAGTTGCAGCCAAGCTATCTCCAGAACCTAAACCCAATCCTATAGAAGTTGAAACTAATACAACTAGGCTAATGGTTAGCAATATTTTACGAAATGCTTGAAGTAAAATCATTCTAAATTCCAAAATCTTTGATTTTGCAGGTGTGGACTTGACTATTAACGAAGGGTGTAAAATTAAAAAGTGTAGATAATTAAATTTCTACTTATACTTTCTATAAAACAATACCTTCGCTAAATTGAAAAAAGCAGATAGAATTGGCGGCAACACAAATTAATTCCACATAAGCTGACTAATCTCAGCTTGCGGAGGTAGACTTTATGTGTGTAGCTCCAGATTTCTATTTTGAGGACATTCTGCACATTTAGGATGCTGCCTCTATGGGTAGGCAAGAAGTCTTCATTTTCTAATATGTCTTCCTTCAATCCTGTGGCTCGGAAAGAGAAAGAGGGAATTAAATACTGATGATTACGAAGCTCTTAAGATTATACTTAACTAGTTATCCTCAGTATTTCTAATCTTTAAAACTGAACGAAGTTACTTTTTTTCATTCTTCTACTTTAGCACAAATAATTAGTTTATTTTTATACCTGAAGATATAGTTTTTTATACCTAAAGACATAGTTAAGCTGTTACTAATATCAGTACTTCTGGGGATTTTGCAAAAGGTCTAATGAATAGGGATGGCAATTACAAACTCTGTACCCTGACCTGGTGATGAAATGCAACGCAAGGAACCACCATGTTTTTCAGTAATAATCTGGTAGCTAATTGATAATCCTATACCAGTACCTTTGCCAACTGGTTTTGTAGTGAAAAAGGGGTCAAATAGATGAGGCTGGATTTCTTCTGGAATCCCTGTGCCATTATCAGCAATATGAACAACGACATTTTCATTCACCTGCTCTGAAGAAATACGAATTACGGGTTCTGGACAACAACCATTTTGGAAAGCTTCTTCTAAAGCATCAATGGCATTTACCAAGATGTTCATAAATACTTGATTTAATTGTCCTGGAAAGCACTTGATTTTAGGGATTTTAGCATACTCTTTGATCACTGTAATTTGAGGGCGGGGTTGATCAACAAGCCTGTTTGCATCTACACTTTGGGATTTGAGGCGGTGTTGTAAAATTAACAGGGTGCTATCAATTCCTTCATGGAGATCGGCAATTTTAAACTCGGCTTCATCCAAACGAGAAAAGATTCGTAAACTGAGGACGATTTCTCGTATGCGACTGGCTCCAATCTTCATAGAAGTGAAGATTTTCGGAAAATCTTCCATTAAAAATTTAAGATCAGCTTCTTCTTGAGCATTTTGAATTTCTGATCCTGGGTAGGGGTAATATTTTTGATAAAGTTTAATTAACCATAGTAACTGTTGAGCATAATCTTCAGTGTGCTTGAGATTGCCATAGATAAAATTAACAGGGTTATTAATTTCATGGGCAATACCAGCAATCATCTGTCCCAAAGAAGACATTTTTTCATTTTGAATTAATTGGGACTGGGTAAGTTTGAGTTCATGTAGAGTGTGATTGAGGTCTATATTTTTTTGCCGCAGTGCTTGCGTGCGTTCTTCTACTTTTTGTTCTAGTATTTGGCTGTAAACCTCTAGTTTTTGGTTGGCTTCGTATTGTTCTATTAACAGTTGCTTTACCTGTTGAATTAACTGGTTAAAAGAAATGGCTAATATTCCCACTTCGTCTTGAGTTGTGACAGGAGCTTGGAGATCAAAATTTGATTCTTGGGTGACTTGTTGTGCAATCTGTGTAACAACTTTTAGGGGACGAGTAATTGTTTGCACCGTTAAAAATCCGGCAATTGCCACAATCGCACTACCCAACAAGTATAAGAATCCTAAATGTTGCCATAGTCTCCATTGCTCCATTTTTAGTGTTGATGTGGGAAACAACACTGTAGTGGTCAAAGCCTGACTATTTCCAGAAACTAAGATGCTTTTGGCTAAATAGTTCTGGTTGTCAATCATAATTTGTGTCACTGGCAATTTAGGATCTGGCAACTTCCAATTATCATGCTGTGCCATTACTAAAGATGTCGCAATTATATGATTGTTTTTTTGGGTAATCAGGTGTTTGGAAGAACCAGCCACAACTCTTTTCAGTAGGTTATCATCTACTAAGTTGCCAATAATAATTCCGCCTATTAATCCTGTTGGTGTTTTGATTGAATAAGTCACACTCTGGAGAATTTTTTGCCCACCTTCCACATCAACGAAATCAATTAATTGCGCTCCACTGCTGGCACTACTGCTAATTAATTGATCTGATACTTTCATTTGAGATAGTGCAATGCTACGCAAGTCGGTGAGGATGTTTCCTTTAGTATCAACTACTTTCAGCCAATCCAATTTTAATACTGTCTTCAGTGGCAATAATACCTGTAACAGTAATACTCGATCTCCTTGCTCAATAGCTTGTTGAAGTTTATCTTGATAAGCAATTAGTTCGATTTTAGTTTGTAGAGCTTGCTGTTCATACTGAAAATCTTGATCAACTCGTTCAGTAAATCTCTCCAAATCTTGACGAAAATTTCTCTCTAAATTTTCCGTAAACCAATTTCCTATTACTACTAAGCCCAATGTGAATACGCTCAAGTAAACTATGAGTAGTGGTATGACAATTTTTTGGCTCAGGTTCAGCCGCCTAAAAAATCTCTGCATAGTAATGTTATTTAATTGATTAATTTGGGATAAAACCATTGTTTTGCAGAATTTTCTTACCTTTCTCGCTGAAGATAAAATTAATAAAATCCTGAGTAGGGGCTGAAGGCTTTTTATGCCAATTTATGCCGATGTAACGTACCATTTGGTATTTTCCACTTCTGAAATTTTCTACTGTGGGTTCAACACCATTGAGACTGAGGCGATTGACTGGTAATTGATTGATCACAGAATATGCTAAAGAAAAAGCACCAATGGAATTAGGTGTATTTTGTAAGGTTTCAATTAATTGTCCTTCTTTATTCAAAATAATGGCTTTAGTGGTAGTCTTGTCTGCGCCTAAATAGTATTTTCGCAATAATTTTTTTGCTGACTCGTCTTCAGGTCTATCCAACAAAATAATTTTAGCATTGGCTCCACCCAATTCTTGCCAATTGGTAATTTCACTTTGATAAATGGCTTTTAATTGCTTAGTAGATAAATTAGTAACACCTTTAACGCTGTTGTTGGTAGCAACTAATAACATATCTTTTGCCAATTCACGATCTTGAATTTGACCATTATTTTCTTCTGGTTTGAGTTTGTGACTGCTACTGGCAATATCAATGATGTCGTTTTTTAAAGCAGCGATCGCTCCTTCTGACTGAGTATTAGAGATAAACTCAATTTTAATGTTGTTGTTTTGGGCTTGGTAAGCTTGTGCCAATAGTTTTAAAACTGTTGTCGTGGAACTGGAACCACCAATTTTGATGATCTTTTGGTTTGGAGAATTTGTGGAACTGGCAGATGGACTAGAGGCTGTTGGCGTAGTTGAGTTGATTGACGCGCAACTGCTCAACCCTAAAACTATACATCCGATGGTCATTGAGTGAGCAATCTTTTTCATGGGTGAGTCTCCAAATCTCTCTAAACCGATATTCATATCTAAGATGTTGTTATTAGCAAACTTCTATCCATCATAATGAAATTGGGTATCAACTGCATCTACTTTATATAAACTACATCTATCTTCAGGATGACACCTTTTTTTACGCATTGTATTGATTGAATTAGTATATTTACTTATCAAAACAATTGCTTATACTATCACAGGATAAGCTAATGCAGCCAAAAATACGGCATCACTAAGTACCTGGACAGAATTAATTACACAATGTCATTGCGAATGGAACGAAGTGGAATGACGCAATCGCAGGGACTGGGATTGCTTCGCTTCGCTCGCAATGACTGTAAATATTTTTGTCCAATTACTTACCTTTATCAACACCAAAATAGTTGTGTGGGTGATAGGTTCTCAAACAACACTCTGTCACCGTGATTAACCTAGTGGAGAGCAAGCCAAACTCATCACAAAAATGCTGAGTACACAGCTAAGTTCATTCTGATAATTTTCTCAAGTCTGATTGCTTGGCTAAAAGTTCGCGTACTTCTTCATCGGTAGTTTGGGAAAAATCTTCATACCAAAATCCAATAGCAGACATTTGTTCTAGGATTTGCAAACACACTATTTCGTCTACTTCTAACTGCAACTCTTGGTAAGTGCTTGTTGGTGCAACTGGAACTGCGACAACAATTTTTGTCGGCTGTTGTTGTTTGAGGATTGCGATCGCAGCACGTATGGTTGAGCCAGTAGCAATACCATCATCTATCAAAATCACCGTTTTATTTTTGACGTTTAAAGCTGGAGCATCACCCCGATAAGTGCGATCGCGTCGCTGTAATTCTTGCAATTCTTCAGCAGCAACTATCTCAATCACTTCTCTGTCTATTCCCAAGGTATTGATGACATCATAATTTAGTACTTTTATACCCCTATCAGTGATACCTTCTCTATGAGAGGCTTCGCTAACGGTGAGCATTGCGATCGCACCCATTGCCAATTCTTTATGGCCAGGTACGCCGAGTTTTCTGACTATACAAACATCCAGGGGTGCATTTAAGGTTTTGGCTATTTCAAAGGCGACAGGCACACCCCCACGAGGCAAACCCAATACTAGCAGGTCTTCTCGGTGAGCATAGGCTGTTAAATGTTGCGCTAAAATTTGTCCTGCTTCTGTACGGTTATGAAATCTTTTCACCATCACTATCACCACCTCGTAATGATTTTGGATGACTAACAACTTCTCCTCATCTGCAATTAAGAAGAAACTAAGACATTGCTAGGGCTTACGCACTCAGCCAGGTTGAGAACGGTAGAATAGGCGTTTCAACTTCTGGAGAGATTCTTCGCTGCGCTCAGAATGACAGTTTTCCGTTTTAGTGCGTGAGTCCTGATTGCTTAATTCACCGATGAGGCTATTCTCCACCTTGTATAGGGAGTTAGGAGGGATTTCGATACAACGGTAGAGTTTTCAAACATCCTCTCCTATTTCTATGGTAGATCCAAAATGCAGGTGATCAGAAATAACTATCCGGTCAAAAAAGGTTAAAATAGTTTGTATATAAGTAGGTGGGCAAAATAAAACCAAACTTAAGACTTGTCGAAACTTACCCTCAAGCTGGCTTATTGCTACCTACTCCTCAAGGAATATTAACTATGTTTCACCAAATTTTAGTTGCGTTAGACAACTCCGAAACAAGTCAGTATATTTTCGAGCAAGCCCTATTTTTGGCAAAAACAAGCAATGCAGCCTTAATGTTGCTTCATGTGCTATCGCCCTTAGAAGATCCTTACCTCAATCCTATATTTTTGCAACCAGAAACAATTTATCCCACTTTGTATACTGAAAACATCAATCAATATATGCAAGCATGGGATAAACTCAAGCAAGAAAGACTCGACTGGATGCGATCGCTCACTCAAACAGCAGTTAATGCAGGTGTCAAAACTGAGTTGACCCAAACTGTAGGCGATCCAGGTCGCATCATTTGTGAATTAGCATTAAGTTTGCCAGCAGACCTGATTATTGTCGGTCGTAGAGGAAGAACTGGAATCAGTGAAGTTTTCTTGGGCAGTGTCAGCAATTATGTACTACATCATGCTCATTGCTCAGTTCTCACTGTACAAGGTTTAATTCCCGCTAACATACCAAATAGCGAAGATACTCAAGTAACTTCCACCTAAAAAATTCACAATTTCTTAATATTTAAGCTAGGACAGATCAAGCAAACTTTTCTTTTTCCCCTCTGCAAATAGGGGTAATGAAAGGCTGCTCACCTCTGGGTTTGAACCACAATATCAGTCAGCACTATAATACTATTGCTGTATCTACTCTCATCCATCACTTTAATTTAAGATATGGCTCAGTCTCAATGAGTTAAATTTATTTGTAGCTAGGTCTGTATACAATTTCCTACTACTTTTATGACTACGGTTATTAACTTGGTACAGACTATACTAGTATTAGTAATTTATCAAATACATCCAAAATTTAAAATCTAGAGGTATCTATGAGTTTTTCTAATCTTAACAAGAATACAAACGAATATAAAGAACTTAAAGAAAAACCACATTGGCAAGGGCCACCCACAATAAAAAATGGTGTCAAAGGTAGAGAAATCAAGCCACAAGAGATAATTACCGATGTTTTCAATGAAGATGATCGGGGTCGCGGTCGAGTGGCAATTTTTATTGATGGCTTAAACCTATTTCACGCAGCTTTGCAACTAGGCATTGAAATCGACTACGTTAAATTGCTATGTCGTTTAACACAGAGTTCTCGATTGTTACGAGCTTTCTTTTATACCGGAGTCGATGCCAGCAAGGAAAAGCAACAAGGGTTTCTGCTATGGATGCGTCGCAATGGATATCGTGTAGTCGCTAAAGAAATAGTTGCAGTTGCCGAAAATTGCAAAAAACCCAATCTCAATGTAGAAATTGCCGTTGATATGATTACTCTAGCACCCTACTACGATACGGCTGTCTTAGTCAGTGGTGATGGTGATTTAGCCTATGCTGTCAGTGCTGTCAGCAGCTTGGGATCTAGGGTAGAAGTGATTGGTCTGCAAACAATGACTAGTGATAGCCTGATTGATGTGGCTGATTACTTCATAGACTTCGACAGTATTAAACAACATATTCAAAAGGATTCTCAGGTTGGCTATAGTTATCGCACTTCGTCCACTTCTCAAATTTAAATACTCAAACATCTGCTGAGGTAACAGGACTTATTGAGGTAAATCACAGCCAGGAAATTAGTCTCCATATTTTGCTCAAACTTCATCAAAATGGATATTTTAATAGTTGAATATGAAACCCAACTAGCTTTAGAAAAAGAAAAATTTTATTGTCGGATTCAGTCGCAATGGGATCAATATCGCCATATTCTTTATTGCCTGTTCCCCGTTAAGAGTTACCCTAGCTAGAGAATTTATTTTGCACAACTACTGACATCAACTTATAAAGTAGCAAATGCTGCATTTTATTTGCGCCTTATTTTAGATGTGTGCTATACCAGGTTAGGAATAGCTAGTTAACATTTCCATGTATAATTACTATCCTAATTATGGAAGTTTGAAATTCAGTGATAGTACTGATTAAGGTGTTTTTAGAATTCGATTAATATTGACTTTAGGGAGGAATGTATAGTTAGCTTCAAAGTTATTAAATATGAAAGTCTCTTTGCAAACTTATGCATCTTCACTGCACAAACTATATTAATAACCTGAATACAGACATTGTTACTGGATCTCGCAAAATCTAAGGAGTGCAAAACGTGAATCAGATCCAATTGACTTTAGTGATTAGTTATCTGTTAATGACTTGCTATTTTTTTACCAATTGGTTAAGTTTTTCCCTGCGTCATCCGGCATCTACTCCAGAAGATAAATTTTTATCATTTATTATGTGTTTAACAACTACTATCTTCTGGCCTTTAATGATTCCTCTATCGTGTTTAAAAATTATTAAGAATGGCAAGCTAGAATTTAGTACTGTAATTCCTGTGCTTTTAGCAATATTTGCTTGTAGTATTTCCTACTATCTCAGTTAAGTAACCACGCATAAATATTTAGATAAATAGGGTTTGCTGAAAAAGTTGTTGATGAGGATTTAGATTTATTCAGCAAGCCCTAAGTAAATTCTACATTCCTGACACAACTTTAAATTAGGGACAAAATTATTCCGTCCCTAATTTTAAAATATTACTGAACGCGTGTAGGAAAAGTCCCAGGACTAACACCTATGTTGAGATTCTGGTTATTTCGACGCAGATCTAAACGTAAATTTCCGCCAATTTGGGCTTTTTCAACAGCTTTCTGCACACTAGCTGCATCTGTAACTAATTGGCCATTGAGTTTTTGAATGACATCACCAGCACGTATTCCGGCTTTGTCCGCAGGTGAATTCACCATAACTTTGACTATCAACACACCTTTATCTTCTTTCACATTTAAACCACTATTGGGATCTGAGTTGAGACGTTGCTTCAACTCAGGTGTTAAACCCACCATTTGAATTCCTAAATAAGGATGTTGGGCTTTACCTGTTGTTATAAGTTGATTAGAAATGCGTTGTGCTGTGTTAATAGGAATGGAAAATCCTAAACCCTGCGCTCCTTGAATGATAGCTGTATTCATACCAATGACTTCCCCGCGAGCATTTAGCAAAGGGCCACCAGAGTTACCGGGGTTAATTGCTGCGTCGGTTTGAATAAATTCTACTCGCTTATCGGGAACGCCAACTTGATTGCTAGAGCGTCCAGTGCCGCTGATAATGCCTGTAGTTACGGTATTATCTAACCCTAGAGGATTACCAATTGCGATCGCCCATTGTCCCGGTTGTAGTTGATCAGAATTACCTATAGTCACTGTTGGCAAATTATTCGCCTGAATTTTCACAACTGCAACATCAGTTAATTCATCTTTCCCAATTACTTTACCGTCAAAGGTACGCCCATCCTTGAGAGTGACACTCACTGTATCAGCACCATCAACTACGTGAGCATTAGTAATAATTCGACCGTCTGCACTGAGGATAAAACCTGAGCCAGTACCTCTTTCTACCCGATTTCTTCCTTGCATTGGTAGTTGTGAACCAAAAAAGCGGCGGAAAAACGGGTCATTCAACTCATCGGGTAACTGGGTTGTAACAGTGCGGGCTGAGTTAATTCGCACTACCGCAGGCCCTACTTTTTCGACAACTTGAGTAATAAAATTAGGATCTGTATTTGCTGGTAATGGGGAAGCCGCATTGACTCGACTTACTGCTAGTTGAGATGCAGTTTCAGATACCTGCTGTTGGTTTCCAGCTAGATAGCCACCTGCTAACGTCATACCTGATCCCAGCAGCACCAAGGATAAAGAGGCCGCTGCCTTTTTCCAGGGTGTATCATGATGGCTTTTTGGTAAAAGATTGTCTTGGTCTTGTGTTTGTTTTGACATTTTCTGTACAGAAGGGATATTGAGGACTATTACTAAGGTAGATATTTTTTTTGATGCTTTTGTTGCAAAAGTGTAGCAGTATTGGGAAAATTTCTAGTCTTTATATTTGGATACACTCACAAATATGAATTTTTCCAACAAATCCATAAAATCTGTTGACATTATAGCAATCTTCAAAATTTGATACCCTAATTATCACAAAGTGCGTAACAGCCTACCATCATTGAAGGAGGCAGGAGGCAGGAGGCAGCTATGCAGAAGGAGCAAATCAGGCATGGGATTCGACCCTGATTTGAAGTCACTGAAAATTCCCAATCCAAAATCTAAAATTCAAAATCTAAAATTTTTCGGTCAGTTTCCCTCTTGCCTTCTGCCCCCTAACTCCTGCCTTCGATAAATCATTGGTCAAGTCTTGACAAGTCTCATGCTATGTGGTTTATTAAAAATAACGACCGTTCGATATAGATAAGCTGAGTAATGCCGAAAATTGTTGATCACGAACAGTACCGTAAAGAATTAATCGGCAAGTGTTTTGATTTATTTGCCGAAAAAGGTTATGGCGCTATTACCATGCGGCAAATTGCTCAGAGTTTAAATGTTTCTACGGGTACGTTATATCACTATTTTCCCAGTAAACAAGCTTTATTTGAGCAACTGGTGGAAGAAATTACTCAACAGGATGTCATTACAGCTTTAGCAGAATTGGGAGGAAAGAATAACTTATCTGAATTGATGACAGCCTTAGGTAATTATCTTGTCAAAAATGAAGAATACCTAATTAAATGGACTTATGTATGGGTTAATTTTTGTCAACATCAAGACTCAAAATCCATGCTGAGTAATAGCACGGTTTTCAAACACGCTAACCAACGATGTCAACAAGTAGCCTGTGACTTATTAGGCATTCAAGATGTAGTATTGGCATCTTTTATTTTAAGCTTTGTCAATGGTGTAATTCTAGAAAAATTATGGGGTAATGAAACAATTAACTTTCCTGAACAATGTGCTTTGTTAGAAAAAATGTTAACTGCTTATTTACAGCAAAAATCATAGGTGACTGGGGAGTCTTTTGGTAAATAGAAATGAATCAAAAACTGTTATTCAAACCTGCAAATAAAGGGTTTATCGGTTTACTCATAGGTACTACTGCTATTATAGCGGGGATGACGACTTACGGTATTTATAATTTTGGAAAAATTGGCAAAAATGCCACATTGGAATTAGCAGCAGCTTCCCCTAGTCCCATCAAAGTGACTGCTTTAGGCAGACTAGAACCAGAGACAGAAGTTATTAGCTTGTCTGCACCTTTAGCATTAGATGGCGATCGCATCGCGGAAGTTTTAGTTAAAGAAGGTGATAGAGTCAAAGCCAGACAAGTGATCGCAGTTTTAAATTCACGCGATTATCTGCAAAATGCTGTCCAACAAAGCGAGAAACAAGTTAGAGTTTCCCAAGCCAAACTTGAGCAAATCAAAGCTGGGGCAAAATCGGGAGATATTCAAGCACAACAAGCAAGTCTTGAACGAATAAAAGCCCAATCTGAAGGCGATAAAAATGCCCAACAAGAAAATATTGCTCGCATAGAAGCTCAATGGCAAGGTGATAGAATTGCTCAAGCAGCAACTATTAATAAATTAGCCGCAGAACTGAATAATGCTGAAGCCGAATCTCAACGCTACCAACAGTTATATTCTGAAGGTGCTGTTTCTAATTCTGTGATTGACAGCAAACGTTTAAATGTGGAAACTGCCAAACAGCAATTAGGAGAAGCCAAAGCAATTCTCAACCGCATCAATTCCACCGCCACCAAGCAACTAGCAGAAGCCAAAGTTGGATTAACTCGAATTAACGCCACCAGTAATAAACAAATTAGCGAAGCCAAAGCCACGCTGAACAGTATTGCCGAAGTTCGTCCGGTAGATGTGAATTTAGCACAAACAGAAGTTGAAAGTGCGATCGCTACCCTCAAACGCGCTCAAACTGACCTAGAAGCAGCTTATATCCGCGCCCCAATGGATGGACAAATACTCAAAATTCATACCCGTGCTGGCGAAAAAATAGAGAATACTGGAATTGCAGACTTCGCACAAACAGACCAAATGCTGGCAGTGGCAGAAGTTTATCAAACTGATATTAGTAAAGTCAAATTAGGGCAAAAAGCCTTAATTACCAGTTCCTCATTTACAGGTGAACTGCGGGGAACGGTTTCACAAATTGGCTTACAAGTCAACCGCCAAAATGTGTTTAGCAATCAACCCGGTGAAAACCTCGATAGTCGAGTAATTGAAGTAAAAATTCGCCTTACCCCTGAAGACAGTAAAAAAGTTGCAGGTTTAACCAACTTGCAAGTACAAACAGCAATCGAATTGTAAAGTTGATTTGCTGTTAAATATAATGAATGTTCGTTATCAACTGGTTTGAATTGTAACCTAAAAACTACTTTGGGGTGAATTTAATCATGATTCAATCTATATACATATCGCTTGCTATTCTCGGCTTAGTTCTTCCATATTCTCAGTTTATTCCCTTTATATTAGAGCATAGTCTTGATATAAAACTGTTTTTTGAACAACTTTTTGTTAACAGAATATCTAGCTTTTTTGGAATGGATGTAATTGTTTCTTCCCTCGTATTTTGGGTATTTGTGTTTGGGGAAGGAACACGGCTAAAAATGCAAAATCTATGGATTTACATTGCTTTTAATCTTATGGTTGGCGTTTCCTTTGGTCTGCCCTTATTTTTGTTGATGCGACAACGGCAGATAGAACAACAAAGTGACAAACTTAGTTATTAAGAGGCGGTTACACAATGCTATCTCAATTATTTCGCAAAACGCCTCTAGCTTGGCGACAGTTAATGAAAGAAAAAACACGGCTGGCTATTGCAGTCGCTGGGATTACTTTTGCAGATATGCTGATGTTTATTCAGATGGGTTTTGAAAGTGCTTTATTTGATGCAGCTATTCAACCACATCGCAATTTACAAGCAGATTTAGTTTTAATTAATCCTCAATTTGAAACTCTATTTTCAGTTAAAAGCTTTTCCAGAGAAAGACTTTATCAAGCATTGAGTTATGATGGTGTAAAATCAGTTAACTCTGTTTACATTGGTACTGGACAGTGGCGAAATCCAGAAACACGAATTGATAGGGCTATCTTAGTTTGGGGCGTAGATCCAACACAACCAGGTTTGATATTTCCTGAAGTGCAAAAAAATAAAGATTACCTCAAGTCACTACATCAAGTAATGTTTGATCAAGCCAGTCGTCCTGAATATGGTGCGGTGGGTGATATCTTTAAAAAAACGGGTAATTTTCAAACAGAACTAAGTAGTAAATCTGTTAGTGTTAAAGGGTTATTTAGTAATGGTGCTTCCTTTGCGGCTGATGGTAATGTTGTTGCTAGTGATTCGACTTTTTTAGAACTATTTCCTACTCGGAAAGCAGATCAAATTGAAGTGGGTTTAATTACTCTCAAACCTGGTGCTGATATTGAAAAAGTCAAAGCACAACTAAGAATAGGATTAAATCCAGATCCAAAAAATCCCTTTGTTCAAGTCGGAACACCTGAAGATTTTGCTCAAAAAGAAAAAAGTTATTGGGCTAATGGGACAGGGATTGGTTTTATTTTTGGTATAGGTGTCGGAGTAGGTTTTATTGTTGGTATCGTGATTGTTTATCAAATTCTTTATTCTGATGTTTCCGATCATTTACCAGAATATGCCACTCTCAAAGCAATGGGTTATACAGATACCTATTTTTTGGTTGTCTTGCTACAAGAAGCATTACTTTTAGCTTGTTTGGGTTTTTTACCAGCATTTTTTCTATCTTTTGGGCTGTACCAAGTCACTTATTCTGCCACTTTGTTGCCCATTTTTATGAAAGCAGACCGGGCAATTAATGTTTTTATTTTGACTGTGATTATGTGTAGTATTTCGGGGGCAATCGCTATCCGAAAACTAAGTTCTGCTGACCCTGCGGATGTTTTTTAGGCTTTCCCAGAACCCCACCCCCAACCCCTCCCCGCAAGCCTACGGTGTACACACAAGTGATCTGATTACCCAAAACAAGCCCTGGCGATTATAAATCACGGCTACACAAACAAAGTCCACCTGCGTGGACTTAAGAAAAGAAAAACTACTTATTTTCAACCCACGTAGGTGGTGAGACCAGTCCTGTAGGCGGGTCTCCCGCCGTAGGGAACTGGCGAATCCGAAGGAGTTTTGCCTGTGTAGTTGCGGTTTCTAACCGCCGATTTAATGTTAACTGGACTTGTGTGTACACGGTAGGCAAGCGAGGAGGGGAGTTAAAAGGGAATACTTGATTAGTTGAAACCAATAAAAAATCTATGTTACAAGTCTCGACGAAATCCAACATTGCTTCGGAAACGGTAATTACTGTTTCCAAACTCAATCATTATTTTGGTGAAGCGATGCTCAAAAAACAAGTGTTATTTGACATTAATTTAGAGATTAAGACTGGTGAAATTGTGATTATGACGGGGCCTTCTGGTTCAGGTAAAACTACTTTGTTATCACTTATGGGAGGTTTGCGTTCCGCGCAAGAGGGGAGTTTACAAATATTGGGTGAGGAAATGAGTGGTGCGAGTAAGGGACAATTAACTAAGTTGCGTCGTCAGATTGGTTATATTTTCCAAGCGCATAACCTCATGACGTTTTTAACAGCGAAAGAAAATGTGCGGATGTCTTTGGAGTTGCATGAGGATTATCTGCAAGGAGATATTAACGCCAAAGCTATAGCAATGTTAGCAGAAGTGGGTTTAGGTGATCGTGTTGACTACTATCCAGAGAGTTTATCGGGGGGACAAAAGCAACGAGTTGCGATCGCACGTGCTTTAGTTAGTCATCCTAAAATAGTTCTAGCTGATGAACCCACAGCGTCCTTAGATAAACAATCTGGACGCGATGTGGTGGAATTAATGCAAAAATTAGCTAAAGAACAAGGTTGTACTATTTTGCTTGTCACCCACGATAATCGGATATTGGATATTGCAGATCGCATCATTTACATGGAAGATGGACAATTGAAGAGTGATGGTATAGATGCTATTGCTAAAATGCATTAATCTAGCTGTGTGCAGGATTTACAAGATAGTAAATGGAAATTAGTAATCTATTTCAAGCCGGTGGCGTAGTCATGTTGCCACTGCTGTTTTTTTCCGTATTAGCAGTAGCACTCATTATGGAAAGGATCACCTTTTGGGTAAAGCTGAGTGGTCGTCAAAATCGGGTAGTCAGGGAAGTGCTAAATTTTTACCGTCAAGGTAATGTAGTTAGTGCTTTAGATAATTTGCAGAAAAATGTTGATTTACCTATCGCACGAATTTTTTTAGCTGCTTTAGAATTGGAAGAACCAACCCCAGAAGAATTCCGCTTGGCTTTAGAAAGTGAAGCACAGGGAGAGATTCCTTTACTGAAAAGATTCCAAAACATTTTTGATACAATTATTGGTCTTGCTCCCCTGTTAGGCTTACTGGGTACGGTTTTGGGGTTAATTACTTCTTTTGCTTCTTTGAATATTGGTGATGTGGGTGGTAGTAAAACAGCGGGTGTGACAGCGGGGATTAGTGAAGCATTAGTATCCACAGCATCAGGATTAGTCGTGGCTATCTTTACACTTTTCTTTGCGAATACATTTCGGGGATTATATATACGTCAGATTGCTTGGATTCAAGAATATGGTGGACAGTTAGAATTACTCTACCGTCGTCGTTATGAAAGAAGGGATCGTTAAACAGACTAATTTTATGTGAAGCTGCACTAAATGATGACATCAATTAAGAGACTTCCAAATAAAAAAATATCCCAAAATTTCTTGTGGTTCAGGCCGAAAAGCCTGCTAATAATACAAGGACGGGCAGGATGCCCATCCCACAAGATTGGATCATCTCTTTTGTGGAGTTTTCTAAATTATCCGTCTTTATCTGTGTTTATCTGCGGTTAATTATTCTTGATATCTTAATTCTATGCTCTCGTTGCATCTAATTTTCTAAAGTCCAGCCCAAAGCTGCTGCTACTTGTCCTGCTAATGATAGCGGATCGAATGGTTTAGCGATCGCACTTTTAATTCCCAATTGAGCATAACGACGACGATCCGCAATTTGGATTTTAGCAGTTAACAAAATCACTGGAATCTCTTTTGTAGCTGGATTTGCCTGTAAATTTTCAAAAGCAGCCAGTCCATCCATATCTGGCATCATCACATCCAAAAGAATAGCATCTGGTTGATAATTTTCAGCCTTGACTATTCCTTCTTTTCCAGAACCAGCCGTAAATACTTCCCAATTGGCAACAGTTTCCAAGCAAATCTTCGCTACTTCTTGAATGTATTGCTCATTATCAACGACTAATATTCGCTTTGTTGTCATTCTTGCCATCCCCCTCATCAACTTTAGATTTTATATCATTTTGGGGACTGGGGATTAGGGAAATGGTCACAAGAGGCATGGGAGCAGGGAGCAGGGAGCAAGGGGGAAGACTGAGACCGGAGCTTGTACTCCGCCCCAGTAAGAGCGCCCTGGAAGGGCGGGGCTTCTCTACGAGACGCTCCGCGCAGAGGGGAAGGGCTTGCTCCCCCTGCACCCTGCCCCCTTCCCCTCTGCCTCTTCGGTGAGGATGAGGGATATAAGGGGGAATATTTATCTTTCTCCTGCCTTATGCCTTATGCCTATTACCAATTACCTGTTACCAATTCCCCCAGTAATTTTTTGCAGTAAATACAGCACTCTTTGTTCAACTTCATGAGTTGAAACTCGTCCTTTAGTTAAAAATTCTGTATGCCCCAATTTTAGTCGATGGCGTTCCGAATCATCCAAATCTTTAGCTGAGTAAACAACTACGGAAATAGTACAAAGTTGATTATGCTGTTTAAGCCAATCCACGACTGTAAACCCATCACTTTCTGGTAAAATTAAATCCAGAATCAGTAAATCAGGATTAACTTTTTGGCTGAGGTGAATAGCTTCCTTACCTGTTTTAGCAAAAAAAGTTTCAATATCATCATGTCTCTCGAATAAAGTTGCCAACAAATCGACAAGATCATTATCATCTTCAACAATTAAAATCTTAACTTTCCTTGCAGGTTCAGCTACTACTTTTTTCAAAGAATGCAACAGAGAGATTTCTTCTACAGGTTTACTCAACCAATCCACAAAATTAGCACTAGGTTGATTATTTGTACTGGGTTGGTAAACACTACAAATTACAATGGGGATGTTTTGAGTATCTTCCCGTGCTTTCAATACTGCCATTGTTTCCCAGCCATTCATTCCCGGCAGGAGCAAATCTAGTAGAATAACATCTGGATGTTGAGTAATTGCTGTAGAAATTGCTTCTTCACCTGTGGCAACTGTCATTACCAGATATCCTCCTTGCTCTAGCAAAGTTTTTAATTCGGTGCGAATCACAACATCGTCATCACAAACTAACACCAAGGGAGAATATTGATTATTAATTAGCATTTCTTCAGAAGCAGAATTTTCTAATTCAGTTTGGGGAAGTTGCCAAATTGGCAGAGTTAAGTAAAAAGTACTGCCCTCATTTAAAACACTTTCTGCCCAAATTTTTCCACCATGTTGCTGGACAATACTCTTAGAAATTGCCAAACCTAAACCAGTACCTTCATGGTTGCGTGAATCGGAGGAATCAACTTGTTGAAAACGCTCAAAAATACTATCTAATTTATCAGATGGTATTCCCCTTCCTGTATCTTTAACTATTAGCAGAACTTCGGTTTTTTGTTGTTTTGCTGTTAGCCAAACAGTAGAACTAGAAGTAGAAAATTTAATGGCATTACTCAACAAATTAGTCAAAGTTTGGACAATCCGATCTGGATCAGCCCAGAGTTGTACAGATAAACTAGAGATAGATAAATTTACCCCAGCTTTATTAGCTAGAGGCTGCATAATATTCAAAGCTGAACTAATTAATTCATCTAGATTGCAGTTTTCCCGCTCCATTTTCACCTTACCCGATTCGATACGCTCGATATCGAGAATGTCATTAATCAACCTCACTAAGCGTTCAGTACTATCGGTAGCAATTTCCAGTAACCGTTTACCTTGTTCTGAATCTGTTGGTAATAAACCACTCGCTAACATTCCCAAGGAGCCGTGAATTGAAGTTAGGGGAGTACGGAGTTCATGACTGACCACAGAGACAAATTCATCTTTCATCCGTTCCACTTGCTTGCGCTCAGTTATGTCACGAAGGATAACTGTATAAACACATTCAGAGCCAACATCTAATTTAGAAATAGATGCTTCAGCCGGAAATTCAGTTCCATCTTTGTGACGACCAAATATTTCGCGTCTTTCTCCCATTCTCCGAGCCGGACTAGGAGATTTACCAAAATCAGTGACATGATGGCGATGTTGCTCAGAAAAACGCATGGGTAAGAGTAAATCCAGCCGTTTTCCGAGAATTTCTTGGGCATAATAACCAAAAATCTTTTCTGCACCTTGGTTAAATAAAGTAATACATTGATTACCATCAATAGAAATAATTGCATCATCAGCAATACTCAAAATGCCTTCAAATCGAGTTTGGGAAATGATGAGAGCGTCTTGTGTGCGTTGTCGCTCGTCTAGTTCTAACTGCAACTTGTAATTGGCTGTAATTAATTCAGCCGTGCGTTCTGCTACTCTTAGTTCTAGTTCATCATGAATTTTGTGGAGAGCTAATTCTGCTAATTGCCGTTGTTGCTGATTTCGCAAAGCCACAATGCCATAAGCCAAGTCAGCGGCTAGTTCTTGGAGTAGTTTGACTTCATCTGTATCAAAAGCTTCTGTAGATGTGGCATAAATATTCAAAGCTCCAAAAGGTTGTTGATTATCAGCAATTAGAGGTAGAGCAATTGAGGAAGCATAACCCCGTTCATTAGCTTGACCCTGCCAAATCTGATAATTGGGATCTGTGAGAATATTTTGGATGATAGAGGTTTGACCTGTGCGAATTGCTGTAGCTGTAGGACCTTGTCCTCTGATTGCATCAGCCCAAGTTAGGTCAAGAGATTGCAAATATCCTGCGTCATAACCTGCTTGAGCTACTGGTAGGATGCTTTGGGCGATATCTTGTAGGGCAAAACCCACCCAGGCCAGACGATAACCGCCAACTTCGACAATAGTATGACAAATTTGTTGAAGTAGGTCAGACTCGTTTTTAGCGCGGACTAGTGCCTGATTACAAGCAGTTAATGTTTGCAAGGTGCGATTTATACGCTGAATTTCTATTTCTGTGTGTTTTTGTTGGGTAATATCGCCGATTTGGGTGTTATGGTTTTGTGTCATTTGTCGTGACAGTCTCACCCTTTCTAAACGGTTGATGATGCGGGTAACTAATTCCGGTTCAATGATAGGTTTGCTGACAAAATCATCAGCACCGGCGCTAAATATCTGATTGATAATTTCTGCATCGTTGTGGACGGTGAGAAAGAGGATTGGTAACTCATGATGTTGGGGATCGTTACGAACTACTTGGCAGAGTTCAATGCCGTTGATGTAGGGCATTTCTACATCTAAAATTAGCAGATCTGGCTTTTGTGTTTCTAGGGTTGGCCAGAATTGACGGGGATTACTCAGAGGGATGATTTTTAGACCCCAAGGGGTGAGTAAGGTTTGTAATAGTGCTAATATCTGCGGGTCATCATCTACGACTAAGATTTTTGGTTCTGCATGGGGAGAATTTTCGAGGGCTTGCTGGACTGCGGCTAATATCTGTTGGGGTGGCATTGGCTTTTGTAAAAAAGTATGTTTGCCATTACGAGCTATTTGCAAGCGATAGCGAAGCGCTCCGTAGGAATCGCTAAAATTAGTCTGATCAGTAAACACTAACACCGGAATTGGGGGTTTATATTGGCAAACTTCAGCCAAAAATTTGCCGCTATCTTCCTGGCTTGCTCCCACTTTTGGATCTAGTAACACTACATTAGGAGGTTGGCGGTAAAATTGACTTTTCGCTGCATTTAAGTTGGTGGCAATTGAGACGTTTAACCCCCAATTAATCGCTTCAATTTTGATTTGCTCTGCTAAATTGGCATCATTCTCAATTACTAATAACCAGGGAAGTTGATTATTAGTTGATGGTGGGGGTACATTTTTCTCGTTATGGCTCTCGATTTCCTGACGTAGTAACTTCACCCAATTTTGCAGATGCTTAATATCCGTTTTGGTGAATGTTTTTCCTGATTTCAGTAATTTTTCAATTTTTCTGGCTAACTCTGAACCCAGAGGTAAACCAAATGTGCCTAATGAGCCTGCGAGGGTGTGAGCTTCTGGGGATGCTTGGGAAAGCAATTCTGGAGTTAAAGTCTGTGCAGCTTGCTCTAATACACTGAGCTGCTCATCTACCCGTCCCCGAAATCGCTGCCAAATATTTGCAATGGCTGTGAGTGTTTGCTGTTGTGATTGAGAACTTGCTTCTTTGTTCTCTTCTTTCTGGGGTTTGAGACGATAGCCAATGCCATACACTGTTTCGATTAAATCGTGGGGTGCATTGGCTGATTTGAGCTTCATTCGCAGTCCTTTGATATGGGTGCGGACTGCTTCTTCTCCAGGTGTGTCTTCATAAGACCAAAGATGCTCTAAAATCATCCCACAGCTAAATACCCGGCGCTGATTTCGCAAGAATAGTTCTAAGAGTGCGTATTCTTTTGGGGTGAGGGAGATGAGATTTTGGGCATAGGTGACTTCACAGCTACTAGGATCTAGTTGTAAGTTACCCCATTCTAAGATGGGTGCTAAAGTTACACTACCCCGGCGTAATAATGCCCGGACACGAGCTACTAACTCTTCTTGGTCAAAAGGTTTAACTACATAGTCATCTGCACCTGCATCTAAACCTGTGGCTTTTTCGTGAGAGCGATCGCACCCTGTTAATAATAAAATTGGTACTTGCCTGCCACTAGACCGGATTTGCCGACAGAGACTAATCCCATCCAGTTTGGGTAACATGACATCTAACAGGATTAAATCATAATCATAAGTTTCGATTAAATCCCAAGCTGCATCACCATCAGTCGCTACCTCAACGGCGTAATTTTGGTCAGTGAGAACGGCGGTGAGTGCATAGGCATTTAACTCGTCATCCTCGACAACTAAAATCTTCATCTTAAAAGCTTTCCTGAAGTAATGGTTTTTATAGTTGATAAAAAGGAAAAAAATTCAATCGCCACAGAAATTATGATTAATAGTCAGGGGTCAAGAATTTTTCAGGATATACAGCAATCCGATTTGATTTATGATAGCTTGTCGAGCGCAGTACTGGAGGCGATCACTACCCCTACCCTACTGGAAGCTAACGCAACGGCAAGCTACGCGGAGCATCTCCTAGAGAAGCCAGTTAGAGGTAGTTCATAATACTTGTATGACGACATTAGACCTCTTGCAGTTTATGACCTTTTTTCGGCTTGGCGAGAAATCCGGGTACGAATTTGCCCTCTTTTCTTGATTCATGCCAGAGGTCTATTGGTTTTAGAAAAATTTTAGAAAAAATTGTACAATTAGTAATGCAGTAAATTTATATAAAATTAATTAGAGTATTCCAAGCAATAAAATACCCTGTCATGCTTCGCTTTGTTCAATATCTCGGAGATTCTTCTCTACACTGCGTTTTGCATGGCTATAGCTTGCGTAACGACGTAGGAATCATACGCCACGCTCTATAAACAGAATGACAGTCCTGATTATTTCTTCTGGGGTAAATAAGCTCATGTTTGCCATAACAGGTACTAAAGAGCCAAAATTATTTCATTACATTTAAAGTTAACAATTAAAAATCAAAACTTTATTTGGACAGAAAGCTAAATTTTGTTAGCTAGATTGAATAATCATGATTTTTGAGATGATCTTAATTCTGTTCAGAATTTGAAAATAACTTTTTTATTGCTTTAACTAAAAAGCTAAACAATGCAATCACTTTATCCTGTGGATTTGCTGACATTAGAACAGGTACTTGAATGTTATCCTTTAACTGTATTACCAGATACCCTGCTCATTGATGTAATTGCATTAATGAATCCGGTAAGTAGCGGTGCAGGAGAATCTTTATCTGATTTCAGTAGCTGTGTTTTAGTAGTTGAAGAAACAAGTTTAGTAGGTATATTAACTCTACGGGATATAGTATTACTGACTGGGGCAGGAATAGATTTATCCAAGGTAAAAATTTCTGAGGTGATGACGCAGCCAGTAATTAGCCTGACGTTAGATCCGGCTCAAAATGCCCTGACTGCTTTATCTTTCATGCGCCAGCATCAAATTCGTCATTTGCCTGTAGTAGATAAGCAAGGGCAATTGGTAGGGTTGATTACTCAAGATAGAATTCGTCAAGTTATCCAACCAGTTCACCTGCTAAAACTGCAATATGTGACAGAGGTAATGGTAACAGAAGTTATTCATGCTCTGCCAACTACGTCTGTGCTGGAATTATCCCAAATCATGAGCGATCGCCAGATTAGTTCTATAATCATTGTCGCCCAACAAGACACCGTGCTGATTCCAGTGGGGATGATCACCGAAAAAGATATTCTGAAAGTTCAGTTACAGGGATTAAATATAGTCCAAACCCAAGCGCAAGCTGTGATGAGTAGCCCCGTAGTCAGCATTAGTCCCACTGAATCTTTGTGGACTGTTCACCAGTTGATGCAAAAACAAGGAGTGCGGCGGTTAGCCGTAATTGGAGAACAAGGCGAACTGCAAGGACTGGTGACACAAAGCAATCTTCTACAAGTACTTGATCCTCTAGAAATAGTCAAAGTTATCCAAGCCTTACAAGCAAAAGTTGAAGAGCAAACAGTTCAACTCAAGCAAAGCAACCAGCAGTTACGACAGGAAGTGACACAACGCCGCCAGATGGAGGAAACACTACGCCAAGTTCAACAAGAATTAGAGTTGCGGGTGGTGGAACGTACAGATGAACTAGTGCAAGCAAATAACCGTTTACAACAGGAAATTGAGGAACGTAAACAGATTGCAACAGCACTCCAGCAGCGTGAACATCAGTGGCAAGCCCTTTTTGATCACGCTCTTGATGCGATCACTATTACAGATGATGAGGGACGGTATGTAGAAGTCAATCCGGCAACCTGTGAATTATTTGGTGTATCGAGGGAAGAACTTTTAGGTTCTAGAATCGCAGATTTTGCAAAACCTGGATTTGATATTACCCAAGTTTGGCAACAGTTCTACGAACAAGGACAAATGTTTGGTGAGTTTAGCTTATATCGTCCTGATGGCACAGTTAGAGAAACTGAATTTGCGGCGGTTGCTAATTTTATACCACATCGCCATCTCTCCATGCTGCGAGATGTCAGTGATCGGCAAGCCGCGCTACGTGAACGCAAACAGGCTGAAGTAGCGCTGAGAGAAAGCGAGCAACGGCTACAACTGGCACTCTGGGCAGGTAACACTGGAACTTGGGACTGGAATCTGAAAACCAATCAGGTTTTCTGGTCTGAGAATCTGTTTTCTTTATTTGGTCTAACTCCTGATACATTTGATGTCAGCTATGAAAATTTTGTAAACATTGTCCACCCTGAAGACCGCGAACGGTTGCATCAATCAGTTTTGCGAGCGGTTGACCAGCAAGTACCCCATGATCTTGAATTCCGGTTTATTTACCCAGATGGTACAGTAGGTTGGTCAGTATGCAAGGGTAAAGTATTCTACGACGATGCCACTGGTGAGCCACTCCAGATGATTGGGGTGAATATGGACATCACTGCACACAAACAGGCACAACAGCAAATCCGTGAACAAGCGGCTCTAATTGATGTTGCTACTGATGCTATTTTTGTCCACGATTTAGAAAAACGTATCCTATTCTGGAACCGAGGGGCTGAACGCTTGTACGGTTGGACAGCAGAGGAAAGCTTAGGTAAGAACGCCTATGAAATATTCTATAGAGAATCATTATTGCAACTCGAAGCAGGTCTACAGGCTACTATCGAACAAGGTTATTGGCAAGGTGAGTTAGTACAAATCACCAAAATGGGGAAAGAAATTATTGTTGCTAGTCGTTGGACTTTGGTACGGGATGAATCTAGAAAACCCCAGTCTATCTTAGTAGTCAACACCGACATCACCGAGAAAAAACAACTAGAGCAACAATTTTACCGCACTCAAAGGTTGGAGAGTGTAGGAACTCTAGCCAGTGGTATTGCTCATGACCTCAACAACGTCTTTGCTCCTATTGTGATGATTGCTCAACTGTTACCTTTCAGATGTAAAAATGTTGATGCGCGGACGCAAGAACTGTTCAAAACTCTAGAAACTAGCTCAAAGCGTGGATCTGACTTAGTTAAACAAATTCTCACCTTTGCCCGTGGTACAGAAGGTAAACGTATACTGTTACAACCTGGACATTTGCTCAAAGAATTAGTCAAGGTCATTAAACAGACATTTCCTAAATCCATTCAGATTCGGACTGAAATTCCCACAAATACCTTGTGGATGGTGCAAGCAGATCCCACCCAACTAGATCAGGTGTTTATGAATTTGGCAGTTAATGCCCGTGACGCTATGACTAATGGTGGGGTTCTTAGCATCACTGCTGAAAACCGGATGATTGACGAAACCTATGCCCGAATGCACCTTGAGGCGAAAGCAGAAGGCTATATTGTTGTTACCGTCTCCGATACAGGAACGGGAATTCCTCCAGAATTTATAGAGCGCATATTTGATCCGTTTTTTACTACTAAAGAAGTCGGTCAAGGTACAGGACTAGGGCTGTCAACGGTTTTAGGTATTATCAAGAATCACAACGGCTTTGTGCAAGTATCAAGTCAGGTAGGTAAAGGGACAAAATTTCAGGTGTTCTTGCCAATAGCAGAAGGAACAGTAAGCGAGGTGATAATAGAAGCAGAGTTATCTAGAGGTAACGGCGAGTTGATTTTGATTGTAGATGATGAAGCGGTCGTCCAAAAAATCACTCAGGAAACTCTAGAAGATTATAACTACAAAACCCTTGTGGCTAACGATGGCATTGAAGCGATCGCTCTCTATGCCCAACATCACCAAGAAATTAGCACCGTCTTGCTAGATATGCTTATGCCTAACATGGATGGATTAACAGCCATCCGCACCTTGAGAACCCTCAACTCTAAAGTCAAGATTATTGCCACCAGTGGCTTACCCGCTAACGAGCAAAAGGCTATTGCTGTTGGTGCCAACAAATTTCTGTCTAAGCCTTACACAACGACAGATTTATTAACTACTTTATCGGATGTGATCAACATTAGGGAACAGGGAGTGGATTAACTTTAATCCAACGTTGTTAGATAAGATTACTGTAAATCGGACTCGTACCGTGGGTAATCGCTCACAGTCATTGCATATATGTGATGGATAACGGTCAAATTATTGAGCAGGGTAAACACGAGGATTTACTAGCAATTGATGGAATTTATACTAGGTTGTGGCGCGTACAATCTGGGATTTAGCTCCACCACCAGCGACTGCGACAAGTCGCTTTTTTTACAGCAAATTTCGTGCAATAATTGAGAATACTTCTTATTTAAAGCTATAGTAGGCTGAGATACTACTATAGCGTTCACGTAGTGTACCGTAGGTATCGCTGTTTTTTAGATGCCCATACCCCCTACAGGGTTCGCGGTAGCGTAGCGTCTCCTAAAGGAGAAGGGCTTTTTTCAGTTTGCAATTGCATCCATTATTAGGTATTCCCTTTTGAGAAACTGGAAAAAGCGTGTTTGTTTCAACCATATATTAGCTTGAAAATAATAGCAATTATCATTAAACTATGACAAAATTTATTACAAATACAGACTGGGAAGAACTATGGGCAGAAAGTGAACAAAATGGTCAACTTTCTTGTCAATTAAAGGGTTTTGAAACTATCCATCAAGGGAAAATTTTAGATATCTGTCATACCTATGAATGCTGGACAGAATTACGTAGTGGATTATTTATTAAGATACATGAAAAAGAGTTTATTAATGACCTGGTATGGATTAGAGATAATTTAGATGATACTGAATTTGGCTTGAGTTTTTTTCTCTCAGGAAAAGTGAGAATTGAACGCCACGGTTTAACTGACAAGACAGACGAAATCGTAGGCAGATATTATTCAGAATGTAACTGCGATATCAAAGAAACTGAATGGTGGAAAGCCGGAGAAAAGTTTTCACGAATTTATCTGAAAATCGAACCACAGCAATTCTTTCAAAGTTTTGGCGAAGAAGAATTAGAACAGATCCCAATTTTTCTGCGTCAAGCAGTAATGAATGGTAAAGTACAGCCTTACTACCAGCAAGGGGAAATTACACAGCAAATGTGGCAGGTGTTATGTAATATCCTCAAGTGTCCCTATCAAAGCTTGATGAAGCGAATGTATTTAGAAAGTCAAGCAATGGAATTGATGACGCTTTATTTCCAACAATTTCAGGAGCAGGAGATATCTAATCATAACTTTCCCGGCAAGAATTTGAGAGATGTTGAGAGAATTTACCAAGCCAAGGAAATTTTGTTGGGTAATCTAGAAAATCCACCCAGTCTGATAGAGTTAGCACAACAAGTAGGGATAAATGAATTTAAATTGAAGCGTGGGTTTCGTCAAGTTTTCGGGACATCTGCGTTCAAATATTTGCACAACTATCGTCTGGAAAAAGCGAAACAACTTCTAGCATTAGGAGAAATGAAAGTTGAAGAAGTGGCATTTAGAGTAGGTTTTGATAGTCGCAGTTACTTTGCTTTAGCTTTCCGCAAAAAATTTGGCTTGAATCCCAAACAATACTTTCAAGATCAAAAAAAATCCCTCTAGCGTTCAAAAAAAATCCCTCTAGCGTTCAAATTAGAAATCCGAATCCCCTATTATACATACACTGCTAAGTTAGTTAAGAAATATTCCTAACAGCTTGTGGGCATAAATGGAGTGACCTAATACCCTAACCTGTCACAGGATAGGGGTCAAAAGTCTGATGAATATGTTGGTGTGAGGGAGATTTGGTGATGAGATTAATAAAATCGCTTTCCGGGCTGATGTTTACAGCCTCAGTTTTCATACTCATAACACAGTCAGTCCTGGCTGAAACCGATGGGGGAAATTCGGTTGAGATTGGAGATAAAAGCAAATCTGTATCAACTATGCCCCAGTTGAGTGAGGTAGAACTTCCCCAGACTAATGCCGCACTGTTGTTAACTCAGAACCCTGATGCAGAAGCAATAGTAGAAATTACAGGGGTAAGTATCAACCAAACTGAAAAAGGTGTTGAGGTCATTTTAGAAACTGCTAAAGGTGATGCTCTCCAACCTGTTCAGAAGAATGAAGGCAATAAATTAATTATCGATATTCCCAATTCGCAATTGCGTTACAAGGATGGTGATACATTTCGTCAAGAAAAACCATTTGCCGGAATTGCGGAAGTTTTGGTAGTTAATCAAGATAATAATACTATCCAGGTGAAAGTGACGGGGGAAACAGGACTGCCGATAGTTGAGTTGTTTGATGGGGATGAAGGACTGATTTTTGGTGTGACACCTGCGGCTGTGACGCAACAATCACAAACTCCGCCAGTGGAAGAGAAGCCAACCAGTGAAACACCCCAAGAGCAAGCATCGGCGGAGACTGATGAACCCATTGAATTGGTAGTGACAGGACAGCAAGATGGCTATCGTGTGCCAAATACTACAACTGGAACTAGAACCGATACACCCTTAAGAGACATTCCCCAATCTATTCAGATTATTCCCCAACAAGTGCTGCGGGATCAACGTGCTGACCTTGGTAGTGCGTTGCTCAATGCTCCTAGTGTCCGTAACGCAGCTCCTACTAACTTTGACTCAGTACGGATACAGACTAGGGGATTTTTTAGCGCACCTGCACTAGATGGTATCATTCCCGGAGGATTTAATGGTGCGCGTGTTAACGTAGGGCCTGACTTGACGGGAATTGAAAGAATCGAAGTTCTCCAGGGGCCAAGTTCTGTTTTATTTGGTTCTTCACCTCCAGGTGGAACGGTCAACTTTATCACCAAGCAACCTCTACGCAATCCCTATTACTTCGCTGAGGCTACTGTGGGAAGTTTTAACTTTTATCGCGGTGAGATAGACTTGTCTGGCCCCCTCGATGATGACAAGAAGGTACTCTATCGGCTGAATGCCTCCTATCGAGATCAACAATTTTTTACTGAACTTGGCAGAACTAGAAACCTGGTGATTGCTCCAGTTGTTAGCGCTGCACTAGGTGAGAACACAAACTTGAGCTTTGGGGGAATTTATAAAGATATCTCCTTCAATGCTGACTTTGGGTTGCCTGCTGTTGGTACGGTACTACCTAACCCCAATGGAAGAATTCCCCGGGATCGCATGACCAATGAAGGCTCTACGAATCTAGTACAGGGTAGAATTGGCTATACATTAGACCATAAATTTAGTGAAAATTGGTCAGTCAGCAATACTTTTCGATACGAAAGTATTAATGATGTGTCTACTGGCTATTTCCCACTAGGGCTTGAGTCAGATAATCGCACACAAACAAGATATTATTTTGCGGATGATGGCCAAGAACATGATTACAAGATGGTAACGAATATCATTGGCAAGTTTTCAACGGGTTCGATTCAGCATCAGTTACTCATAGGTGTTGATGTCGGGAGATACGAAAACACCAGCAGTTCTCAAGAAAGAGATGCTGCATCCATTGATTTATTTAATCCAATTTTTGGTCAACCCATCGGCACTGAGGTTACATTTGAAGACAGAAGCCGTAGGGCGTTAGATAGCTTTGGTATTGTGTTACAGGATCAAATTACCTTTGCAGAGAATTTAAAGTTCCTGATTAGTGGTCGATTTGATACATTCACTGAAACCAACCAAAACCTGATCGGCAATACAGAAACCAGTCAATCACTAAGTGCATTTAGCCCCCGTCTAGGCATTGTCTATCAGCCTATTGCACCCATCTCTCTGTATGCAAACTACAGTCGAGCGTTTGAGCCAGCGATTGGGCGCACTCGTGATCAGAGTTTATTTGATCCCACCAGAGGTACTCAGTATGAAGTTGGGGTAAAAGCAGATTTGAGCGATCGCCTTTCCACAACATTAGCATTTTATGAAATTACTCGATCAAATGTCCTAACCCCAGATCCAGTTGATGACAGATTCTCCGTTCAAACGGCAGAACAGCGCAGCCGGGGTATTGAACTTAGCTTTGCAGGTGAGATTTTACCGGGATGGAACGTCTTTGCCAGTTATGCTTACAATGACGCTCGTACCACTGAGAGTAATATTCCTGATGAAGTTGGCAAACGCTTATCACGAACTTCTCCTCATGGAGCTAGCTTGTGGACAACATATCAGATTCAAAAAGGGGACTTGCAAGGTTTGGGGGTGGGGTTGGGACTTTTCTATGTAGGCGATCGCGCTGGTGATAACGCCAATACATTTGAAATTCCTAGTTATTTAACTATCGATGCTAGTATCTTCTATAAACAAGACCGATTCCGGGCTGCGATTAATATTAAAAACCTCTTCGATGTGGAATACTTTGAAAGCGCTTTTAATCGGAACAGAGTTCACATTGGTGCGCCATTTACAGTGCAGGGAACTATTTCTTGGACGTTTTGAAAAATCAGGATTTTTATGAAGAGGTTTCTACGCCGTCTCACCTCTGTGCATTTAATTTTCCTATGTTTATTAGGAATTTTTATATTTATCTCTGTTTCAGTTTGTAGCAGTATTTCTCTGCAAATGAAAAACTCAAACTTTCAACAGCCAAGCACAGAGTGCCGAGTGGTAAAGCATAGCATGGGAGAAACTTGTATTCCCAAAAATCCTGAGCGTGTTATTACTATTTTTCATGGCACTTTAGGTAATGTATTATCTCTAGGAATTAAACCGATTGGGAGTGGTGCTGTAGGGCTAAATAATCCTGTTCCTGCATACTTACAAAATCAAGTTGGGGAGATGGAATCATTAGGTGATCACTATCAACCTAATTTAGAAAAAATATTGATGCTGAAACCAGACCTGATTCTAGTTTGGCAAAATATGCAGCAAATTTATCCGATTCTAGCTAAAATTAGCCCTACCGCAATCGTCCCGTGGTATGGCCCAGCCGCTTGGCGAGAACATTTTGAATTTGTCACTAAGGCACTAGGGAAAGAAAAAGAAGCACAGCAAGCCTGGAAGCACTATTATCAAAAAATTAATGAACTAAAACAAGTGCTTGGCGTTGGCGCAGCCTCTCCGTTCGCGCAGCGTCCCGAAGGGAAGGAGAATCGCTATCAAAATCAAGAAATATCAGTTATTTCTGCTTCTAGTCAATGGGGGTTCAGTATCCAAGCAAAAAATTCATTTGCTGGATCTATTCTCAACGATCTCGGACTCAAACGCCCAAAGGTGCAAGATGTGAATACATCAAGTGGCTATCTTAATGTTGTCTCAGAAGAAGAAGTGACAATGTTAGATGGTGATATTATCTTTGTTTTGAGTTTTAAAGATGACGACAGGAAATTCTTGGAGGAAATTCTCCAAAAACCACTAGTAAAACAGCTGAAAGCAGTTCAACAGGGAAATGTATATCTTGTAGATGGTTTAGCCTGGATTGGCTCAAACTTACTAGCTGCTGATGTCGTTATTGATGACTTATTTAAGTACCTCATCAAAACACCTCAAAAAACAAAATAATTCCTCATCTTTAATTGTCTAATTTTTATGTAGTTTCTGGATTTAAAATTATCTAAAATATAGGATATATCAGTTAGATAATACCTTAAATTAGTGGAAATATCTTTGTATTGAAGCACCATGCTATAGTTCTTATTAAAGGAGTTTGTGTTTTGACTTTTTCTAAGTTTTTTTGGGTTGTCAAGACTGTTTTTTCTAGCTTGCATATCTGGTGGCAACCCCGACAGCTTTCGAGGAATTACAAATTTTTACCATTTTTTCTGACCATAGTTACTGTTTTAGCGATCGCAGCCTGTAACAACAACATACCGCAGCTAGAGAAAAGGCAAACAACGAAAAACTGCCGAATTATACAACATGCAATGGGAGAAATTTGCGTTCCTAATCATCCAAAACGGATTGTAACTTTAAACCCTGCTGCCTTGGGCAATGCGATCGCGCTTGGCATTCAACCTACTGGAAGTGCTACTGAAGCAATTAATCAGTGGCCGCCTTATCTTCAAGACAAAATTGAGGGAATCAAGTTTTTAGGTACTTGGGGAGAGCCTAACTTAGAAAGTATTGCCTTACTTAAGCCTGATGTTATTATTGGCTGGAAACATAACCAGCAGTCAACCTATTCTCAACTATCTTATATTGCACCGACAACTTTATACGACTGGGTAGTTAATATAAACCATCCAGATAATTGGAAAGAGTATTTTAATTTTATAGCGAAAGTATTAGGCAGAGAAGATATTGGTCAGCAACTTTGGCAACATTACAATCAGCGCATTGAAAAACTAAAAATCGCAATAGGCAATCGCTATAAGAATAAAACAATTTCTGTCATCGTATTTAATGCTGGTACGATTTACAGTGTGGGAGAAAATTCATTTATTGGTTCTATATTGAGTGATGTTGGATTAAATCGTCCAGAATCACAAAAAATTCCCTCAAATGGGTCTTTTAGTCTCTCTGAAGAAACTTTAGAAATGGCTGATGGCGATGTGATGTTTATTGCAGACCATGATGGTAAACACAACTTAAGTATTCTCAAGAAAAAGTCGCTGTGGAAAAAGCTGAAAGCAGTTCAACAAAATCATATTTATTTTGTTGAATCTACTAACTGGGAATCATCAAGAAATCTACTGGCTGCCAATACCGTCATTGATGACTTATTTAAATATCTAGTGAATAACCCCTAAAATCACGTCTAAACACAGTATTTTCCTTGATATTGCTATTCAATTACCACTAAACCAATGCCCAAACATAGATTACTCCTTTGCACATCCTGCCACCGTTACTCTGAAAAACGACTAGAAAATCCCCCTTTTTCGCCCAAATACCCCCTGAGTTGGCAGCAACCCATATCTCATTTCGGACATTATCCAACCTGGGAGAAGCTGCATTCCCCATACGGTAAAAATCAACGGGCATTTTCCTCGCTTTTAGGCTCAATGGTTTCGCAAATCTTGACTGCGATCGCTTCTATATCTACTATCTTACCTGAGCCGTGGGGCGATCGCCTTCACTATCTCTATCTCAATGATCGATTCGCACCTCTAGCTAATCTGTTTTTAGGCTCAGAAATTCAACCAGTGGGATGCTTATGGGCGTGCAGTCATGGTAGTTATCCCGCACATCATTCAAAATCTCATGGTGTAGCTTCTCAACTTTTACATATATGTGTTGCCACAATTAACTATAAATTGCCCTTTTGGGATATAAATTTGCCGTTTTTGGATAGAATTGATATGTCAAATAATAGTATGCTTTATATATTTTGGTCAACTACGATTGCAATGACTAACTAGAAAACCTAAATTACTGAACCCCAATTTCTACAATGACATCAAAATCCCATCCTTTATCAAATAAACACTCACCACTCCAACGATTACTCAACTACGGAGAAAAATATCGCCCGCAAATTTATCAAGCTACAACCTATTCTATTATCAATACAATTTTAGATTTAGCACCACCTTGGTTAATCGGTATTGCTGTAGATATATTAGTCCAAAAGCAAGATTCTTTGATTGGCAAATTGGGAATTACAGAAGTAGTATGGCAATTTGCTCTACTTTCACTAATTACTGTGATTGTTTGGATATTTGAATCACTTTCTGAGTATGCCTATAATAGACTTTGGCGAAACTTAGCCCAAAATATTCAACATAATTTACGCTTAGATGCCTACGATCATTTACAAGAATTAGAATCAGCTTATTTTGAAGACAGTAGTACAGGCGGGTTGATGTCTATTCTCGGTGATGACATCAACCAACTCGAAGACTTTTTAAATGGGGGAGCAAATGAAATTATCCAAGTTACCACCTCATTTATAATCTTAATTGGTGGTGCATTCTTCATTTTACCTCTCAACATCACCTTAGCAGCAATGCTGCCAATGCCTTTTATTCTCTGGGGTTCTTTAATATATCAAAAACGACTCGAACCTCGTTATGCTGATGTTAGAGAGAAGGTCAGTTTTTTAAATTCTCGTTTGGCTAATAATATTAGTGGTATTACCACAATTAAAAGTTTCACTGCGGAAACTTATGAAAGTGCCAGATTAGCAACAGAGAGTGATGCTTATAAAAAAAGTAACGCCAAAGCAATTAAACTTTCTGCGGCTTTTGTTCCTGTAATTAGAATGTTGGTTTTAGTAGGGTTTACGGCTTTATTATTTTTGGGAGGTATGGCAGCTTATTCCGGTAAAATATCTATCGGTAATTACAGTGTTTTACTGGTTTTAGTCCAAAGATTGTTATGGCCGTTGGTATTTTTAGGAGAAACTTTTGACCGATATCAACGGGCGATGGCTTCCACAAAACGAGTGATGGATTTGTTAGATACTCCCATCCAAATTACTACGGGGGATGTACCTTTAATTGTTGAGCAAGTCCAGGGAGAAGTTGAGTTTAAAAATATTACTTTTGCCTATGGAAATAGTGGAACCATAATTAAGGATTTATCTTTACATATTCCTGCTGGAAAAACTATTGCGGTTGTTGGTTCTACAGGTTCTGGTAAAAGCACTTTAGTAAAACTATTGTTGCGGTTTTATGATGTTTCACATGGCTCAATTACCATTGATGGCATTGATATTCAAAAGTTGAATTTATCTGATTTGCGTCGCAGTATTGGCTTAGTTAGTCAAGATGTATTTTTATTTCATGGTACGGTAGCAGAAAATATCGCCTATGGAACTTTTGATGCTCCTGATGAAGCGATAATTAATGCAGCAAAAGTAGCTGAAGCAGAAGATTTTATTATGCGACTTCCCCAAGGTTATGAAACAATAGTTGGGGAACGAGGACAAAAGTTATCTGGGGGACAACGCCAACGTATTGCTATAGCCAGAGCAGTTGTCAAAAATCCCCCAATTTTGATTTTGGATGAGGCGACATCTGCGGTGGATAATGAAACTGAAGCCGCAATCCAACGCTCTCTAGAAAAGATTACCGTGAATCGAACAACTATTGCGATCGCTCATCGTCTTTCCACTATCCGCAATGCTGACTGCATATATGTCATGGAATACGGACAATTGGTGGAAACGGGAACCCATGAGGAATTATTAGAGAAAAATGGTATTTATGCAAGTTTATGGCGAGTACAGTCAGGACTCAAGTAGGGGCGGGGTTTCCCCGCCCTCGATTGTATTGAATGCGACCGATAACAGCTAGAACTTGTTGAGAGTAGGGGGCAAATCCTGTATACTTATTGCAAATAATTATTATTTGCTTGGCATAATATGTGTCAGTTTTGTTTTGCTTAATTTTCATGACAACTCAATAACAAGATAAATTTTACTGTTATTTCAGTAATATTAACTATGCCAATCTCCGTCTCTGACCAAGCTTTTGAAGAGCTACTTTTTCAGAAAACAGTTAACAATTGTCAATATTCAGACCCTGATGATCGCTTAGACATAACATATTATTACCCAAAGCCATTTGGACAGGGGCATTGGCGAGAAATCCACCTGCGTCAAGGTTTGCTATTGGCGATTGGGGATTTGTGTTTGAGCGATCGCATAATTTTTGACAGCCCAGAACTAGAAAGTTCACTAAATTACCACTTCCATTTTTCTGGGGAACACGAAGATGAATACACATCCATAGGTAACAGAAAGTATATTTTTCACGGCAGTGGTCTTACGCCTAAAATGAAATCCCAATGTTATTGCGAACAACCATTCCTAGAGATTACATTCATAGTAGAGCCTGAGTTGCTGCGTTCCTTTGCTGGAGATAGTGAAGGACAATTACCACAACAGTTGGAGCACTTAATCCGACCAACTCATGAGTTAATGTACCATCGCTGTGGCACAGCTACTCTACCCATGCAGAGAATTGCACAGCAAATTTTGCATTGTCCCTATCGAGGAATTGCCAAACGGATGTATCTGGAGGGTAAAGTATGGGAATTGATGGGAATACTCATAGCCCAAGAAATGGAAATTCATGAAGGGAAAAACTATCTCCAGCCTCTAAAACCAGATGTAGTAGATAGAATTCACCACGCCAGGGAAATTATCCTGCAACGCTTGGATAATCCACTGTCTTTAAACGAACTAGCGCGACAAGTTGGTTTAAATGAATGCACCCTAAAACTGGGTTTTCGTTGTTGTTTTGGTACAACAGTATTTGGTTATCTGCGTAACTACAAACTTGAACAAGCACGACAACTCCTAGAAACTGGAGACATGAAAATCACGGAAATTGCTCATGCAATGGGTTACACCAGTCGCAGTCCCTTTGCAGCTGCATTCCGCAAACAGTTTGGCATGAACCCCAAGGAATACCAAAAATTGCGAAAAAATTCCGTTTAGCTATCGAAAAAATTCCGTCTACCTATCGGATTAGTCTTCTGTTACACCCAGTTTAACGGTATCTTGTTGAAACTAATTATTATTAATGGTGTGAGCAGTGGTGTCAAATTATTGCAGGTTAAAGGTGTTGATGCTTAGTTCCTTCTGGGGATTGTTTGCCTTACCATCTGTAGCGGAAACTAATTTAAACCGTACTAATTCTGATGCAAATATATATCCTGTAACAACTGCGGCTAAAAATCTCAACGAAGTTGAACGTCCAGCTACTACGGTTAAACAGTGGCTTTCTCAAGGAATAATTCAGGTAACGGGTGTAAAGTTAAGGCAAACAGACAGGGAACTAGAAGTAATTTTAGAGGCTACAGGTTCAGATAAGTTGCAGCCTGTAAGTAAGAGTGAGGGAAATAATTTTATTGCAGATATTCCCAATACTCAGTTAAATTTGCCATCTGCTAGTGAGTTCCGTCAAGAAAATCCTGCTAGTGGAATCACTGTAGTCACTGTAACTAATCTCGATGCTAATACTATCCGGTTAACAGTCACAGGTGCAGCCAGTTCTCCCAAAGTAGAGCTATTTGATAGTGATGAGGGTTTAATTTTCGGTGTGGCAGCAACTGAGATAGCAACAACACCACAGCCACCGGAAACAGAACAACCGATGAGTGAGACACCACCAGAAGCACCAACAGCACAGCAGGATGAGCCGATTGAGTTGGTGGTAACAGGCGAACAAAATGGATATTTTGTACCAAATACTACGACTGGGACAAAAACTGATACACCTTTGCGTGACATTCCCCAATCAATTCAGGTAGTACCACAAGAAGTGTTGCGTGACCAACAGGTAACTCGTTTAGATGATGCACTCAGAAATGTTGCGGGTGTCAATCAGAGTTTTAACTTTGGGCCATTTACTTTCTATAACATTCGCGGATTTGATGCAACAGAGACGAATCTTCTGAGAGATGGACTGATTGACACATTGGCTGGACAGGTAAGTGAACTTTCCAGTATTGAGCGAGTCGAAGTTCTCAAAGGCCCGGCATCAGTTCTATTTGGTTTGGGTAATCCAGGGGGAAGCATCAACCTCGTATCTAAACGTCCTTTGCGCGACCCTTTTTATGCTGTTGAGACAACTATTGGCAGCTATAGTTTTTATCGAGGTGCGGTTGATTTATCGGGGCCGCTAAATGACTCGAAGACAGTCTTATATCGTCTCAACTTAGCCTATAGAAATTCAGGTAGTTTTGTCGATTTTTTTGATGGTGAAAGCTTAAATATATCGCCTGTAATCAGTGTGGCACTTAGCAAGAAAACTAACCTGACATTAGAGGCAGAATATATCACAACAAAAGATAGATATGCCTCTGGTGTACCTGTGATTGGTAGTATTTTACCTAACCCAAACGGGAAAGTTTCTCGTAATCTCAACCTTTTTGAACCTTCTGATAGTGCTGAACAAACAATTATCAGGCTTGGATACCGACTAGACCATAAGTTTGATGAAAATTGGTCATTAAACAATTCATTTAGGTTTGTATTTCGCGATCTCTTTCAACGCCGCACCGATTCTAATGGTTTAGAAGCAGATAATCGAACTTGGAGGCGTTCAGCATCAGAAGGATCTTCTGAAAATAGAAATTATGCGATGACGACCAATCTAATCGGTAAGTTCTCCACAGGTTCAATTCAGCATCAGCTATTATTTGGATTTGATTTAAATCGTTTTGACAACTACAATCCAGTCACTCCTACTTTCGAGGCGGCATCAATTGATATCTTTAATCCCGTATATGGAAACCCGCGAGGATCGAATATTATTTTTTCTGAGGGTTTTCGACAGGAGACGAACTCATTAGGAATTTACCTACAAGACCAAGTTACACTGATGGATAACTTGAAGATTTTGTTAGGTGGGCGGTTTGACGTGATTGATCGAAAATATGAAGATTTATTCAATAATACAAAAAGCAGTGGGACAGATAGTGCATTCAGTCCTCGCTTTGGTATTGTCTATCAACCCATCCCTGCGATCTCCCTCTATACCAGTTACACAAGTTCATTTACTCCACCAGGCGGATCATACTTTTTTGGTGTTGACTCTTCCTTTGAGCCAGAACGCGGTAATCAGTATGAGATTGGCGTAAAAGCAGATTTGAATGATCGCCTTTCCGCAACCCTAGCCTTATTTGATTTGACTCGTACCAATGTCACGACAGAAGATCCTAATAGACCAAACTTTTCTATCCAAGTAGGTGAGCAGAATAGCCAGGGGGTTGAACTGAATCTGGCGGGCGAAATTTTACCAGGATGGAATATTTTTGCTGGCTATGCTTATATCGATGCCCGCATTACGAAAGATAATACTTTGATAGTTGGAAACCGATTGTCAAATAGTGCCAATCATTCTTTCAACTTGTGGACGAGCTACGAAATTCAAAAAGGTAACTTACAAGGGTTAGGGGCAGGAATAGGCTTGTTTTTTGTAGGCGATCGCGCTAATTTTGATAACACTTATACTGTACCTAGCTATCTTCGGACTGATGCCTCTATTTTCTACAAACAAGATCGATTCAGAGCCGCACTCAACTTCAAAAATCTATTTGACGTAGACTATTTTGAAAGTTCGCTAGGTAATCGTGTTTATTATGGACAACCTTTTACAGTGCAAGGCACAGTTTCCTGGCAGTTATAACCATCGAGATCATCATGCGACATTTTTTCTCTTGGCTAATATTAGGCATCTTGGGATTTACTCTGCTTACAGCTTGCAATCATCATACATTTCAAAATATATCCTCTTTACCTAAACAACCAACCGTAGAATGTCGCATGGTTAAACACACAATGGGGGAAACCTGTGTTCCCATTCACCCCCAGCGTGTTATCACCTTATCATCATGTACTTTAGGTAATGTTCTAGCCCTTGGGGTTAAACCCATCGGCACAACTAACGAAGTTTATGTAGAGGGAAACTCTCTCTCATCCATTAATGGTAAAACGGAGGGAATAAAACTACTGGGACTTTCACAACCAAATTTAGAAGCCACATTACTACTTAAACCAGATTTAATTATTGGTGTAGATTGGTTTAAACCAATTTATCCTTTATTATCTAAAATTGCCCCTACAGTATTAGGTGAAATTGATTTCATAAGCTGGCAAAGACATCTAAATTTTGTGGCTGAATCACTGGGGAAGCAAGATGTAGAAGAAGCACTTTGGAAACGCTACTATCAGCGAATAGAACAGCTAAAACAAGCTTTAGGAACTCGCTATCAAGGCAAAAAAATATCCTTCGTAACTGTTGGACGTGGTGAGATATATATTGATTCCAAAAATTCATTTCCTGGTTCTATTATCAGTGCTGCACTTTTACAGCGTCCAGCCGCACAAAATCTCGATTCAACCTATGGGGCATTTCCTATTTCTCTAGAGGAACTACAAAAAGCAGATGGCGATATTTTATTCGTGACGACATTTTCAAAAACAGGCAATGAATTTCTAGCAAAAAAACAACAAGAGCCACTTTGGAAAACCCTGAAAGCTGTTCAAGAAAATCACGTTTATTATGTTGATTTTATGGCATGGGCGGGAACAAATATGCTGGCGACTGATGTAGTTATTGATGATTTGTTTAAATACCTAGTCAACACACCCTAAAACTATGCCCAAACATACTATCTTCGTCTGTAAATCCTGCCACTGTTCATCTGAACAACGACCAGAAAATCCACCTTTCGATGGTGATATTTTACTTGATAAACTAAACTCTTTATGTGTTCAACAATTCATATCAGAACAAATAGAAATTAAACCTGTTGGGTGTTTGTGGGCGTGCAGTCAAGGCTGTGTTGTAGCTGTATCCAGTGAAGAGAAACCCACCTATCTCTTTGTCAATCTGACTCCAGAAGAAAGCGCAGCCGCCTTACTGGAATTTGTGCAACTGTATATCAAGAACCGTAAAGGGGTTGTAGTTTGGGAAAAGCTTCCGCAAGTTTTACAGTCAGCTATTTTCGCGCAAATTCCATCTGTGGAAGCGTAGCTAAGTACAACATTTCATTAATTCATAGCGAATTAACTTTGGCAAAACTCTGCGTACCTTTGCGTTTACCTCTGTGTTCCTCTGCGTTTACAAATGTCCAAAGTATTGATTTAATTACGAATTACGTAGCTTACTTCTCAGTTATGGGAATATCTGCTGGGTTTTTACCCATCCTCACAAGTTCCTCAAATTGTTTGCGTATAAACATAGTTGTAGGAGAAAGTTACAGAGTAGGACATTATGGCGAAAATAACTAAAAGCTAATAAAACTTGCGTTCTTTTCTTCTGACTTCTTGCAGCGATGTGAACAAAGCCGGATGAAATAACAGTATTTTAACCAAGTCTTAATCTAAAAAACACAAACAGCAATTATGAGTAATTAGCAAAGTCAAAATAGAGGTATTGTATGTTTAATAAAATTTTAGTTGCATTAGATCGCTCAGAAATGGGTAGAGATGTCTTTGAGCAAGCCTTGGAATTAGCAAAGCTAACATCAGCTAAATTAATGCTCTTACACGTCCTCTCTCTAGAAGAAAGTAGTAGTCCTGATTTTATGATTGCTCCTCATATTGACTACTATCCAGGTTGGAACGAGCAAAGTTTTAAATTACATCAGCAAAACTGGGAAACCTTTAAAACTGAAGGTTTGCAAATGTTACAGTCTTTTTCTTCCCAAGCCAATACCTTAGGTATCACTACGGAATTCACACAAAACCCTGGTAGTCCAGGACGCATTATTTGTGATTTGGCTAAAGTTTGGAACGCTGACATAATAGTAATGGGGCGGCGTGGTCATTCTGGACTGACGGAGTTATTTATGGGTAGTGTGAGTAACTATGTTTTGCATCATGCTCCTTGTTCAGTCCATGTTATCCATCTTCCCATTCCTGCCAAATCAGCAGAAATGATCATAGAAAATACCACCGCAGTTAGTTAAAGCGGTAATTGGTAATTGGTAATTTGGTAATATGAAAACTTCTATTTCGCCGCCATCTTCTAGTCATCCTAGTGGAGATAAACGTTTGAAGATGCTAGATGCAACTATCAAGCGTCATCAATATCAACAAGATGCACTAATTGAAATTCTCCATCGGGCTTCGGAACTGTTTGGTTATTTAGAACTGGATTTATTACTTTACATTGCCCATAGCCTAAAATTACCACCTAGTCGGGTGTATGGGGTAGCAACTTTCTATCATTTGTTTTCCCTTGCACCCAAAGGCGTACATAACTGTGTGGTATGTACGGGTACTGCTTGTTATGTAAAAGGCGCTCAGGCAATTTTAGCTAGTTTGGAAAAGTCTACCCAAATTCACGCAGGGGAAACTACCCCAAATGGTCAAATTTCTCTAATGACTGCTAGGTGTCTGGGGGCTTGTGGAATTGCGCCTGCTGTGGTGTTTGATGGTGCGGTTTTAGGTCATCAAAGCCCGGAATCAGTCTGCGAAAAAGTGGGAGAATGGCTGGAAAATGGAACTAAATGAATTATTAGAAATAACTCAAAAAGAACTTTCCCAAACTAAACCTGTACAGATTCGTTGTTGTACGGCGGCGGGTTGTCTCTCTTCTAATTCCCAAGCTGTCAAAGACAATCTTGATACATCTGTAAAAGCTGCGGGTTTGGAAGATACTGTCCAAGTTACGGGTGTCGGTTGTATGCGTCTGTGCTGTCAAGGGCCGTTAGTTCAAGTGGATTTCCCAGAAAAACATACAGAGTCAAAACTTTATGAAAAAGTTACTCCAGAAGATGCAACACAAATTATTGCTGGCGTAAATGGGGAAGAAACCAACTTACAACAGGGTGATTTAACTCAACCGTTTTTTACAAATCAATTACCGATTGTGTTGGAAAACAGTGGCAAAATTGATCCAGAACGGATTCAATCTTACATTGCTGCGGAGGGTTATCAGGCGCTTTACCAAGTTCTGCGAGAAATGAAACCCAGTGAGGTAGTTGAAACAATTACTAAAAGCGGTTTGCGGGGAAGAGGTGGTGCTGGTTATCCGACGGGTTTAAAATGGGCGACGGTTGCTAAGTCTGCGGGGGAAAGAAAATTTGTAATTTGTAATGCGGATGAAGGTGATCCTGGTGCATTCATGGATAGGAGTGTTTTGGAGAGTGATCCTCATCGAGTTTTAGAAGGAATGGCGATCGCAGCTTATGCTATTGGTGCAACCCAAGGTTATATTTATGTAAGGGCAGAATATCCTATTGCTATTCATCGTCTCGAAACTGCAATTCGCCAAAGTCAACGTCTCGGACTTCTCGGTTCACAAATCTTTGAATCACCTTTTGATTTTAAAATTGATATTCGCATTGGTGCGGGGGCTTATGTATGCGGTGAAGAAACGGCTTTAATGGCTTCTATTGAAGGTAAACGCGGTGTCCCTCATCCCCGCCCACCGTACCCTGCTGAGTCGGGTTTATGGGGCTACCCAACGTTAATTAACAACGTGGAAACCTTGGCAAATATCGCGCCAATTATCTGTAAAGGTGCAGATTGGTTTGCGAATATCGGTACTGCAAAAAGTAAAGGCACAAAGGTTTTCGCTTTAGCTGGAAAAATCCGCAATACGGGTTTAATTGAAGTACCTATGGGGACATCCTTACAGCAAATTGTCGAGGAAATGGGGGGAGGTGTTCCTGATCATGGTATTGCTAAAGCAGTACAAACTGGTGGTCCTTCCGGAGGATGTATACCTGCGTCAGAATTTGCTACACCTGTAGATTACGAATCCTTGACTGCGTTAGGTTCCATGATGGGTTCCGGCGGGATGATTGTCATGGATCAAACTACAAATATGGTTGATGTCGCCCGCTTTTTCATGGAATTTTGCATGGATGAATCTTGCGGTAAGTGCATTCCCTGTCGGGTAGGAACTGTGCAGTTATATCAGTTATTAACGAAGATTAGCAAAGGGGAAGCTGCACAGTCTGATTTGGAATTGCTGGAGGAACTTTGCGACATGGTGAAACAAACTAGTTTATGTGGTTTAGGACAGTCTGCACCAAATCCGGTTTTTAGCACTTTGCATTATTTCCATGATGAGTATTTGGCTTTGATTAGGGAATAGGAAAATTGTCTGAATCAGGATTTTCTGGATTTAAGGATTTACAGGATTTAAGAATTTTTTTCCCCCAACTACCAATTACCAATCACTATCACGGATTTACCGAATTTAAGAATTTTTTTCCCCCAACTACCAATCACCAATCACCAATCACCAATCACCAATCACCAAATTATTATGACTGTAAAAACACTAACGATAAATGGTGAATTAGTCAGCGCCCGTGAGGATGAAACTTTACTGACAGCGGCGCAAGAGGCTGGTATCCATATTCCTACATTGTGTCATTTAGAAGGAGTAGGGGATGTGGGGGCTTGTCGGTTATGTTTGGTAGAAATTTCTGGGAGTAATAAACTTCAACCAGCCTGTGTGACAAAGGTTTCTGAGGGGATGGAAGTGACTACAAATAGCGATCGCTTACAAAGATACCGTCGTACCATTATTGAAATGCTATTTGCTGAAGGTAATCACATTTGCTCGGTTTGTGTTGCTAATGGTAATTGTGAACTCCAAGATTTAGCCATAGAAATGGGTATGGATCACGTCCGATTAGAATATCAATTCCCGAACCGTACCGTTGATACTTCTCATCATCTTTTTGGAATTGATCATAACCGTTGCGTCTTGTGTACCAGATGCGTCCGTGTTTGTGATGAAATCGAAGGCGCACATACTTGGGATATGGCAGGAAGAGGTTACAAATCGCACGTTATTACCGATTTAAATCAGCCTTGGGGAACTTCTCAAACTTGTACCTCTTGCGGTAAATGTGTTAATGCCTGTCCTACAGGAGCTTTATTTGATAAAGGTTCTAGTGTAGGGGAAATGAAACATGATCGTGGCAAAATCGAATTTTTAGTTACAGCTAGGGAGAAAAAACAATGGAATTTTTAGAAGAGTTGAAAATGGGAGAACACGAAGAATTATCTATAAGTAAATACCAATTACCAAAAGAAGAATATGATGTTAAACTGGATTGGAAAAATATTTTGGCAGATGCTATTTTTGGGGATTTTGACAACATTTATATTCCTGGATTTAGGAAACTTCACATCCCAGAAAGCAAATGCTGCTGTCACTCAATTAGAAGAAGCACCAGGAGAAGTTCTTTATCGCTCACAAGTAAAATTAGATGATCAATCAGGAAAAGTTTGGCAGGTTGTTTTATTTAAACAAATATATCCTGGTCAAGCATCTAATGTAAATCTTCGGTTAATTGGTTTTCCTGGTTCTGCTGAATTAATTCATCCCCAACCTTTAAAAATTACTTCAGCTACAGATAAAGTTTGGAATGCTGCTGATGTGTTTTTAGATGAAGCACCAGCACCAACTATTGGTCAATATGATTTGACACATATTTTGCCAGAATTGCCAAATGAAAAGTTAACACTGGGAATACCTCTACCTGGTTCAAACTTCATCAACATCTCAGTCCCCCCATCAGTAGTTAAAGAATGGCGTACAGTTTTGAGTCCTGAGTAGTTAACTACAGATGTCTTCATACTCTTGATTCCTCTGGAGTGCCTCTGCGTGAGAAAAAAATGTGATTAATTTACCCAAAAATCAGATTTTGAGAACAGAAAAATGACTCGATTGAAATTAGCAACAGTATGGTTAGGTGGGTGTTCTGGTTGTCATATGTCCTTTCTTGATTTAGATGAATGGTTAATAGATTTAGCCGCGCAGGTAGATGTAGTTTATAGTCCCATAGCTGATATTAAAGAATATCCAGAAGGTGTAGATGTAGTCTTGGTTGAAGGTGCGATCGCAAATGAAGAGCATTTAGAACTAATTTACAAAATTAGAGAACGCACTAAAACAGTAATTTCCTTTGGTGATTGTGCTGTTACTGGAAACGTTACCGCTTTACGTAATCCCTTGGGTGGTGCTGAACCTGTCCTCCAACTTGCTTATATCCAATCAGCCGATATTAACCAGCAAATTCCCCACGCACCAGGAATTATTCCACCCTTACTAGATAAAGTCGTACCTGTACATCAAGTCATACCAGTTGATATTTATTTACCCGGTTGTCCACCTTCAGCCCCCCGCATTCGTGCCACCTTAGAACCATTATTGAAAGGAGAACAACCCCAAATGGAAGGAAGAGAAATGATTAAATTTGGATAATATCTACTTCCTTTTTTCTTACTCTTCTATTCTTATCTTCTTCTTCCTTCTTCCTTCTCCTGTCGGAGACGCTGCGCGAACGTGCTCTTTGCTTCGCAACGCTACCGCGAACGCGCCTTCTCTTCGAGACGCTTCGCGAACGCGGTTCATTTAATCCATATTCTTCAGAGGTAAAATATGTTAACAGCAGCAGATGTAATGACCAAAGATGTTGCGATGATTCGCAGTTCAGCAACAGTAACAGAAGCAGTGAAATTAATGCAAGCTAGAGATTGGCGAGCATTAATTGTAGATCGTCGCCATGAACAAGATGCTTATGGAATTATCACAGAAAGCGATATTGTTTATAAAGTAATTGCCTATAGCAAAGATCCAAATAAAATCCGTGTTTATGAAATCATGAGTAAACCTTGCATTGTTGTAAATCCCGAATTAGGTTTAGAATATGTAGCCAGATTATTTGCTAATCACCATCTCCGTCGTGCGCCTGTAATTAGCGGTGATCTAATAGGAATTATTTCACTTACTGATATCTTAGCGCGGAGTAGCAGTTTAGAAAAACCCCGTTCAATTATATTAGAACAAGAATTACAAGATGAAATTAAAAAAGCTCGTCTTGTCTGTACTGATAAAGGCATAAATTCCGCAGAATGTGCAGCCGCTTGGGATGTAGTAGAAGAGATACAAGCAGAAATTGCCCACCAACGAGCCGAGAAGCCTTTAAAAACTGCTTTTGAAGATTACTGTGATGAGTATCCAGAAGCAGCAGAAGTAAGAATTTATGAGTTGTAATTCATAGTTAGGGTTTGCTGAAAAAGTTGTCGGTGAGGACAGGGAATAGGGAACAGTTTCAGCTATCTCAACATCCTCAATTTTCCGGTTCTGACCAGGAAAAATGCACCTATTTTGTCACTCTATATGCCAAACCATTGCACTTTTTGAGCATCAAAAACCCAGCCAACCCTTATCTGTTATTGTTTTTAAGTTTATATGCCTAACGGCACGCTCCGCGAACAGCAAGCCCTAGTTAGTAATTGGTAATTTGTATTTACCAATCACCAATCACCAATTACCAATTACCAATTACCTATTTTTATGAAAAAAATAATTATTGATCCGGTTACTCGCATTGAAGGACACGCGAAAATTAGTATCTATTTAGATGATGATGGACAAGTCAATGATGCACGGTTTCATGTGACAGAATTTCGCGGTTTTGAAAAATTTTGCGTTGGTCGTCCTTTAGCGGAAATGCCTGGAATTACCGCACGGATTTGTGGTATCTGTCCGGTGAGTCATTTGTTAGCATCAGCAAAAACAGGCGATCGCATTCTCTCTGTCACAATACCACAAACAGCTACCAAACTTCGCCGATTGATGAACTTAGGTCAAATTGTCCAATCCCATGCCCTCAGCTTCTTTCACCTTAGCGCCCCAGACCTGTTATTAGGCATGGATAGCAACCCCGCACAACGTAACGTATTTGGTTTAATTGCTGCTGAACCAGAATTAGCTAGAGGTGGTATTCGTTTACGTCAATTTGGTCAAGAAATAATTGAATTATTAGGAGGAAAAAAAATCCATCCATCTTGGGCTGTTCCCGGTGGAGTTAGAGATCCTTTAACTGAAGAAAATCGTACCCACATTCAACAACGCATTCCTGAAGCACGCACTACTATTATTAATGCCATAGATTTATTTAAAAAGCTGCTGGAAAAATATGCAAAAGAAGCGCAAACTTTTGGGAATTTTCCTAGTTTATTTATGGGGTTAGTGACTCCTGAAGGTTTATGGGAAACCTACGATGGACATCTCCGTTTTGTTGATAGTGCTGGTAACATTGTTGCTGATAAACTTGACCCCACTAACTATCATGAATTTATTGGTGAAGCAGTTCAAGCAGATTCTTATTTGAAATCCCCTTATTATCGTCCTTTAGGTTATCCCGATACTCAGGATCATTGCCGTTTAGATAGTGGAATGTATCGCGTTGGGCCTTTAGCAAGATTGAATATTTGCAGTCACATTGGTACACCTTTAGCTGATCAAGAATTAAAAGAGTTTCGTAGTCATGGAACTGGAACTGTTAAATCATCATTTTTCTATCACTATGCCCGTTTAATTGAAATTTTAGCTTGTATTGAACACATAGAAATTTTACTTGATGATCCTGATATTTTATCAACTCATCTCCGTGCTGAAGCTGGTATTAATCAATTAGAAGCTGTGGGTGTAAGTGAAGCACCAAGAGGAACATTATTTCATCATTATCGTGTTGATGAAAATGGTTTAATGCAAAAAGTAAATTTAATTATTGCTACTGGTCAAAATAACTTAGCTATGAATCGTACAGTTGCTCAAATTGCCCGTCATTTTATCCAAGGTGATGACATTAAAGAAGGGATGTTAAACCGTGTTGAGGCTGGTATTCGTGCTTTTGACCCTTGTTTAAGTTGTTCAACTCATGCAATGGGACAAATGCCTTTACTAATTGAAGTATTGGCTAAAGATGGAACTGTAGTTAATAAAATTTACCGAAATTAATTACAATTATATTACAGAAATCTGACTTTTATATCATGTGTTTTCTAGAACCCTTGTAGAGATGTGACCTAGCTAGAGATTCTCGACTCTACATTCTTTTTTACTCCTATGTCTAAGATAAATTTGGTTATCTTCATAAATTTATTTTACTGTTTAATGAGTCTGTACAAATACCCTTTTTCCGGGAATTAATCTTAGATTTAACTAAAGTATTCCCAGGATAAAAATTAGGTTATAAAATGCAAATTTGACAAATTTTGAATAATCTGCTATTCTAAGTGTCAAGTGATAGAATAATGTAATTGTGACTATTTTTAATTACTGCCACCGAAGAACCTTGTAAAATAAGGGTTTTATCTTTCTAAACCGCGTCTACTTTGAAAGCCTAGGAAAGGCAGAGCCTTTGTGATCGCATTCCCAGTCTGAGACTGGGAACGAGGTATACTCAACACCGCTTAATCATTTGATTCTGTGGGTAGGGGTTTAGCACTGCTAAACCCCTACAAATCTAGGTTTTTCGTAATTTCGTAAAAGTCCATGTCCCAACTGTGTTGAGTATAACGAGGTGTGGTTAGGATGAGGTTGATGTTGAGTTATCTACTGAATTTCTTCACTTAACTTTACACCAGCTTGCACTAGGTCAAAGTCTGCGGGAAAATGGGTGGTGCGATCGCAATCTGCTTTCTCTAAATGCACTCCCTGTAAGTTAGCTTGACGTAAATCCGCAGAAAATAACATTGCTCCCCGCAAATCTGCATTATACAAGTTAGCGTGACTCAAATCGGCAAAGCTGAGGTCACAGCCGCGTAGATTAGCACCGCTGAGATTAGCTTCACTCAAATCAGCATAGCTGAGGTTAGAGCCTTTTAAATCAAGACCTTGTAAATCTGCATTACCTAATTCTGCTTTTTCAAAGTCTCGTTTTCCCGCTGCATATTCCTCTAGAATTTTGGCAGCGGTATCAATGGGCTGTTGGAAATTGACTTCAGGCATATAACAGCCTCACAGTTGATCTAAAGTTGAGTAAATATATTTTCATCATATAACCAATAATCACCAAAATAAACTCAGAATTAACATAAATTTGTTCAAGAATAGAAATTTTGAAAGGTTTTGTATTTCCTCACAACTTCCTCAAATTTTTGCTTTAATTTTAAATATAGATTCAATAACCCTATAACAAGCATAAAGGAAGGCAGACAGATGTCATCCCTGAATTTATTAGCTATTTTCAATCCCTCAAATTACTGGCGTAATGGTTATGTTACTATACCTTGGCAAAATATTGTCAAAAAGTTTCAAATTCCACCAGAAGAACTGGTATTAAGCGACCTACGCGATCTTTCACATACACCTATACCAGCCCAAATTGACCGCATTGATCCTGAAGATCCTAACCGCGATACTTTAGTTCTCTCCTTACAAAAGCCAATTCCACCCAGTTCCGAAGATGGGATTTTAGCTGCTGGTTTTATCAGAGTTGATAAAGGTAAACCTATACCTCAACAAATTGGTGAACCGTATATAGAAGTAGTTTATGGTTCTGAAGGTCGTGAACGTGGTGTCAGACTGGTTAACAAACGTTTAATTGTTTGGTTTAATTTAATTCCTGCACCTGAAGATAATGGTAGGAATTGGTTTTCTGGTTCAGCAACCAGTATACAGCTTGATCATCAAGAAATTCTTGACCCATTTTTGGCTGCAAAAGGTGAATGGTTAGGTCAAGATCCAGAAAAGCGTTGTTTGCAAGTTAGTGAAATTCAATTACCAGGTGAATATCATCCCAAATCACCTTTTTATCAAATATCTTTGTTTAATCATGCCTATCGGTTGGTAGCGCAATCTAGTGGCTCTGTTCGTGCTAGTATTACCATCGCCTCGGAACCTTTTGATTATATGGGTTTAGATCCAGTGACTGGGAAAAATCGGCATTTGGTTTGTGAACTGTATCGGGTCATAAGTTTGTATGCTGGCGCAGATTACCTAACAGAAGAATTATTTGTCAAAGGTAAACCCAAGCATCCAGAAGATGGAAATGAAGTTGTGAATCTTCCTGTGGGAATACACTATTTTGCTCACATGAATTTGGGAAAAACACAAGATATTGAGCAAGTATTTCCTGTTCCTGATTGGTTTGCTTTCGGTTCTACTGGATATCCCTATGCAGCTTACGGTTTAGCGACCAATTTGCATATAGAATCAATAATACATCCCCATCAGGGAAATCAAAGTTATTTCTCTTGGCAGTTATTACCTGGAGAATATGCCAAGTGTCTGCATTTTTTCATGCGTGGTCAACCGGAAGGATTTGATGCCAAGGTTGGTCATACTTGGTATGAGTTGATTTACAAACCGATCACAGCAGTGATTTATGAAGATGCTGATGTGGCGATTCAAGTTGAAAATAAGAGTTTAGTTATTGTCTGAAAGAGTGTAAAAGCAATGAGTAGAACTGCAATGGTGATTGGTTACGGTAATGAATTACGTGGTGATGATGGTATTGGTAAACGGATAGCAAATGCTATTGAATCTTGGCATTTATTAACCGTAGAATCCCTTGCAGTTCATCAATTAACACCAGAATTAGCTGCAAATTTAGCAAATGCTGATGTGGCAATTTTTGTTGATGCTTGTATTAATTGTGAACCTTTAGATGTACAAGTACGATCGCTCTCATCTAAAGATTCTAGCACTATTAATGGGCATACAGGTGATCCGCGATCGCTCTTAGCCCTCACAGAATCCTTATATGGCCACTGTCCCCCGGCTTGGCTGGTGACAGTACCAGGGGTAAACTTTGAAATTAGCGATCGCATTTCCCCTAGTGCTGAAAATGGAATTGCGATCGCACTCATTAAAATTGTCCAACTTTTGGATAAATGCAGAAATTTATGGATGCAGTTTGAATGAAGGGAACAGGTGACAGAAGAAGCAGGGGGGCGGGGGGCAGGGCGCAGAGGAGAAAGTTTTTCCCCTTGCTCCTTGTCCTCATCCTCCCCATCTCCCTATCTTCCCCAATCTCTAATCCCTATGCAAAAATATATGAAATCGACCAGCGACCGGGCTTATGATATATTGCAAACAGAGAGAATTAATCCCCTAGATGCTATTTTCACACCTCAGAGTGTAGCGGTGATTGGTGCAAGTGAAAAAGCTGGAAGTGTGGGACGTACATTACTTTGGAACTTAATTAGTCATCCCTTTGGGGGAACTGTTTTTCCCATTAATCCTCAGCGTCATAGCGTACTAGGAATTAAAGCCTATTCCACTATTTTTGATGTTCCTGAACAGATAGATTTAGCGGTAATTGCCACACCAGCAGCTACCGTTCCCAAGATTATATCTGATTGTGTGGATGCAGGAATCAAAGGAGCAATTATTATCTCCGCTGGATTCAAAGAAGCAGGTGTCAAAGGTATAGCTTTAGAACAAGAAATACTCCAACAAGCACACCGGGGAAAAATTCGCATTATTGGCCCCAATTGTCTAGGCTTAATGAGTCCCCGCACAGGTTTAAATGCTACCTTTGCTAGTACAATGGCGCGTCCAGGAAATGTTGGTTTTATCAGCCAAAGTGGGGCTTTATGTACAGCAATTCTGGATTGGAGTTTTAAAGAAAACGTCGGTTTTAGCGCCTTCGTTTCCATCGGTTCAATGTTAGATATTGGTTGGGGAGATTTAATATATTATCTTGGTGATGATCCCCATACAAAAAGTATTGTAATTTATATGGAATCTATTGGGGATGCGCGTTCATTCCTGTCAGCAGCGCGAGAAGTTGCTTTAACTAAACCAATAATTGTAATTAAAGCCGGTCGTACCGCAGCCGCAGCCAAAGCCGCAGCTTCCCATACAGGTGCATTAGCAGGAAGTGATGCTGTTTTAGATGCTGCTTTTCGACGTTGTGGAGTGTTACGAGTAAATAGTATTTCTGACTTATTTGATATGGCGGAAGTATTAGCAAAACAACCCCGTCCCCAAGGTTCACGTTTGACAATTTTAACTAATGCTGGTGGTCCGGGAGTATTAGCAACAGATACATTAATTGAAAGTGGGGGAGAACTTGCACCAATTTCTGAAGAATTGATCACTGATTTAAATCAAGTTTTACCTCCCCAATGGAGTCATAGTAATCCTATTGATATTTTAGGAGATGCTGATCCTCAAAGATATACTCAAGCTTTAGAAATCGCAGCAAAAAATCCGCATAGTGATGGCTTGTTAGTGATTCTTACACCACAGTCGATGACAGATCCTACCCAAACAGCCCAACAATTAAAACCCTATTCCCAAATTTCCAATAAACCGATTTTAGCAAGTTGGATGGGTGGTGCTGATGTCGCTGCTGGGGAACAGATTCTCAACCATCAAGGTATTCCTACATACCCTTATCCCGATACTGCGGCGCGGGTATTTAGTTATATGTGGCGGTATAGTTATAACTTAAAGGGTATTTATGAAACTCCGATTTTACCAAATTTAAGTTGTGATTCTACTGCTGATAATTGTACCATAGTTGAGAATATTATTCAAACTGCAAGACAAGCGAAAAGAACAATTCTGACGGAATTTGAATCTAAGCAAATTTTAGCAGCTTACGGTATTCCTGTGGTTGCAAGTTGCATTGCTGACAATGCAGAGAAAGCAGTTGAATGTGCAGCAAGTTTTGGTTATCCAGTAGTTTTAAAACTTTATTCCCAAACTATTACCCATAAAACAGATGTGGGTGGTGTACAGTTAAATCTGCAAGATGCAGAAGCTGTAAAAAATGCTTATTGGACTATTGAAACATCGGTGAGAGAAAAAGCAGGTGCAGAACACTTTCTTGGTGTCACTGTACAGCCAATGGTGAAAACTGATGGTTATGAGTTGATTGTTGGTAGTAGTTTAGATCCGCAATTTGGGCCAGTGTTATTGTTTGGGGCTGGGGGACAGTTGGTGGAAGTTTTTCAAGATAGTGCGATCGCACTCCCACCTCTCAACACAACTTTAGCACGACGGATGATGGAACACACCAAAATTTATAAAGCTCTCCAAGGTGTGAGAGGACGTAACAGTATTGATATGTCTGCACTTGAGCAATTATTAGTAGTATTTAGTCAATTGGTTGTCGAACAAAAATGGATTAAAGAAATTGATATTAATCCCTTGTTAGCAATTCCGCCAACCCCTGCAAATCCTGGTGGTTTAATTGCTTTAGATGCGCGGATAGTTCTCCATTCTCCAGATGTTCAAGAAAGCCAATTACCAAAATTAGCCATTTGTCCCTATCCTACCCAATATGTAGGCGATTGGAAATTAAAAAATGGGACACCAATTACCATTCGTCCTATCCGTCCTGAAGACGAACCTTTGATGGTACAATTTCATCAAACCCTATCAGAAGAAAGCGTTTATTTCCGATATTTCCACCTCATGAAATTGAGTCATCGCATCACCCATGAACGACTGACGCGGATATGTTTTATTGATTATGATCGGGAAATGGCTTTAGTAGCAGAGTCCCAAAATTTGGAAACAGGAACCCAGGAAATTATAGCTGTCGGGCGTTTGAGTAAATTGCATGGTAATAATGCGGCTGAATTTGCTATGCTGGTGAGCGATCGCTTTCAGTGTCAAGGCTTAGGAACAGAATTACTCCACAGATTGCTAGAAATTGCTAAAAATGAGCAAATCTGCTGTATCTATGCCGATATTCTCGCTGATAATTCAGGTATGCAGCGAGTATGCAAAAAACTCGGTTTCAAAATTGCACCCACAACTGATGCAATAGTATTAAGGGCAGAAATTACAGCGGATTTCATTTAATTCTTGATAAACAAATACTGGCACTCTTTTATAAGCAGGTGTACCAGAATGCGGATCAATTTTTGCTTGGAAAATTACGTTTACTTCAGGATAAAACATCATTGCTGCACCTTGACGAATCTCTCCGCAAATGATTTCCACATTTTCTAATTTGCCCGCATCACCTTGAACTGTTACCCGTTGATATTGACTGAAACCAGCTTTTTCTATATCGTGATGATTCATCAAAATACAGTTACGATGTGGCATTCCACGATAATAATCTCCATCTTTATAAACAACAGTATTATGTTGAGAATAACTTCTTCCTGTTACTAAAATTAAAACAATACCTGGGATTGATTCTCTCAAACCAAAGTCTGTTTGACTGGGTAAATTCAAGTTTGGTAAATCAGTAACAAACATCTTGGCTTTACCTGTAGCTGTGGCGAATTTTGGTTCATTAAAAATCCGTCCAGAAATAGTAAATTCTTCTCCTGTATTATCAATATTTGCCATTTTTTCATAACCAGGAATTGTCCTAGCAATCAATTCACGAACGTATTTTGGATCTTGGAGTTTGCGCCAATTTACAGGATTATCTCCTAAAACTCTATGAGCAATTTCCACAATTAATTCTATCTCTGAAATTAAATCAGCATCTTTTAAATGAGTTGTTCCTACATCATTAAGACGAACAAAATTATTACCAGATTCGATGGTAGTTTTATGGGGATTCTCAAAGCGAGTAAATACTGGCAGAATAATCGTATTTTGCTTGGCTAAACCGTGAAAATGTCCGAGATTTGGTTTTGTGGCTACATAAAAAATGGTTTCTATTTTTCCCAAAGCTTGTTTTGCTTGGTTTAAATTTGGATTTGCTGCATAGAGATTTCCACCCAAACAGATTAAAGTATCAACTTCTCCCTGTTCTGCCGCTGTAATTAATGCCCTAGTATCATAGCCAGGAACACGGCTAAGTTGACGTTGTAGAAGTTTTTCTAAAGCTTGCTGAATTTCTTTTTTTAAGTGGATAGTGACTCCCATCGAGCCAAATCCTTGCACGTTTGAGTGTCCGCGAATCGGCATTGTTCCTGCACCCGGTTTGCCGGCATTTCCTGTTAAAAGTGCGGTATTAGCAATACTATAAATGTTATCAACGCCATTTTCTTGTTGTGTAACTCCCATTGCCCAAGCAAATATTACACTTGTAGATGTACCAATTATTTGTGCGGCAGCATTAATCTCAGATTGAGAAATTCCGCAAGTTGCAGTTATTGTTTCCCAAGGAGTAGATTTGGCATATTTAATAATATTTTCCCAGTCTTCTGTATAGGCTTTGAGAAAATCTGGTTTAATTAAATTTTGGGCAATTAAAGATTTTTGTATCCCCACAAATAAAGCAACATCACTACCAGGAATTGGTTGCAGGTACAGTGAAGAAATTTCCGAACCACCAGCCAACATGGATTTTATGGGATAGGCTGGAGATGCAAACTTAACTAAACCAACTTCTATAATTGGGTTGACAACAATTACCTTTCCACCTCTTTCCCGTAACTTAATCAATTCATTCATCAATCGGGGATGATTTGCGGGGGCGTTAGAACCAATCAAAACTATACAATCAGCTTGTTTGAGACTTTCTAAACTTACCATTGAAGTCCCAGAACCAAACATCTGTTTTAACCCCACTGTTGAGGCTGCGTGACATAAATCTGAACAATCAGCCAAATTATTGGAATCAAGCGATCGCATCATTAACTGTAACAGAAAGGCTGCTTCATTCGATGATCTCCCAGAACTATAGGAAGCTATTCTTTGTGGTGATTTTCTAAATGCTGTTTCCGCTATTTGATAAACTTCATCCCATGAAATTCGTTCATACCGCGAACTCCCAGAACGTAAAATCAACGGATGACTCAATCTACCTAAATTATTTGCTGACTGAGAATTTAATTCCTGCAACTGTGCCAAGGTATACTGTTGTTCAAAATAAGTTGCTGCTTGTAGTTCTGATGCGATCGCTTCTATACTCTTAGCGCAGCGTTGCAATACTTCCCCATCTTCATTCACAAAACTACCTTTTTGTCCACCTGTCCCCCACGCGCAAGAAAGACAAGCACTTTTGTGCAATAACTTCTGCCAAATTTGCAAACCATCAGCAGAGATAGTCTTTTCTGCCCAGTATTTAATGACAGGCATTCCTCCACCGACATCTGGTGTTTTGTCAGCACTCATAACATCACCTTGAAATAATGAGTATTGTTAACAATGATATAGCAATCTTCACCAGTGAGTTAGAGGTTGTTTGAAAAGTGGTTCTAGTCGCATAATTAACTCCCGAACAATCAAAATGAATTAGATTGAGTGTTCGGTTAACCAAGCTTCTAAATCAGCAACACTAGAAAAGTCTAATAATGCCTCTCCTAAATTTTCTAACTGTTCAATTGATAATCCTGTAATTCGCTCGATTAATAACGCATCAGTTTCCCCAATTCGGCGATGTAGTAGACGCAGTATTAAGTCTTTTTCTCCTTCTTGTCTTCCTTCTTGTATTCCTTCCTGTCTTCCTTCTTGTCTTCCTTCTTCTTTAGCTTGTTCTCTATTTCTTTGATAAAGTGGTTCTAGTCGCATAATTAACTCCCTATCGTCTGTTTCTAGTTCTTGATTTACTCTCAAATTTTCGCGCAAGTTGTAAACTAATTCCAGGGTGGCCTTTTGGTATGGATGATCTAATGGTAACGCCTGCAACTCGATAATTGCTTGTGATTGTACGCTTCCCCTACCCAAAAGCCTCAACCATAAAGTCTCCGGTGTTTGTGGTAGTTGGTGTATTGCCACAATTGCTGTTCGCAAGGCATCTGCTAAAAAATGTACTCCCGATAACCAATCTTCTTTTTGGATAGTTCCAAAGCTAGATAAACGAGTTTCAGATATGGTGGGGGTTAAAATCCACAATTTAGGAATTTCTGACTCCTGAAGTTTGATTTTATTGGCTTTGGCTTCTCGTCGCAATAAAGCCTTGACTTCTAATAACTTGAGAATACAGTCGCAGATTTCATCGGTAGAAGCTGGATTGCGGTATGGTTCTATTATTGCAGGATTTTCGGCAAGTCTTCCTAGTAAACCCAGTATTTGTAATTTAGAAGTTTGTTGTTTAGCAGGTGTGAATAAAACATCTATTTCTTTAATTTCTCCTGAAACTTTTTCTGATGCTTTGACTTCTCCGTAATCTTTTAATAATTCTTCTAGATAGTCTTTGGCGAATTTATCATGTATAAACCTAGTCATTAAATTTTAATTTTGAGTAAAATCTGGGAAATAATTTGGAATTCTATTATATAGCAGTTAGGAATTTTCCCTAAGAGGATGTTTGAAAATTTTTTGGTGTTGTATTGAATACTTTTAGATCCCCGACTTCTTTGAATGATCTTTATTATTTACAAAAAATTTAATTAAGAAGTCGGGGATCTTTTGTACCTAGCTGAACTTATATTCATTATTTGTTAATTTTTCTGATTAGCTCCATAGTATCTTGATAGTCTGTTTCTTTACCTTCTTTTATATATATATTTGCGGCTGTTTGGAAATCTTTAATTGCACCCTGTTTATCTCCTAATGCAGAACGGACAAATCCTCGGTTGTAGTATGCTAGGGCATAGTTAGGATTAATCTTGATAACCTGAGTGTAATCATCAATTGCACCCTGCTTATCTCCTAAATTAGAACGGGCAGATCCTCTGTTGTTGTAAGCATCTACATAATTGGGATTAATCTTGATAACCTGAGTGTAATCATCAATTGCACCCTGCTTATCTCCTAACGCAGAACGGGCAAATCCTCGGTTGAAGTAAGCTTTGAAATAGTTAGGATCAATCTTAATAGTCTGAGTGTAATCATCAATTGCACCCTGCTTATCTCCTAACGCAGAACGGGCAAATCCTCGGTTGTTGTAAGCTTTGAAATAGTTAGGATCAATCTTGATAGCCTGAGTATAATCCTCAATTGCACCCTGCTTATCTCCTAATTTAGAACGGACAAATCCCCGCCTAAAATAAGCATCTTCATTATTTGGTTTCAGTTGCAATACTTGAGTATAATAAGCAATAGCATTTTGATACTCTTCTTTCTCACAACACTCTTTACCCAAGCGCATATATTCGTCAGATTCAGAAGATGTCAAACTCTCTAAATAGCTGCGTAAACCCCCAGAATAAAGCAATTCATCTATTCCCACCAAGGCTTTACTAGCAGACAAAGTAATCATATTTGTTGGTAAAAATCCCGCCAAAATCAGATTGTATTCAGCCTGAGCCTCGCTGACTTCCTCTTGAATTAAAATACAAACTAGAACAGCATTTTTTTCAATTTCTTCTTGGCTAATTGACCATTGAATTTTATCAAAATTGCCATTACGGGCTTTAACCTGAATACCAATTGATGAGTCAGAAGTTAAGGTAAAATCAACTTTTCCATCACCACCAACACGCTTTTCATAGTCAACTTCTGTCACAAAATCAGCTAAACGGGATTTGACAACTTCTTCACCCAACTTCCCCTTCATGTTGTTGATAAAGTAATTTTGGGGATCATTTGGTTTATACTTCTTGATCATCTCCCAGCAAAAATTACGTAATGGCTTTGATCTCTCATCAGAAATGACAGTTAATTCACTATGCTGGCCTTTTTCGTCACAATGGAGTAATTTAGCAGATTTAAGTCTTTGAATAAAATCAGTCTGTTGTGCCTTGAGTGATGTTGTCCAGTCCATATTGGTTTAAATAATCTATCCATAAGAATAGTATAGCGATTGCCTACACCAGTGCTGAAAGCGATAGCGAAGCGCTCCGTAGGAATCGCTACTTCCCAATGGCTCTTGACTTTTAGAAGAAATATGTCAAACTAATATTTAGATAGTCTAATTATTTGAATAAGGAAGTAAATCCTACTCGTGACGAAACTTACGGGAAGAATAGAATCTGCGGAAATACCTGCACAGGTTCCGAAATCGGTAATATTACAAACCTTGGAACTGACGCGCCGCTTTGAACAATTTACAGCCGTTGATAGCTTAAATATCTCCGTAACAGCGGGAGAAGTTTTTGGTTTACTAGGCCCCAATGGTGCTGGTAAAAGTACGGTAATTAAGATGTTAACTACCTTGCTACCAGTCAGTAGCGGGAAAGCATATTTAGCTGGTTATGATGTGACTCGTCAACCGGAATCAGTCAGAAGAGTTATCGGTTATGTACCCCAGGCTTTATCAGCAGATGGGAGTTTGACAGGTTATGAAAATCTTTTAATATTCTCTAAATTGTATGATATTCCCTCTCGACGGAGAAAACAGCAAATTGCGGAAGTGCTGGAATTCATGGGTTTGGAGGATGCAGCACATCGCTTAGTTGGAACTTACTCTGGGGGAATGATTCGGAAATTGGAAATTGCCCAAGCCATTTTACATCAACCACAGATTTTATTTCTAGATGAGCCAACAGTGGGATTAGATCCAGTAGCGCGATCGCAAGTATGGCAGCTGATGGAAGAACTGCGGGTTAATTTTGGTACAACCATCTTTTTAACTACCCACTTTTTAGAAGAAGCAAATACTCTCTGTAACCGAGTCGTGATTATGAACCAGGGTAAAGAAATTATCACCGGTTCACCCGCAGATTTAAAAGCAGCGATCGCAAAACCAGATGCAACCTTAGATGATGTCTTCATCCACTACGCAGGTAATCAATTAGTATCAGGAGTGAGTTATCGTGAGACTGCAAGAACCAGACGTACCACTCAACGGTTGGGTTGAAACTAGATATCAGCGACCAAAGGGGATTTTTTTTGGCATTAAAGAACTATTTACCAAAACCCTGGTAATTACTGAATTAGAAGTACGAAAACTGCGCCATGATCCTAGTGATTTAGTGATTAGGGCAGTACAACCAGCTTTATGGCTGCTGATATTTGGGCAAGTTTTTACCCGGACTCGTGCTATTCCTACAGGTAATTTACCTTACTTGGATTTCATGACTCCTGGTATTCTGGCTCAGAGTGCGCTGTTTGTCGCTATTTTTAGCGGGGGGATGACGTTAATTTGGGAACGTGATTTAGGGATTGTGCAGAAATTCTTAGTTGCACCCATACCCCGTGCGGCAATTGTCATGGGTAAAGCTTTTGCTGCTGGGATACGTTGCTTTTCCCAAGTGGTCTTGATTTACCTATTGGCTTTTTTGCAAGTCGTGCTAATTGTGTTTTTGGGAGCAGGTTGTTTTTGTACTTTTTCACTCATCATTGGCTGTTTGGTGAAATCACGGGAAAGGTTTACGGGAATTGGACAATTGATTACAATGCCGTTGTTTTTTGCCAGTAATGCGATTTATCCTATTTCACTGATGCCGGCTTGGTTACAGATTCTTTCGAGTATAAATCCTTTAACCTATGAAGTTGATGCTTTACGGGGTGCAATGCTGGCTAATGGCTCCAGTATTTATGGGTTCGGGTTAGACTGTACAATTCTCTTGCTAACATTAATAGGTTTGACTTACATCTGTGGACGACTTTATCCACGGGTGGCGATGTAATGTAGGAGAAACCCGTCTTATGAGTTTGGATAAACCCTCTGAAGAATGTGCCGCTAGGGTGATGGAAACAGTCCCCTTATTGATGCGGTTTATCCGAACCGAAATGCGATCGCACAGTTCTGACTCTTTATCTATACCTCAATTGCGATCGCTTGCATTTCTCAATCGCAATCCTGGTGCTTCCTTGTCTGAGGTAGCAGATCATTTAGGTGTCACCTGTGCTACAGCATCAACAACTATAGAAAGATTAGTTCAACGAAATCTGGTGCAACGTACTGATAACCCTCAAGAACGGCGACGAGTAGTCCTGAATTTGACAAAGGAAGGAAAGGTATTGTTAGAGCAATCTCAGGAGAAAACTCGCGCTGAAATTGCGGAAATTCTAGAGGGTTTGACACCAGAGCAAGTATCACATATTGAATCCGGCTTGACTCTACTAAAAAATGTCTTCGAGCAAACAGAAACCAACTGACCATAACCCTAAGGCTGCACAACACGATCCTTTTGCAGCCATGAGATTTCGAGATTATCGGCTATTTAGCATTGGGCGTGTACTCCTCTTCACAGGGGGACAAATGCAGACCGTCGCGCTGGGCTGGGAGTTATATGAGCGAACAAATTCAGCGATGGTGTTGGGTTTGATAGGGCTGGCGCAAGTTGTACCAATGATTGCGCTGACTTTGATTACGGGACACGTTGCCGATAAAAATGATCGGAAAAAGATTACTTTATTTTCAATACTACTGCTAACTTTTTGCTCAATCGCTTTGGCTGTTATTTCATTTAATAAAGGTGCCGTATTTCTAGTTTATGGTTGCTTGCTGCTAACGGGTGTAGCTAGGGCATTTCTCAAACCTGCGGGTGATGCGCTGATGTGGCAGTTGATACCGATGAGTGCTTTTACTAATGCAGCGACATGGAATAGTAGTAGCTTTCAGTTAGCCTCGGTAATTGGGCCAGCTTTGGGAGGATTTAGCATTGCTATTTTCGGAAGTGCGACATGGGTATATATATTATCTGCGATCGCGGCACTATCATGTTTTTTCCTGACTGCAACAATCAAACCCCAAAAAACCAACTTTAAAAAAGAACCAATATCTCTCAAAACCCTAGCTGCTGGTGCTGAGTTTGTTTGGAATAATCAACTCATTCTCGCAGCCATTACCCTAGATTTATTTGCAGTTTTATTGGGTGGTGCAGTGGCATTATTACCCGTATTTGCTAAGGATATTTTGCAAGTGGGGCCTGTGGAGTTGGGTTATTTGCAAGCAGCGCCATCCATAGGTGCATTAAGCATGGCAGCATTGTTAGTATATTTGCCACCTATCCGCAAAGCCGGGCCAGCCTTACTTTGGTCGGTTGTCGGGTTTGGGATTGTGACAATTATTTTTGGTTTATCCCGTTGGGTGTGGCTATCGTTGTTGATGTTGGCATTAAGCGGGGCGTTAGACAGCATTAGTGTGGTGATTCGTCATACTTTGGTGCAAATTCGCACTCCTGACCATTTGCGGGGTCGTGTTGCCGCTATAAATAGTGTGTTTATCAGTGCTTCTAATGAGTTGGGGGGATTTGAGTCTGGTTTGACTGCGGCTTTATTTGGGCCTGTGTTGTCTGTTGTTGGTGGGGGTATTGGGACAATTTTAGTGGTGGTGGCGACGGCGATGATTTGGCCGGAGATTAGGAAGTTGGGGGCTTTGCATGAGGATTTATAGGGGAAAAGCTCACGCAGAGGCGCAGAGTCGCAGAGAGGAAGAAATGCGTTAATATCGTAATATCTATGTAGGAAATATAATTAGGGATCAGTATGTCGGCTAAAGATGTCTTTCATGAAGTTGTCAAAAAAGCTCTACAGAAGGACGGTTGGCAGATTACTCATGATCCCCTATCAATTAGTGTCGGTGGAGTAAATTTGTCTATTGATTTAGCCGCAGAAAAGTTGATTGCGGCGGAAAAAGAAGGAGAAAAAATTGCTGTTGAAATCAAAAGTTTTTTGGAGAGATCATCTGCAATTTCGGAATTTCATACAGCGTTAGGACAGTTTATTAATTATAGAGGTGCATTAAGAAGACGACAGCCAGATCGTGTTTTGTATTTAGCAGTACCTTTAACAACCTATAAGACATTTTTTAATCTTGATTTTCCTAGAGATATGATTGAAGAGAATCAAGTCAAAATGATTATTTATGATGTAGAGCATGAGGTGATTGCAGAATGGATAAACTAACTAGATATCGCCAGCTTGTACAGCAGATTTTACAAGAATATAGCGAACAAAAACCTGCTAATGGAAATATAGAAGTTGAGACAATTTTTGATACACAACGTGACCACTATCAAATAGTTCATGTAGGTTGGGAAGGTCAAGAATGGATACATAGTTGTATTATTCATATTGATATTAAAGGTGAAAAAATTTGGCTGCAATGGAATGGTACTGAAGATGATATTGCAGAGAATTTAGTTGCGGTGGGAGTTCCAAAGGAGGATATTGTCTTGGGATTTCAATCTCCTTTTATGAGGAAGTTTACAGAATATGCTGTGGGTTAGGGAATTATTGATGATTATCAATTCAGTCTATGACCTACCTTGGAATGATCCCGATTAACGAACCGCAGAGGTGCAGAGGACACAGAGGAATAAGAGTTTGAGAGATTTTTTACCTTAGGTGGTTGAGTGTTTTTTTATTTAGAAGTCTCTTAAAAATTAGAGGCTGTTCTTTCTGGGGAGTTGTATCTACTTAATGGCGATTTCATCCACTGATAAGCTACAAATATCAGCAACAAACCAATCAAAAATAACAGCACCATTAGGGTGATTTGATACCAAAGTACTTGTGGTAAAAGTAAATCTAAAACCAAGTGCATTAAATTCATAATGCCATAAAATATAGTTAAGCCAAAATGTATTGTTCGATAGCGTTTATTTTCGGTAAAAGCTGTACCAATAATAGCTAACATGGGGAACACAAAAAAGCCTAACATCAACCAAAAAATTCCTGAAACTTCATTAAGTGATGTAGCTGGTTGAGATTCAACAACATTTAAACCGTGAAATAGTGGCATTAAACCCAGTTGGGTATGGAACAGTGTCCCCAGCAAAAACACTATCCATAAAACGATAATTTTTTCTCGATAATTAATCGTCATACTCACCTCAGCTATAACTTATAACCTATATGACGCAGTAAATCCTGACGTGATTTTATATCTTTATTGCCTTCTACACCCTTTGGAGAAAATCCATCAATCACACCGAGAATACCTTGCCCTTGTGAGGTTTCTGCCAAAATTACTTGTACAGGATTAGCTGTAGCACAATAAATTGTACAAACTTCTGGGCATTGTTTAATCGCATTGAGAAAGTTAATTGGATATGCGTCTTTGAATACAATTAAAAAACTGTGTCCTGCGGCTATATTTTTAGCATTAATCGTGGCTATTTCTTGCAAAAGCTGGTCATTTCCAACAACTCTAATTAAACAAGCTCCTGATGCTTCACAAAAGGCGATACCAAACTTGACTTGTGAGGATATCCCCACCATTATTTCATATAAATCTTCTACCGTTTTGATAAAATGTGTTTGTCCTAAAATCAAATTACAACCGACTGGAATTTCTAAAGTAACCGTTTTGAGTTCCATATTTTTAGTACATGACCAGTTACCAGCCCCAACAGAAATGATGAGTATACAAACGAAATGCTATATTGTTTTTTGTAGGCGTTGGTGAATTTGAGGTATGAAAATCAAAAATTCCATTGCTCAAACTCTTACTCTTTGCGCCTCTGCGTGAGACAAATTCATAATTTTATTCACCAACGCCTATTGTTTTTGTAAAGCAATATCCTTAAATTTACCTTGTAATTTTTCCCATGTCATACCTGCTAAATTAGGTAAAATGATGTGTGCAGCCCCGACTCTTTCCGGTGGACCCATGCCTACAGCCCACATACCTGCGGCTAAAGCAGCATCTACACCTGCGGCTGCGTCTTCAAAAACTACACATTGTTGAGCGGGAAGTCCTAACTGCTGGGCTGCGAAGAGAAATAAATCTGGTGCGGGTTTGGGTCTTTGGACACTATAACCATCTGCGATCGCATCCATCTTATCAGCAATTCCCAATTTCTCAATGACTACATGGGCATTTTTACTTGCTGAACCAAGCGCTATCTTCAACCCAGCTTGACGCAAATCATCCAACAAGGAAACCACACCGGGTAACAAATCCTTGGATGTAATGTCTTGAATCAACTGTGTATAATAGTCGTTTTTGCGTTCCATCATCTCCTGTATTTGCACTTCCGAATACCGTCTATCGCCAATAATCAACATCAGCGAAGCACGTCGGGAGATTCCCCGCAACGCCTCATTAGCTTGACGGTTAAAAGGTATACCTTGCTCATCTGCTAATTTCTGCCAAGCCAAATAATGATATTTTGCAGTATCAGTTAACACTCCATCTAAATCAAATATAATTCCCCGGATAGTAGGGGCGTGGTATCCCCGCCCTTCCCCAGTCCCCAATTCTTGATGTAAATCGAATTCATGCCATTTCCCACGCCAGTATAATTTAAACTTCAACCTTGTCCAACCTGGCGGTAAATGGGGATGAGCTACGGGTTGATTATCGGTAAATTGGATACCGCCAAAGCCGAAAACCACAGCTTGCCAAATTCCCCCAGCACTAGCACCGTGAATACCTTCATTTGTATTTCCCCGTCTATCTTCTAAATCCACCATTGCTGCTTGCATGAAGCGTTCGTAAGCTTCCTGGGTTTTGCCTAAATCTGCGGCTAAAATAGCGTGAATTGCAGGGCCGAGAGAAGAACCATAGCTAATATCTGTGCGAGGTGCGTAATAGTCCCAATTTACCTGTAATGTTTTTTTGCTGTAAGGGAACTCAGCAGATTCCCGCATGAGATAGAGTAACATTAATACATCTGGCTGTTTTAGGACTTGGCGTTTGTTCGCTCCTTCAATCCCCAAAATAGCTTGCATTGACTTTTGACGCGGTTCGTAGTCTGCTAAATTAATATCCTCTAATTGGAAAAATCCCTCACATTGCTCAATTAATTCCGTTTCTGGGTTGTAGAGAATCCAGATTTTTTTGATGATATCTTGCCAATTATCACGGATTTTGGCGGTAAGTTGCAATTTTTCCGCTAACTCTGCACTACGTTCAGGGAAACTACGCTGTAACCAGTCGTAAATTATACAAGCTTTTTCTAAATGCCATTGCACCAAGCGGTTAGTAAATGTGTTGTTATGTACTAACTCGTGGTATTCATCTGCACCTATGACCCCGCGTATTTCATAACGTTCGGCTTGAGAATTAAATTCAACTCGACTATCCCAAAAAATTGCCGTATCGAGGATGATCTCTGCACCATAATCTCTCATCCATTCATCGTCCCCAGTGACTCGCCAATAGTACCACACCGCATAGGCGATAACTGCACTAATATGAATTTCGCGATCGCGACACCAAATCCGTATATCTTCAGCATAAAAATCACTTAGGAGCGCCCACCGAGGTGTTACCTCATCACCTGTAACCGCACTTTCCCAAGCATACATAGCTCCCTGATAACCATAATGAGCCGCTTTCCGTCGCGCTCCATTTAAACTATGATAACGATAACTCAGTAAATTCCGAGCTAGTACTGGTTGAGTAAATGTAAAAAATGGTAATATAAAAATTTCTGTATCCCAAAAAATATGCCCGTGATAGCCAAATCCAGATAGGGTTTTAGCAGGAATACTCACCTTTTCATCATCACGGGGAGCAGCAATTAATAGCTGGAATAGATTGTAACGCACTGCAAAAGCGGCTTTGCTATCTCCCTCAATCACAATGTCGCTTTTGTCCCAAACTTCTGTCCATGCCTGTTCATTAGCATTGCGTAAGGTGATATAGTCTGCTAAGTCTGCGAGTTTTTCCTGTGCGGCTGCAACTGGTTGCTCAACATCCCGCGAGGTAAAAACTGTGACAATCTTCTCTATGGTTACTGTCTGGTGTGGTTCAATGAGAAAAGTTGCACTGATGCTAGGATAGCCAGGTGCAGTATTAACTTGTAGAGCCGCTTCAATTCCTGAAATCCTCATTCTCGCAGCCATACCAATATCAATTTGGGAGGTGCGGGTACGACTGTGGAACCAGAAACCTTTGTCAATTTTCCCTTGGTCTAGTCCTTCCCAGTGATTGAAACCTTTATTTTCGGGGTAGCCGTTGATACTACCTTGTATTTCAATTAATCCGTGAAAATCTACTGCTTCTAACTGGCAACGTTGCCCTAATACATGATGATCCGCTAAACTTGCAAAGCGTTCAAAGGTGATATTTATTGTTTTTCCACTGGGACTACGCCAACGCAGAGAACGGCTAAGAAGTCCTTGACGCAAATCAAGCTTCCGATTGTATTCCAATATTTTACCTTGATCTAGGCGAAAGCGTTCGCCATCAATCATCACTACCAATGGTAGCCAGTCTGGACAGTTTGCTAGTTCGGTATAGACGACGGGAACTGCGTCATAAATACCATGAATAAATGTAGCTGATAATGCAAGAGGATGGCTTTCTTCAAATGTTCCTCTTGTACCTAAATAACCGTTACCAATGGTGAAAATTGTTTCTCTGGCGTGTAATTCTTCAGGTTCAAACTGAATTTCAGTTAATATCCAGTCTGTGTAGGTGAAATCGTGTTTTGTTTCCATTTTTATCTTTAAGATGTTGCTGAATATAGGATTTTTTCACGCAGAGACGCAGAGAGGAGGAGGAGATATGATTTTTAAATGTGAGCGTACTTTGTCTGATGTTCTGCTAAAATTTGTTCTGCTCTAGGTTTGTAAATTAGATGAAATAATGTTTCCATATAGCGATCTCTTGCGTCGTTGTCTTCTGGTGCGATAAAGTTCCAAAAACTAAACATTTTTGTTAGTAGCAATAATTGTTCTGTGTGTGATTTCCAGTTATATTTATGGCGAATTCTGGCAATTACTCCTTGAGATATTTCTGTCCAATATTCTGGGTTATGATCACATTTGTCTAAGAAGGTAATAATTGTTTTTGCTGTTGCTTCTAAATTTGTTGGGTTAAGGTGAAATCCATTTTCCCGGTCTTCTATAATTTCTAATGCTCCACCAAATTGAGTTGCAAATGTTGGTAAACCGGAAATCATTGCTTCTAAAATACTGCGTCCAAAGGCTTCATAAAGAGCAAAGTGAATATAAATACCTTGATGGTCAGCAATTATTCGATAAGCTTCTCCGATGTTGCGACTAGGTAAACGCATTCCTATCCAACGAATTTGACCTTGCAGTTGATATTCGTTAATAATGTTGTGTAGTTTTTCAATTTCCCTGGCTTCTTCTAGATTTGTGGCTTCGTCTGAATATAATTTACTACTTAATAAAATCAGGTTACACCGATTTTTTAATTCCTGACTTTTACCAAAACATTCAACCAAACCAGTGAGGTTTTTTATTGAAGTGATAGGTGCAACTGCAAAAACTGGTCTTTTATTAAGATCGTCTATGTTACCGAAAATGTGAGCATCTTCACGGCTAAAAAGCAGTTCTTTAATTTCTTGGCTTTCTTGATTATTTCTATTTTCTGTTTGGCTATAGGGGAAAAAGAAGGTTTCACTTACTCCCGGTGGCACCATGTTGAATTTAGGATTAAATAAATCAATTCCATCCACTACATGATATAGTTGGGGCATGGTAAAACATTTATAAGATTCATATTGTCCTATTGTGTCTGGTGTACCGATAATTTCTTGATAGGATGAAGCTATGATAAAATCAGCAGCATTCATGCTAATTAAATCGGCAGTAAATTGGGCAGAGAAGTGATATTTTTCTTCTAAATCTTGCCAGTATAAGTTACTAAATAAGTTTTTGGGTTTTTCTAAAGAATGAGCTATATTGCATTGGGTAACTTTCAAGCTGCGGGAGAGGAGAAAAGCGACTAAATTACCATCACTGTAGTTACCAATAATTAAATTAGGCTTGCCTTTGAACTGTACTAATAGTTCTTTTTTGGCATCTTGAGCAAATTTTTCTAAATAAGGCCAAATTTCAAATTTAGAAATCCAGCTATTCGTAATTTCTGGATCTGAATCTGTAAATGGAATCCGTAAAATCCAAGCATTTTCTGTATTGTTAACTTTCTCTAACCGCAAATCACAAAATGTACCTTCGCAGTTAGGGATGAGGCGGGTTAAAATAATTACGTGAGGTTTAATACCCAGTATGTCAAGACCAGCGAGTTTAATTTCTGCTTGGAGTTTGTTTTCTAAACTGCGTGCTTGTTCGAGGACATAGATAACTTGTCCTAATGTTTCATCTCGTCCTAAAACATCTTCTTGCGCTACCCAGCCATGTATGGAAACGAGAACAACGCGAAAAACTGCGGGAATACGCGCTACAAAGGCTTCGAGAATGGAGGGTTGAGGGGTGTCGATAAGTCTTTGCAGGAGTTCTAGAGTTTCTATAATTCGCCCTGCATTGTTACCCCACCCGGCTTCTAGACCCAGTTTTTGGAGGTGAAAGCGAAATTCTTCATAGGGTTGGTGAGGGGGTCTTTCAGTTAAAAAATTGATGGCTGGTTTAATTTGTCTGGCTAGGTCGATTCCTGAGTGAATGCGATCGCTAATTAACAGCTTCACGCCATTATAGCGTAACCCTTGCAATGCTTGAAATAATAGCTCTAACCAGTATTTTGGGTCTGTGATGAATTGATTGCATAGATAATAATTCAGGAAAGTTAGACCTTGACCAATGTCTCTGGGGTCGCTAATTTTGGGGGATTGTTGGTAAAAGGGGTGGAGGTCAATTTCTAGTAAATTCGGTTGATAGCGGTTGACTAAGCGATCGCTCTCATCTAAAAAGGCTTTAGGTGTCATCAAATCGAAACTAGTGAAATCTGCGGTGAGTTTCCACACTTCTTGACTAGCTATTTTTGGTCTGACTACAAACCAAGTACTTTCCCTTTCCAGAATTATTTCATGGGTGTAGTGTATAAGTGTCCCCAAGGAAGAAGAATGATAAAAGTAAGCTGGCTTTTGAGATTGATGACAGTAATTTGCAAAGACTTGTAAAATTTCGTTCCTCAAAAAGTAACGTTTAGTTCCAGTATCTAAAGTCAAGAGAAACTGACTTAGTGCAGTTTTTTCTTCACTATTTAAAATAGCTTGAAATAATTCATACATAAAGAATTACCGAACTTTAGCTAGGTGAAAACCCCATTTCTCTCTCTTGAACACTATTGTTTTAGATGATGGTTTGGGTTAGGTGTATTTTTTTAATCATAAAATATTTGTAACAATTATCGCGTCTAGCTGAAGGGTGAAAGCCAAAGTAGTTCTTTAGGTATAGAACAAGATTAGTTAAGAATTATTCTACGTCTGTGCAATTGCTAAACCCACCCAAAAAACCTTATCAAAGTTAGATACGTAGGATCCGTTACTCTATCGCTAACGCACCCTACAAATACTTAGATTTTTTCAAAATTCAAATCCTATTTCTATAGGACTCCTATTTGATTTTTGTTGGTATAACCTGCCCTTTGCTTTGAAAAACTTAGTACACTTTTATTCTTTCTTCCCTATTCCTTATTACTGACCTACACGAATAAATATAGCTACGCCACCCTACACAAACAGGAATAAAATCGGATTACTATAGTAGATTCACAGACTACTTACAAATAATGTTAATTGCCATTAACTCTTTCTGTATCTAGATTACAACATTTTTATTAACCTGAATATTCAGCTTAATATTGTGCATAAAATTGACCATTAACCACAGTAAATATACAACTATTATGATTATTATTTTAACCTTATTATTCTAATAGCTGCTAGTTGCAATTTTGTAAACTCCTCTTGTGACAGTATTTAAATAGGCATTTTATAGATAGACAAAAAATTCTATAATCTCTAGTTTCTTTTGGATAAAATTTGCCAATTTGGCTAAATTAGTTCCAAAAAAATAGTATTCTGCATATCATGTGACTGTGTATGTTCCCTATTTTTTAATTCCAAAATTGACTTAGGCACTAAAGTACAGGCTATTTGTCTAGAATTTGCATCATGGATAAGATGAAAGTAATGATTAATAAAATTTCTGACTTACAAACTCAAACAGGTCAAATCACAACTTGTCATAATCACGAGTTGTTAATGATACATATAAACCAAAAAACGGGACTAACTTCAGCACTAAGTTGTGAATTAAACAAGCACTGCTATTAAACTTTTTTAGAGCAGTACAGAATAAAAGTCACAGAAAATCAAAACTACTTTTGTGTAGCCAAAAATCCTGTTGATATTTACATGAGTTTGAATCTACTCAATCTTAAATATCAATCATCTAATATACATCGGTGGCTAATCAAAGTAATTTATATATAGCGGTATGCATTTGAATGAAATACATCATAGCCCCCTCATCGCTTGCGGGGAGGGGGTTGGGGGTGGGGTTCTTGTATCTCACTCAACCAAGAACCGCTATAGGACTTATACAAGTGTCATGTAAATGTCTCTTGTCGGCTGAGTCAGATGTCGAAATTTTTTTGATTGTTACCAAATTATTGGGTCTGAAACACCCTACTAATATGCCAGTTACCTAAATTCTGTCATGCACTCTCCATGTTTGGATGATCTTGAGGTAGCGACAAGTGATAACTAAATGTTTTTACTTGTATTTTTAGCCTCTCTAAAAAACATCATCCACCCAGCAAATATGTAACGCCAAATTCCTCAACTATACAAGTTATATCAGGGTTAGTCATGAACTACCGAGTTTCTCCTTCTCAAACTAATGTTCAGAATGTTATTACTCCTGAAGAATTAAATCAGGTGATTGAAGCTATTGCTGATGGTCGATATTCCTGGGCTTGCGTGCTAATTTTACGTTTTATTGGCTACAATCCATTGCATTATATTCCCCAGCGTACTTATAGCCGTTTAATGAAAGAAAATAGCCAAGTTGTGACAACATCAACATCTACTAATAAACAGCAATTACACACCGTAAATAACACACATTGTATTGGTTCATCTCAGGCTTTTAGCAATAACTAATAACTAGAATTGGCTGAAGTGGGCTGTAATACCATTTCAGTCTAGAACTTTTCTGGACTCAATAAGCACTTTCAACAATAACTCCACCATTTTAACAGCCACACGCATTTGGATTAACTTAACCGACTTGCCTGCGGCTTTTTCAATTTTCAGAAAGAGCGGATACTTGTCGCATTCGTTCTTTCTACAGCCCTCGGAATTTTGCTCTTTTACGACGCATTGCTCTTAATGCCCTCAATCGAGAACAGACTTACAAACGTAGTCTCAGACAAAAAATGAAACGGACAGTGATGGATAACGATTATATGATTCAAGTTCTCAGTTCTTGTTTTCTTGACCCTACATTAGATTCTTCTGAGTCCTTGTGTCAAGCCTAATTGAGATGCTCTTACCCTGACCTTACATCACAGTGAAAACTTACGTTAAATTAGCTCGTCGGGCGCTTAATATAAAAATAATTGAACCCGACTTGAAAAATTAGTAGAAATTAATTAATTTTTATTAAAACTAAATTTTAAATACTTATGATTATAGTAAGTCTAAATTTATGGCTTGTTGCCATGCTTGTTCAAAATCAATTCCCTGCTTAGTAGAGATATATAATAGTACTATAACTACTGAACGTTTGGAGTTATCGCAATGTATCAAGAGTGGCTTAGGTAATTCACTAATGACATGAAATACCTCGATTGCATACTGATGATGGAAATTTTCAATCTTAATTGGGAAATTGACATAGCACAATCCTAAAAGCTCAGTTTTTTCCTGTTCATTGTTCCATGAGTTTTGTTCATCTGCAAAACGGAGATTCAGGATAGACTTGTAACCATCATCAGCAAGAGTTTGAAGCTGTTCTGGTGTAATTTGCCCACATATAGTCAACTCCTGATTAATCTTCCTAACAACATTCATAGTCTGAGTTTTCATTGCTCATGTCTATAACAATCTGGCTTTATTTGTGATAGCTTGTATGGTATAACCATGTTGATTCTGCGAAGCATTTGAACTTTGGGGTAATGTCCAGCCTAGACTAGAAATCTGGTAAAAAATCGTTTTGGTGATAGCGTAGCGTTAGCCATAGAGTAGGATTCATACCGTTTTACTTTAAGTTTGATACATAAAAGATACCCCCTTTTAAAGGGTAGCTAAGAGAAGTTATAAGTATCAGAGTTTTAGTAAAATGGTATCAGGAGTCAGGAAGGGGAGAAAAAGTCGTTGTGATTCTGTGAAATTGGATAATGTATTTTATAGTTGTAAATTTTCTCAACCACCTACTTACCACCCCAAACTAAATAACTAGCAACTTGGGTTACTTCATATTTGGCACAAATAATTTAGGATTCTTATAGTGTTAACGGCACTATTAACTTAGATCCAAAGTTTGAGGATCTTGTGAGGAAGTCATCCCTGAGGAGGAATTTTACAACGTTTTTCTGGTAAATCCAAGTACACAGGTAGAGACGAACAGCCCTTAACCTCTACGATAATTTGTAACTCACTACGGGAGTTAGTCGAAAAAATAAATAGATTTGTGTGCAAAATTATGAAACGCAGAGGTATCCTCACAACTTCCTCAAGTTTTGATCTTAGCTTCAAGTTAGAACCTGGGATTGAGGGAATGGTCAAGGGGAAAACTCTTAGCGATTTACCCACAATTGAGTAGTTATTAAAGGGGAAGAAATATGAAAACAAGAACCTTTGCAACTATAGATGGTAATGAAGCTGTTGCTAAAGTCGTCTACCAACTAAACGAGGTGATTGCCATTTATCCTATCACTCCATCTTCCCCTATGGCTGAATGGGCGGATGCTTGGATGAGTGAAAGCAAACCTAATATTTGGGGGAGTGTTCCCACTGTAGTAGAGATGCAAAGTGAAGGAGGTGTAGCGGGTGCTGTACATGGTGCTTTACAAACGGGTTCACTGACAACCACATTTACAGCATCTCAGGGATTGTTGTTGATGATCCCGAATATGTACAAGATTGCCGGTGAACTTACACCTACAGTATTTCATATCGCCGCGCGATCGCTCGCAGCCCAAGCTTTATCTATTTTCGGTGATCATAGTGATGTTATGGCCGCCAGAAGTACAGGTTTTGCGATGTTGTGCGCTGCTTCTGTGCAAGAAGCTCAAGATTTTGCCCTTATTTCCACACGCGCAACTTTAGAATCACGCATACCTTTCTTACACTTTTTTGATGGTTTTCGCACCTCCCATGAAGTAGATAAAGTAGAAACATTAACGACTGAAGACTTACAAAAATTTATTCCCATAGAATTAGTAATTGAGCATCGTTTACGGGCTTTAACTCCTGATAGACCAGTATTAAGAGGGACAGCCCAAAATCCTGATGTTTACTTTCAAGCTAGAGAAACAGTGAACCCATTTTATTTAGCTTGTTCAGATATTACTCAAAAGGTAATGGATGAATTTTATCAAATAATAGGAAGAGAATATAAATTATTTGATTATCATGGACACCCAGCACCAGAAAGAATTATTATTCTCATGGGTTCTGGTTGTGAAACAGTTCATGAAACAGTAGATTATCTCAACCAGCAAGGTGAAAAAGTTGGAGTTATCAAAGTGAGATTATATCGTCCTTTTGATACCCAAAAATTTATTGAATCTATCCCCAAAACAACCCGCAGTATTGCCGTTTTAGATCGCACCAAAGAACCAGGTGCAACTGGTGAACCTTTGTATACTGATATTGTTACAGCTTTGGCAGAAAATCAATTCAACAATATTAAAGTTGTCGGGGGAAGATATGGTTTATCATCTAAAGAATTTACACCAGCAATGGTGAAAGCTGTATTTGATAATTTGATCCCCCCAACCCCCCTTGATAAGGGGGGCAAGGAGGGATCACCAAAAAATCATTTTACAGTTGGTATTAACGATGATGTCACCTATACCAGTTTAGAATATAACTCAGAATTTAATATTGAAGCAGATAATATAGTTAGAGCTATTTTCTACGGTTTAGGTGCAGATGGTACAGTCGGTGCAAATAAAAACTCTATCAAGATTATTGGAGAGGAAACAGATAATTATGCTCAAGGTTATTTTGTTTATGATTCCAAAAAATCTGGTTCTATTACCGTTTCACATTTGCGCTTTGGTTCTCAACCAATCCGTTCTACCTATTTAATCACCAAAGCTAACTTTATTGCTTGTCATCAATGGGAGTTTGTAGAAAAATTCCCGATATTAAAAGACATTATTCCTGGTAGCACGTTTTTATTAAATGCACTATATGACAAAGATGAAGTTTGGGATAAATTACCTGCATCTGTACAAGAAGAGATAATTAAGAAAAATCTCAAGTTTTATGTAATTAACGCCTATAAAGTTGCCCGTGAAGCGGGAATGGCTGGTAGAATTAATACAGTAATGCAGGTTTGTTTCTTTGCTGTATCTGGTGTTTTACCAAGAGAAGAAGCGATAGAAGAAATTAAAAAATCTATCCGCAAAACCTACGGTAAAAAAGGTGAAGAAATTGTCCAAATGAATATTCAAGCCGTTGATAAAACCTTGGATAATCTGTATAAAATCAACATCATAGAGAAAACTTCCCAGTCTCCAATCTCCAATCCACAATCCCCAGTTCCAGATTATGCAGCAGCATTTATACGCGATGTTTTGGGTAAAATGATAGCCCGTGAAGGTGATGATTTACCTGTAAGTGTATTACCTGTAGATGGTACTTATCCGACAGGAACATCTAAATGGGAAAAACGCAATATTGCTCAAGAAATACCTGTTTGGGATACCGACGTTTGCATTCAATGTGGTAAATGCGTAATGGTATGTCCTCATAGTGTGATTCGCAGTAAAGTATATGAACCAGAAGAATTAGAAAATGCACCAGAGACTTTCAAAAGTGCCAATGCAAAAGAACATGATTGGCATGATTTGAAGTTTACCATTCAAGTAGCAGCAGAAGATTGTACAGGTTGCGGTATTTGTGTGGATGTTTGTCCTGCGAAAAATAAAGCCGAACCACGCAAAAAAGCGATTAATATGGAACCGCAAAGACCATTGCGGGAACAAGAACGAGAAAATTGGGATTTCTTTTTAAGTCTTCCTAACCCAGATAGACGCAATTTGAAGTTGAGTCATATTAATCAACAACAAATGCAAGAACCGCTATTTGAGTTTTCTGGTGCTTGTGCTGGTTGCGGAGAGACACCCTATATTAAGTTAGTAACACAATTATTTGGCGATCGCATGATAGTCGCTAACGCCACCGGCTGTTCTTCTATCTATGGCGGTAATTTACCCACCACACCTTGGACTAAAAACGCCGCAGGAAGGGGGCCAGCTTGGTCAAATAGCCTTTTTGAAGATAACGCCGAATTTGGTTTAGGTTTCCGCGTTTCCATTGATAAACAAGCCGAATTTGCAGCTTACTTACTGCGACAACTCGCACCCCAAATAGGTGAAACTCTAGTCACAGATATCCTCAACGCTGAACAAAAAGACGAAGCTGATATTTACGAACAACGGGAACGGGTTTCTATTCTCAAACAAAAACTAGATCAAATTATCAACGCAGATGAACACAGATTAACGCAGATAAAAGAGGATGATATCGGCGTTCATCTGCGTTTATCTGCGTTCAAAAATCTCAAATCCTTAGCTGATTATTTAGTTAAAAAGAGTGTTTGGATAATTGGTGGTGACGGTTGGGCTTATGATATTGGTTACGGTGGTTTAGATCATGTTATTGCCAGTGGACGCAATGTGAATATTCTCGTCCTCGACACAGAAGTTTATTCTAACACTGGTGGTCAAATGTCCAAATCTACTCCTAAAGGTGCAGTAGCAAAATTTGCCGCAGGTGGTAAACCCGCAGCTAAGAAAGATTTGGGTTTAATAGCTATGACTTACGGTAATGTTTATGTTGCGAGTGTGGCAATGGGTGCAAGAGATGAACATACTCTCAAAGCTTTTTTAGAAGCTGAAGCTTACGAAGGTCCATCCTTAATTATTGCCTACAGTCATTGTATTGCTCATGGTATCAATATGAGTACAGCAATGCAAAATCAAAAAGCCGCTGTAGACTCTGGAAGATGGTTATTGTATCGTTATCACCCCGACCGCATCAAGCAAGGAGAAAACCCCCTACAACTTGATTCTCGCACGCCAAGATTACCAATAGAAAATTCCATGTATATGGAAAATCGTTTCAAGATGTTGACTAAAATTAACCCAGAAACAGCTAAGGAACTTTTAAAAGAAGCTCAAGCTGATGTTAATACTCGTTGGCAAATGTATCAATATTTAGCCGCAAGAAAATTCCAAGAAATGTGAATCAGAATTATGAAATTTTGGATTTTAAAGTTAAAGTTTATCTCGTTCCCAGTCTCTGACTGGGAATGCTATCAAGAGTCTCTGACTCTCTCTACTTTCATGAAAGGCAGAGCCTTCTAAAATTCATTCCCATACAGAGTATGGGAACGAGAAATTAACAATTACCAATTACCAAAATTATGAACTTAACTACAACATATTTAGGCTTAGAATTAAAATCTCCTCTTGTACCTTCTGCTTCTCCACTTTCAGAAGAAATTGATAATATTAAATTAATGGAAGATGCGGGTGCTGGTGCTGTTGTTATGCACTCGTTATTTGAAGAACAATTAAGTTTAGAAAAGTATGAACTTCATCATCATCTAACTTATGGTACAGAAAGTTTCGCGGAAGCTTTAACCTATTTCCCTGATATAACTAATTTCCGAGTTGGCCCAGAAGAATATTTAGACCATATTCGCAAAGCTAAAGAAAAAGTCGATATTCCCATTATTGCTAGTTTGAATGGTTCTTCTGTCGGTGGTTGGACTGAATATGGTAAGCTCATTCAAGAAGCAGGAGCATCTGCACTGGAATTAAACATTTACTATGTGCCGACAGACCCGGATTTAATTAGTCAAGATATCGAACAAAATTATATTAATATTCTCAATGCTGTTAAAGCCGCAGTTACTATTCCTGTAGCAGTGAAACTCAGTCCTTATTTTACTAATACTGCGAATATGGCTAAACGTTTAGATGATGCTGGGGCTGATGGTTTGGTTTTATTTAATCGTTTTTATCAACCAGATATCAACTTAGAAACCTTAGAAGTAGAACCTCATGTATTGTTAAGTACTCCCCAAGCAATGCGTTTACCTCTGCGCTGGATTGCTATTCTGTATGGTCGCATCAATGCCGACCTAGCTGCAACCAGTGGTATCCACAACGCCCATGATGTTTTAAAAATGCTCATGGTTGGAGCTAATATTACTATGCTTTGTTCTGTGCTGATGCGGCATGGTATTGACCATATTCGGTGTATTGAGCAGGAAATGCGCGAATGGATGGAAAAACACGAATACGAGTCTGTAAAGCAATTACAAGGCAGTATGAGCCAGTTAAACTGTCCTAATCCTAGCTCTTTTGAACGCGCTCAGTATATGCGATTGCTCCAAACTTACAACCCAGAATGGGGCAGAATCTATATACCGTCTTAAGAATTCGTAATTCGTAATTATCTCTTCTGCCCCCTGCTCCCTACCACTCCTGAATCCTGACTTCTGCTGTATGAAAAAACGAATTGGTATTTTAACTAGTGGTGGTGACTGTCCTGGTCTAAATTGTGTAATTCGCGCTGTTGTTAGTCATGCAACACTTACATTCAATTGGGAAATATTGGGTATTCCTTATGCCACCCAAGGTTTACTTGAGCGTCAAACCATGCCTTTAAATATGCACGGTTGGGATTTGCGGGGAATTGATCCTTTAGTCAACATGGGGGGAACGATTTTAGGAACTATCAATAAAGGAGATACTTTAGCCCATGCTGATGAAATTTTAGCCAGTTATGAAGCATTAGCTTTAGATGCTTTAATTGCTATTGGTGGTGATGGTAGTTTAAATATTATTCATCAGTTAGCTAATTTAGGTAATTGGAATTTAGTCGCCATTCCTAAAACGATTGATAATGATGTGGCTTTGACAGAACGTGCAATTGGCTTTGATACGGCTGTTAATACTATTGTCGATGCTCTCAATCGTCTCACATTCACCGCTGCAAGTCACGATCGCGTGATGATTGTGGAAGTCATGGGACGCACAGCCGGTCATTTGGCGCTACAATCAGGAATTGCCGGGGGTGCAGATGTGATTTTAATTCCTGAATTACCCTATACTATTCGGGGTTTATGTGAACATTTAGCCCAATTGCGTAATCGCTGGCAACGAAAATTTGCCATCATTGTAGTTGCAGAAGGCGCTTCTCATTGTTCAGAAGATTTGGATAATACAGCTAGTTGCACTTCTCCTAAATGCGGTCGTGGTCAATACATTGCTGAACAAATTGCTAGTTGCAGTAATAATCAAATTGACACGAGAGTTTCTGTTTTGGGACATATTCAGCGCGGTGGTATTCCTTCAGCATTAGACCGTCTCACAGCAACAGTTTTTGGTAAAACAGCAATTGATTTAATTGCCCAAGAAAAATACGGACAAATGTTAGCTTGGCAAAATGGAAAAGCTGTACCTGTTCCCATCTCAGAAGTAGTAACTCACAGTCCCGCACTCGTCGATTCTCATGGTGATCTAGTCCAAGTAGCCCACTCTTTAGGCATTTATGTAGGGGGATAGGGGACTGGGCGCAGGGGGCAGGGAGCAGGGAGCAGGGAGCAGGGAGCAGGGAGCAGGGAGCAGGGAGCAGGGGGCAGGGGGCAGGGAGCAGGGAGCAGGGAGCAGAAGAGATAATTACGAATTACGAATTACGAATTATTTGATCGATGTTTCGCAATAATTCATTAGCAGTATAGGGTTTGAATAAAACTGCCTGTACTTCTGTATTGGCTGATTCTGGCAATATTTCTATTGTACTTAGCCCACTACAAGCGATTACTTGGACTTGTGGATTCATTCTTTGCAAAGTGCGAATAGCCGTGATACCATCCATTTCGGGCATCATCATATCCATTAAGACGGCACTGATGCGCTTTTTGTGTTGAGCATAAAGTGCGATCGCTTCAATGCCATTACTAGCAGTTATCGTTTGATAATTATATTGTTCGAGGATGATTTTAGCGACATCACGAATTTGAGGTTCATCATCTACCACCAAAATCAATTCTCCTTGTCCTGAAGGCATTTCCAAATCCTCTATTGCCGGAATTTGAGACTCTTCTACAGACGGCAAGAAAATCTTAAATGTACTGCCATTAGCCACTTCGCTAGAAACTGTTATAAAACCATCATGGCTTTTAATAATTCCCAACACTGTTGACAAACCTAATCCTGTTCCAGCACCAACTTCTTTAGTGGTGAAAAATGGCTCAAAAATTCTATTTAATATTTCTGGTGTCATTCCCACACCAGTGTCTTTAACTGTAATAACAATGTGATGCCCAATTTTGGATTCAAAATTCATCCGCGTATAGGTTTCATCAATAAACATATTTTCCGCAGTAATTTGGAGACTACCTCCTTCTGGCATCGCATCACGAGCATTAACTACCAGATTCATCAGGACTTGATGTAGTTGTGTCGTGTCTCCAGAAACAGCCCATAGGTCTTCGGATATCTGAGCCGCAAATTCGATAGATTTGGGAAATGTCTGTCTACCAATTTGAATGATATCTGCAATTAAATGTTTAACTTGTACAATTGCCCGTTCTCCTTTTAATCCTCGCGCAAAAGATAACACTTGCTTGACTAAACCTGCCCCGCGTTTAGCATTATTTTCAATGATTGTCAATAGTTGGGGATGGCGTTCTTGATCTTTGACAAATTTACCTTTGAGTAATTGCGCTGCGCCTAAAATGGGTGTCAATATATTGTTGATGTCGTGGGCGATGCCACCTGCCAGAGTCCCGATACTTTCTAGACGCTGGGTGCGATAAAACTGTTCTTCTAGTTCTTTTTTCTTAGTAATATCAGTATCTACAATCAGGATAGATTTGGGTTGTCCCTCAGAATCAAACATCAGTGTCCAACGACTTTCAACGATAATTTCTTGGCCGAATTTAGTTTTTCTACGTAACTCACCATGCCAAGTTCCAGACTTAACTACAGTCTGGAGTGCAATTACTTCTGGCTGTAGCGAAGTTGTAGAGTAGAAAATATCCCTGAGGTTTTTACCCAAAGCTTCATGATTTTGCCAACCGTATATCTTTTCTGCACCTTGATTCCAAAATAAGATTTCGGTATGGAAATCTCGCACGAAAATTGCATCGGTAGCAATATCGAGTAGGGATGCTTGTTCGTGGATTTTTTGTTCTGCCTGCTTTCGTTCGGATATGTCTCTAGTTGTACCGAGCATCCGTACTGGCTGATCGTTTTCGTCATAATAAACCTTACCTCTGGCACTTAACCAATGTAGGCTGCCATCAGTCCAAATAACTCGATGTTCGGAAACAAATTCAACTTTTTGCTCAATGGCAATTTTTACAGCTTGAGTGAAATTATTACGGTCTTCAGGATAGATTAAATAGAGAAAGTCTTCGGGGCTGGGGCATAATGTATAACTCGATAAACCATAAATTGGCCCCATATTGCTAGACCATTGGGTTTTGTTGGTCTGGATTTCCCAATCCCATATACCCATGTTGGCAGCTTCTAGGGCTAAAGTCAGTCGTTCTTCGGTCTTCCTGCGTTCTTCTTCTGCTTGTTTGCGTTCTGTAATATCTTCGGCAATACCACCAAAATATTGAATCTGTCCTTGTTCATTTTTGATAGGAAAGCATCTAGCCAAGATCCAGCGTATTTCTCCATCTGGTTTTACAAGCCGATACTCTAGATTAGAACGATTATCCTTTTGGAAATTCTCCTGTATTTGTGCCAAAATGCGATCGCGGTCTTCTGGATGAATAGGTTCTGTCCACGATTGAGGATTGTCGAACAGACTTTGGCAACTCCGACCCCATATTTTCTCATAAGCAGAATTTACATATACAGTTGCGCCGCTATTGCAGCATTTGATCCAGATGATTTGTGCTTGAATATTGTCCCCAAATTGGCGAAATTTTTCCTCACTCTCCCGCAGTGCTGCTTCTGTCTGCTGACGCTCAATAATTTCCTGTTGCAGAGATTGATTAATAACAACTAGTTCGGCAGTACGTTCTACTACCCGTATCTCTAACTCTTCAGAGGTTCGGCGTAACGCTGCTTCTGCTTGCCTGCGTTCAGTAATATTGCACAATAACCAACACCAGCCACACCACTGTTTTTGGGGATCATACATGGCTGCAATCCTCACGTTAGCAGGAAAAGACTCTCCATGTCGTGGCTTAAGTTCAATTTCCCATTCTTGGAACTGCTGGAAATTTCTCAGTTGTGATGTAATGTTGTATCGATCTGGTTGAGCAATAAAAATCCCTATTGGCTTGCCTATTAAGTAATTTTGGTCTACCGATAGTAACAATGAGGCTGCATGGTTGGCTTCTTGAATTAGACCCAATTTATCAGTTACTACATAACCATAAGGAGTAAATTGAAACAAATCTTGATAACGTCGGCGCTCTAATTCTGCAATCTCACGAGCAACGGCCAGTTGTTCATTTTGTTGAATTATTTCCTCTTCAAATATTTGCATTTCTTCTAAAGTTTGCTGAAGTTCTTCGTTAATTTTTACTTCTCCGGCAACTTGTTCTTCTACCCATCTTTGTAAAAGATTCTGAGTATTATGGACTACTCCCTCTATTTGCTGGTTATTTTGTGGCGATTCATCTGTTGACTTACCTAAATATTGCTGTGTAGCTTTGGCAATACCGACTATTTTCACTAGATCCAATTCTTGTAATAAGCTAGATTCAGTGACTATTCCTACCAATTTTCCCCCATCATCCACAATTGGTAAATGGTGAATTTGATACTGCTTTAACAGCAAAAAAGCTGTGGAAATATCTTGAAATTCTGATTGTTTTAATGTGATAGGTTGTTTTGTCATCACTTCAGCCATTGTCTTACTAGATAAATCCAGTCCCAATGCTGTTAATCTCAATACGTCTGTAAGGGTGAATATTCCTACTAACTGCGTTTCTTTTACCACCAAAACATAGCTAGTGACTTTTTGACTCGATTTGCGGCTTGGCAATGACGCTGAAAAGTTGATGAGTTCTAAGCTATTACTTTGTTCTTGATTCATCAAGATAATAGCATCGACTACATAACTATCAAGACTAATCGTCAAGGGATAACGATCAATAACTTGATGTAGATTTGGCAAATCAATCAGTTGCTCGTTGAATTGCATAGTAAATCGTCGATTTTAATTATCTTATTGATATCCGGGCATAATTTAAGGCTGTTTAATCAAAAGGTTCCAAATCCTAAATTTTTGACTTTTTAGAAGTATTTATGCATTTTTATTGATTAATATAGATACTTTACTCTTGCTGAGTCAGCACAGAATAGAGACAATATTAATCCTTTGGATACGACTTTAAATAAATTTTAGAGCCTACAGTTTTATCCCTATTTCTAACTCTACCACTAAACCTCTTGACAAAGGTACAGGGTTAAGATTGTCTATATAGTTACCAAATTGTTGTTGCCAAACATCTCATTGGTGTTTAATTCTTTCCCCCTGCTCCCTGCCCCCTGCCCCCTTCAACCTTCTGCTTCCGCTGCTGCAATTTCTAATAGAGTTTTGAGTACAGAGTCAGGGTTGAGACTGATTGAATCAATTCCTTCTTGGACAAGGAAGCGGGCAAATTCGGGATAATCGCTAGGGGCTTGACCGCAGATACCAATTTTGCGTTTAAACTGTTTTACAGTAGCGATCGCTCTGGCAATAGTTCTCTTGACAGCTGGATTGCGTTCATCAAATAGATGTGCCACCAACTCAGAATCCCGATCTAGTCCTAAAGTTAATTGTGTCAAGTCATTGGAACCTATGGAAAAGCCGTCAAAGACTTGGCTAAACTCATCAGCTAAAATCACGTTACTGGGTAACTCACACATCACATAAACTTCTAAACCATTTTCGCCCTTTACCAATCCATTTGCTGCCATTTCCTCCAGTACACGCCGTCCTTCTTCAGGAGTGCGACAAAAGGGAACCATCAAAATCATATTGGTTAAACCCATTTCATTCCGTACCCGCTTCATAGCTTCACATTCAAGGGCAAAACCTTCACGGTAACGAGGATCATAGTAGCGAGAAGCACCACGCCAACCAATCATCGGATTTTCTTCTTTCGGTTCAAATTGTCTACCACCCAAGAGGTTCGCATATTCGTTACTCTTGAAATCTGACAAACGGACAATTACAGGTTTAGGATAAAAAGCAGCAACAATTGTCCCAATCCCTTGTGCAAGTTTATCAATAAAGAATTCGGCTTTATTTTCGTATTGGGCAGTTAACTCAGCAATTTTGTATTTAGCAAGTTCATCTTCTAAATCATCAAAATGCAGTAACGCTAAAGGATGGGCTTTGATGTGGTTAGCAATAATAAATTCCATCCTGGCTAAACCCACACCATCATTAGGAATTGCTGTTAAACCTAATGCCTCTTCTGGGTTGCCCACATTCATCATCACTTTAGTACGGGTGCGGGGCAAATTTTCTAAAGGTAATTCTTTGACTTCAAAGTTCAATAAACCTGCATAAACTTTGCCTGTTTCCCCTTCTGCACAACTAACAGTAATATCTTGTCCAGTTTGTAATTCTGTCGTCGCATTACCACAACCGACAATCGCTGGAATGCCCATTTCTCTGGCAATTATGGATGCATGACAGGTTCTACCACCAGAGTTGGTAACAATAGCACTGGCTTTTTTCATAATTGGTTCCCAGTCTGGATCTGTGCGGTTTGTCACTAGCACATCTCCCGCTTGAAATTGTTGAATTTGAGACGCGTCAAGAATGACTTTAGCTTTACCTTGACCAATCATTTCCCCGACACTACGACCTGTTAATAAAACTGTACTTTTTTCTTTGAGATGATAACTTCTCAGAACGGTTTTCGATTTTTGAGATTGTACTGTTTCTGGTCTAGCTTGGACAATAAATAATTCTCCTGTTACCCCATCTTTTGCCCATTCAATATCCATTGGCGTGTACATACCACGCACTTGGGAATAATGGTCTTCAATAATGCAAGCCCAGTTTGCTAGTTGGAGAATTTCGTCATTATTTAGGGCAAATTGGTTGCGTTCTGAGGGGAGAACAGAGACATTTTTAGTTAATTTCATCCCTCCTAAGTCATAAACCATCTTAATTTCTTTTGTCCCCAAACGTTTTTGGAGAATTGGTTTAAATCCTTGTTTGAGAGTTGGTTTAAATACTAAATATTCATCTGGGTTAACTGCACCTTGAACGACGGTTTCACCCAAACCATAGGCAGCAGTAATTAATGCTGCATCTTTAAAACCTGTTTCTGTGTCAATGGAGAACATCACACCAGAACAAGCTAAGTCAGAACGTACCATTTTTTGTACACCCACGGAAAGGGCTAACTCGAAATGGTCGAAACCTTTGTTTTGACGGTAGGAAATTGCGCGGTCAGTGAAAATAGAAGCAAAGCACTTATGACAAGATTCTAATACACCCTTGAGTCCGTGGACATTGAGATAGGTTTCTTGCTGTCCTGCAAAACTAGCGTCTGGTAAGTCTTCGGCTGTGGCACTAGAACGTACTGCAACATCCGTATCTTCACCGTATTCTTGGCAGAGAATTTGATAGGATTGTGCGATCGCTTGTTGTAATTCTAGCGGAAATGGCGTGTTTAGCATCAGCAACCTAGCTTGTTGACCACATTGCCGCAGATTATCTATATCCTCTACATCTAAAGAAGCAAATATCTTTCTGAGTTTTATCTCTAAACCTGCTCCGGTAATAAAGTATCTATAAGCATACGCAGTAGTAGCAAACCCGGTAGGAACTTGTACTCCTTTGGAACTCAGTTGTTGAATCATCTCTCCTAAAGAGGCATTTTTTCCACCTACGAAGGGAATATCTGCAATTCCTACGGTATTAAATGGTAAGACTAGTGCTTGTTCTTTGGATAATAGGCGCTCATTTGCTTGATTTTGTTGTATTTCTCGCATATTTTGGAATCCTTTAAAAGCTATAAATATTTTGATGAAGCAGTTTTTAAGTAAATTGATCTACTTCTGAATTACACCATTATTTTTATACAGGCTAAATTTGAGGAACTTGTGAAGATATAACTAGTAAGGCTGTGCAGAAATCAAAATTCAAAATTCAAAAAACTTAATGGCACAGACTTGTTGTTAATTTTGTATTTTTTTCTCCGTAGGAGTATGGAAGGTTGATTTCCGCCATCCTGTACAAGAAGAAATGTAAAGTAAATATTATTGGTTCTCATGAACCTATTATGCCAAATAAATAATTTATGGGGCAACGGGCAAGAGTACAAGCTATGGAAGCTTTATTTTTCCTATTTTTGTTACCTCTCACTTTAAGTCAGCATACTTGCAGCGGAAGAACCTTATCATTGCTAGATTAAAGTTAATGTATAGTAATATTACCGAATATATTATTATTAAAAGTTTCCTCACAACTTCCTCATATTCATAAATTATAGTTGAGAATTATAAATACTTGTTGTGAATATCTCTGAGTTTTTCTCATGGCTATCCTCAATGGGTGAACACATTTTAAAACCGGATTTTAGAAATAAATGAATTATTGTCCCTGTTGTTCTAATTTACTTTTACAACATATACGCAAGTCTGAAACTTACTGGTTCTGTCGTAGTTGTTGGCAAGAAATGCCAGTGTTTACTCAGATTCTTTTCTGTTCCTTGCCACAAACTGTTTTAAGTAAAACCCCTATAAAAATTCAACAACAAAAACGGGTAAGTCAGTATACTTACTTGCGTGAACGACATTTTACTAATGGGTGGATAGGAGTAAAGAATTTATCTAATACCAATTCTATGTAAGGTTGCGCCAAATAAATCCTGTAGAAACGTTTTCGGAAACGTCTCTATCAGGGTTGTAAAACGCGCATATTTAATTTTTGGATCTGTCCATTGATTAACGAGTTTTTAAAAGATTATCGCTTTTTTCTCGCACCTAATAACATCTAATCTAGACTGTTGATAGTAATTAAAGCCTAGATACAGCTGTTTTTTATATTTTGCTCTATCGAGCATAGATAAATCTAACCAACCATACACCAAGCCAGCCTAAGAGAGAATATATGATGATTGCAATTAAGGCATTTACATCAAAAATGTTCGCGCCACCACCAGAAACGGGACTGATAAATAAGGTGGAAAATGGCGCAATGAAGGGAGCAGAAAGATTGTAAATAAACTGGGCAAATGTATTTTGCGTATTTGCACCAGAAAACCGCAGCAAGAAGCGTAATATAAGTAGGATTTCCAGCAATCCCACTAGAAGGTAAATGCTATTGATAATCCAGGCAAACGTAGCACTACGTTTACCAGTTTCCAGCCGTCCCTCTTCTTGTTGCAGTCGGAAAGCTTCTTCTTCACTCCGAAGTTCTTGTCTCCGCTCAGAATTGCTTTGTTCATGAGGATCTTTATTCATTGATGATTCCCCAGATTAATCAGTGGTATAGATTGAAAACTATTCATGATGTTTAATTTGTTATGGGTTGGAATTGGCTGAATTGCAATTTGGGTCTAGGAAGAAGATCTGCCATTAATTCTGTGCCAAACAAATACAGCGATAACTGCACCTATAACAGCAATGAAAATACCAGAAGGAGTGAGAGTAGAACCAACCAGTGCAAACTTTCCAGTCGTTATCAGAGTGGTTAGTGTACCGCCAACAAATGCACCGATGATACCTAAAACCAGAGTTCCAAGAATGCCACTTCCTCTGGCAGCCGGGTCAATCGCTTTAGCGATCGCACCTGAAATTAAACCTAATACAATCCAAGCAATAATGGTCATAGTCACAATACCTTTTTGTAAGAAGTCAGGAGTTAGGAGTCAGGAGTCAGCGGTGTAAATTTTTATCGACCGCTATTTTATTGCCAAACAAATACTTTGGCTTCGTAAGATCCCAAGTCTGTAATAATGCCATCATCCCCAGATTCGATATCATAATTACCTGTCCACTCGTGCCATTTTCCATTGGCGGGGAAGTTAGGAATGTGATATCCTGCCAGGAAATTGTCTGAAAAATTCGCCACGACAACTATACGAGAGCCTTCATCATTCCATCGGCTGTAGGCTAAAACTTTAGTCTCGGCATTTTCGTGGAAAAAATCAATATTTTCTGTGTAAAGTGCATGATTATTTTTCCGCAGCCCAATCAAGCCTTTGTAGTATTCAAACAAGCTGCTATTTAGGTCATTGCCCATCAATTTCCAATCTATTTTGGATGATTCAGGTGTTTTGTGCTTGTACTCACCAAACTCTTCTCCCATCCAAATCAGCGGTACACCAACTGCTGTCATCAGTAGAGCAGCACCCAGCTTAATTCGCTTAAATGCTTCTTCATCAAATATCTTGCGATCGCCTAACTCTACCATTAAGTGATTGTGGTCGTGGTTAGTCAGGTAATTGACAACATTAGTCGCACCCATGAAACCTTGTCGTTTGCAATCAATCACATCCTTGAGGCTTTCTAAATCAAAGGTGTCACCGCAAATATGTACTGTAATGACATGACGGAAACTATCGTGCCAGCAACCATCCATCGGTCCATCTGCATTGGTGATGCTAGGTGTCTCAGGAATATGTTCGGCAACGGTGTAAAAAGGCTTCATACTAGCAGCTTTTTTGGCTTCCTGAACAATCCAGTGCATTAAGTCATAGTTAGCAATTTGCCGGGCAGCATCGAAGCGAATACCGTCAGTATGATACTCCTCAATCCAAAAACGCACATTATCGCCGACAAACTGCCGGGCTGGGTATGTGTCTAAAGTTTCATCGTAGAGTTCGTAGTTAAACTCTGGTCCCCAGTTGTTATCAGGGTCGCGAGGAGAGTGGTGATACCAGTAATCGTGGTCAATCTGGGTGAGAGGGGCTTCTGATTCCGAGTGGTTATATATCCCATCCATGATGACGCGGATACCTCGTTCATGGCATGAGTCGATTAGCTGTTTTAACCCCGATGTTGAGCCGTAGCTAGATTCGGTAGCAAAGAAGTGTCGAGGGTTGTAGCCCCAGCTATGATCTCCTGGATATTCCTTGATGGGCATCAATTCAATGGCGTTAATACCCAGTTCGCAAAGGTGATCTAATTTTTCAATAACGTGCTTATACTTACCGCGAGTGTCAGTATCATCCTCACCCCCGGAAAAATCGCCAACGTGAAGTTCATATATGACTAACTCATGATCTGCTGGCAGCGGCTTGTCATCGTGTTGCCAGACGTAGGTATCAATAATGCGATCGCCGTTTTTGATGCACACTACCGCATTCTGGCTGGAGTTATCAATATCTGTTGCGTAAGGATCTATGACTTCTACCCATTGGTCTGGTTCAAAAAACCAGCTACGGGATTGAATGCGAAATTTATATTGATGATTGCCGTCTTCCAATTCTACATGGGTACGGAAATAACCGTCTTCACTTTTTTCCATAGCGATTTCTTCCCAGTTGGAAAAAGATCCGATTAATACCGCTCCTTTATTGTAGGGAGCAAACAGCTTGAATTCAATTGAGTTAGCCATAAAACCTATTGGGAGTCAAAATTCTTAAAAATGCCAGGAAAATGTTTATCTAGATCCACTTAGTAAAAGTACTATTGGCTAAGTTAAGTTAGATGGTGTAGTTGAAATGAATGCAACTAGACTCATCTTCAGGCAAAATTTTTGGGCTTGGCAAATTGAAATCATATTAGTTTTTAAATGTCAGTTATTTGTTCAAAAACTAACTGTTTTATCTATCAGTCAGTTGAAGCAAAGTAGAAAATCTAGATAGCCTATTCACTATCTAGATTTGCTGGATAAATCATCCTTATACCAATTCTGTATGATAGCTTATATGGCGTAGCCATAGATGCGCCAAAAGGATCATCATGTTTAAGTTTGTGTTGAACCTTGCTGCACAAATTTCTTGAGCGCAGCCTCAAAAAGAAATGGTATTAATCGATTGTCTTTTTGACTGCATCTTTCACATTTTCAACAGTATGCTGAACTGCTGCTTCTACCTGTTTTGCCTTACCCTCTGCTTGATTTTGGGGATTTCCAGTCAGATCGCCTACTGCTTCTTGAACTTTACCTTCAATATTTTTGGCGGTTGCCTTGATTTTATCTTCTAAGCTCATAATCTACTCCTGATTAAATTTGAGAACTGCTTGGTTGAGTCAAATTAATGACTGCATTTCTACCATGATTGTCACAGGCTGTTGGTTTATTTACTGATTGAATTGATTGAATTGATTGAATAAGATACAAAATTTATGAGAAACAGTTTGGAAATGAAACTTTAGTTGAGTAATTAGGAGGATTTTAAATCTCTTGAACTGTTATAGCGTTTCCTAATCACATGAGATAGTCATAAGTAGGTAAGCACAATAAAACCAAATTGTGTAAAGAAAAGTAAACAAGGCTAAAACCCTTTTTCTCCCTGCTCCCTGCTCCCTGCCCCCTGCCTTATCCCAACGACAATTTTTAACGCCAACCTACTTAGTCCCCTCTACGAGACAGCGGGGAGAGGATTGGGGGTGGGGTTCTTGTAGGTCACTCAAGCGAGAAACGCTATATTAATCTTTCAGTTCCTGTTGAGGAAGTAGCAAAGTGGCTTCAATTTCTTGCCGAACTGCCGTTGTCACTTCGCAGTTACTATTCAAGCAATCGACTAGGAGTTGATTGGCATTGTAGTAGCTTTCCAGCACTTGCTGTTGCTCAGGGCTAAACTGCCAGGGATGGTTAATATGCCGATGTTGAGCGATCGCACCTTTCAACTGTTCCACCCAGGTTGAATAGTTTTGCTGCCACCAGTTTTGAAGCCGTTCCCGGTTTTGACTGGAAGATGGCAATTGGTCTTTGAGTTGCTGTAGAGACTTATAAAATCCAGCATCCAGAACCATCACCAGAATATTGTTGAGTGCTTCGCTACAGGCATGGGCATAGGCAAAGTTTTGACTATGATCAATCGCCGACTCTAGCAGCAAACTATCTAAGGCCGCATCTAAAAACATCCCCTGATCAAGGGTGCTGGCTAACGCTAACTTAGCCGCTGTCTGGGGTGACTGGGCAAGGGCAAGATAAAATCCCCGTGATGTTGCCACATTGGGACTTGTCGACACTGTTTGGGATTTTTGGCTGGCCCACATCAAAAATTCTTGCAGATAGGGGTCTTGAGCAACTAAGACATCAATTTGCTGCTTCATTAACTGCACTAAGAAATCTGCACTTCGCAACATGGCAGCCGTTAACAAGAAAACTTCGCGCCAGTGCGGATCACTGATATGACCCACCAATCCTCCCAAAGCTTGCTCTAATGCCTTCAGATTATGACTAGCAACGATTTTTCGCGCCGTGAAGTATTCTTGAAATGCTAAATAGGAAAACGAAAAAATTCCTCGCGCTCGTTCTGTGAGTAACCCATGTTGAGCTTCGATTTCTTTCAGCATTGCTTCGCTTTCAAGTTGGAGTGCCTCTGGTTCTATAGTTGCGTTAGGCAAATTTCGTAAATAGTCCCCAATATATTGCTCAATAACCCGTTGCTCAAAAAAATACTGCCCCTGTTCAAAGGTAACAGCCGCAAGCTGATTCAGCAGCTTCAACTTTTGAGGCAATAAAAGCCCTCGATCAACATCATCCCGGTCGATGCCTTTAGATTCATCCCATTTGCCCAGCAGCAAATCCAGTCCTTGCTTATAAAATTCTGTCCGTTGAGTCGGAAATTTATCCTGATCATGAAACATCGAGCAAGCTAGATGCAAAAACAGTGGTGTTACCGCCATTTGCCGATACTGCTTGTTTTCTGGCAAGTCCAATTTTTGCATAAACTGAACAGACTGATCTTGTCCTGATTGAGCAGTTGTTTTGGTAAGTGTCACAAACCACTTTTGGGCGAAAGTGATGATTTGAGTCTGGGTAAAGGGAGCAATTTCTACATCCGTAAAGCCCCGCAGTTGCAGTTTTCGGGCAGCGGTGCGGCAAGTTGCCACGAACTGATTTTTGTGATATTTTTCCGAGAACTTGCGAATCTCTCTCAGAACCGCTGTAATGTCCTGGTTTAGCACTTCATCCATACCATCTAGCAGCAGCATGACTCGACCTGCTTGCAATAAGCTTTCAATCACAGTCGGGTGGGAAATTCCAGAAGTGAGAAATGTCTGATGAATGTAAGTTAGGAGGCTGAATTTACCATTATGCCTGGACTCTTCGGCAAAATCTCTCAGATCAATGAATATCGGCACTTGATTGGCGGCAAACTTACCCTGATTACACTGAATAGCCAAATGTTGCAGAAAGACGGTTTTGCCGACTCCTGGTTTACCAAGCACTCTGAGCTTCGAGTAAGTTTTAACAGCCTGTATCCCTGGTATTTGCTTCTGATTAGGGACTTCCAATCCCACGGGATCAAATTCAGCGGGTTTCAAGTTTTGCAGGTCAGCAATCTCAGTCCACTGTTGACTGGCAATTTCTTCCAAAATATTCACATCTACATAAATGTCATCAATGCTGACGGGATGGCTGATTTCTAGTAACTGCAAGATGCCACACTGGTTTTGAATAGTGTCCCGGCGTTGCGATCGCACCTGTTGCACCAGACTATCAATATCCAGAGAGGTGGTCTCAACCAGCTTTCCGGGTTCAGGAAATTCCGCAGGTGCATTATCCGCAATCTCTCGCCAATCTAAATCTAAAATTGCACAAATTTCCATAAAAATTTGGCGATCAACGGGTTTCCCTGTGAAAAATCGCCAAATCGGCTGGCGGGTCTTTACGTTCACTTCCGCTGCCAAATTTTCCTGTGTCCACCCCTTCAGAGCAAACGCGCGTTTAGCCTGTTGAATTCCCGACGGGGATGCCTGGTGCGATCGCTTAACCATAAAACAGGGAGAAAAAACTTATTAAAAAACATTCTCTCAGATGAATGACGAATCCCCAGCCAGGTTTTCTGGTCAGATATTCATTTCTTGACCACCAATGCCGTAAGCGAAAACCAAGCTGATAGGTAAGTGTCGCCAAAGATTTGGGTCTTGGGAATCAGGACTCTTGCCCTTGGAGGAAATGTCAGACTTTCTATCCGTATTTCTCACAAACAATGTAATCGCAATTTGTATAACCCGTATAGAGAATCGGTTTCAGGCATTTTTTACGGGGTTGATTTTTGATGCAGTGTGAAACTCCAGAATCCAGATTTTATAAGGGTTTGAGAATTTTGGTGAGAAATCCGGGTCTAGTACTACGAAGTCCTGAAGGCTATTCCCAATGAATTGGGAAGCCCTGTCCGTCTTACGGCAGGGTATTTCACTTTTTGAGTATTATGCGATCGCAATCAAGCCTTTTTCACACTATGGCAATTCTATTTGAGTTAAGGGACTTCCAAATAAAAAAATGTACAAAAATTTCTTGTGGTGCAGGACGAAAAGCCCGCTCATCAATTAGTTGGTTTAGCAACTCAACCACTTAGTCATAACTCAGACATTAAAAATATGAATAAATGTAATAAAATCCCTGAAGAGAAGATTTAAGTGTTGCGTTTACACAAGAATTTATATGACATTTATCCATCTTGATCAACGAGATGTGTTGTTAAATTAACGGTCTGTAATCTTAAAATGCCCCCAGTAAAATTTAATGCGTAGAAATGAATTCTTTGATGCCTATGTGAGAAGACACAGACATAGATAGTGAATATGCTTTATTCGGATTATTTTCGGGCATTTCTTGCCAACAATGGCGACAAAATAGAACTACTTGATGGTTGCGAATGTGGCGTAGTAGCTTGTTGGAGCAACAAAGACAGTTAGACATAATTTTTTTTAAACCTCATCCTAAAAAAAGTTTTTTTATAGCAGACTAAACTTGTTTTAAAGAACTGGGTTTAATCTTCCTTTAATTTAGTAGGCAAATTTGAAGAAAGTTTGAAGATGCCGACAATGTAACAAAGAAACAATGATTAGATACTTTTCGACACAAATATAGGAAGCAGGAGGCAGGAGATACAAGGTTGGCGTTAAAAATTGTCGTTGGGATAAGGCAGGGGGAAGGGTTCAGGGTGCAGGGGGAAAAAGGGTTTTAGCCTTGTTTACTTTTCTTTACACTGTTTGGTTTTATTCTGCCCACCTACTTAATTACAAATTACGTAAAGCCCTTGCGGGCATAGCCTGCCGTAAGCACTATTACTCATTACCACCCAAGGTAGTCACAAACTTGATCGACTAGTAATATGGGATCAAAAGGTTTAGCGATCGCACCAGCTACCCCCAAACTCAATAAACGCTGGGGTTCGGTAAAATCAACCTTCGCTGTAATTAGCACCACAGGAATAGATTGGATATTGGGATCTGCTTTCAAATATCGTAGAAATGTCATACCGTCCATTTCTGGCATCATCATATCCAGAACAATAGCATCGGGCTGTTCTTTCATAGCCTTAACTAAACCTTCCTTACCCGAACTAGCAGTAATCACATCCCAACCAGCAATATCCTCAAAACAGGACTGGACTATCTCTTGAATAAATTCTTCATCATCAACAACCAAAATGCGTCTGGTGGTCATTTTTGCCACCTCAATACCATCTTTAGTCCAAACATATTTAGTCTAAAAAATCTCAAAGTCTGCATCTAGAGGCTCTATTTTGCTCAATAACCTGGAACTTGTTTTATCCAGCTTATAAAAAATAATTGAAGAAAACTTGAAGTTGGTAAAGTTCATACATCCCAATGAAAAGCATTTGCCACCAAATCAGCTAAAATCAAGGGATCAAACGGTTTGGGGATAACCCCAGCAACGGCTAATTGAGAAAACCGAGCTTGATCAGCAGGTTGAACCTTAGCGGTTAACAGCACAACAGGAATCCTTTGAGTCACAGGATGTAGTTGTAATTTTTGAAGCGTCTCTAAACCATCCATTTCGGGCATAGATACATCCAACAGTATGCCATCTGGTAATTTAGACTCAGCTACTAACAATCCTTCTTTACCTGAACCAGCAGTAATAACTTCCCATTCTCCTATATCTTCCAGGCATCCCTGAATCACTTCCTGAATTACCTCTTCGTCATCAATTACCAAAATGCACTTTATGGACATAACATCATAATTCGTAATTCGTAATTTGTAATTTGTAATTTGTAATTCGTAATTATCTCTTCTGCTGCCTGCCCCCTGCTGCCTGTTCCCTGTTCCCTGTTCCCTATTCACTGTTCCCTATTCACTGTTCCCTGTTCTTTTTAAGGTGAAATAAAAACTACTGCCTTCACCCATAGTACTTTCAGCCCAAATATTACCATCATGTTGTTGAATAATCCGACGACATATAGCTAGTCCTAAACCTGTTCCCCCTTTTTCACGAGAATCAGAAGCATCAACTTGTTGAAAACGATCAAATATTGCTTCAATTTTGTCTAGTGGAATTCCTCTGCCTTGATCTTTCACTTGAAATCTAACCAGGGAATGAGGTGAAGAAGACCCAGAGCAATTATCAATATCTTCACAGCATTCAACATTTACCCAAATAGTCGTATGCGGAGGAGAAAATTTAATTGCATTACTTAACAAATTAGTCAAAGTTTGAATAATGGCATCAGGATTTGCCCAAATTTGGATAGATGGAGAATTTACAGATAGGGTAATCTGATTTTGTTCCGCACTAGATTGCATAGTATCTACAGATTTGCGGATTAGTGTCGCTGCATCACAACTTTGCATTACCAAAGTCATTTTTCCCGATTCCAATCGTCCCAAATCTAGGATGTCATTGACTAACCGCACCAGTCGGTCTGTTTGCTCTGAGGCAATTTGTAACATCCGTTTTCCCTTTTCTGGCTTTTTGTCGTAGACTCCCGCAGCTAACAATCCTAATGAACCACGAATAGCGGTGAGGGGGGTACGAAGTTCATGACTAACAATAGAAATGAACTCATTTTTCATTTGAGCAATTGCCCGACTGGCGGTAATGTCTTCCATTGTGCCAACATTAGCAATAAATTTATTATTTTCAGCAAAAATAGGCGCACTTTGTACTCGTGCGTAGCGAATTGTGCCATCTTTATGAACATACCGAAGTTCTTCATATACAGTTCCTTGCTGTTCTGAAAAGGCTTGAATCCACTGAGGAGTAATTTGCTTTCGGTCTTGAGGATGAACAAATTCCAACCATCCAAATCCCAAGGCTTCGGCAAAGGTGTATCCAGCAATTTCCTGAGCGCGAGGATTAGTATAAATACACTGCCCCTGAGCATCGTTCATAAAAATGCCCATTGGTGAAAATTCACTTAAAGAACGAAATTTGGCTTCACTTTGCCTTAATGCTACTTCTGCCCTTTGACGCTCTTTCAGTTCTAGTTGGAGTTGAGCATTTGCCTGACTGAGTTCTATAGTGCGTAAGGCTACCCGGCTTTCTAATTTTACATTTGCCAGTTTTAACGTTGTTTCTGCTTGTTTTCTATCTGTAATATCTCGTTGAATGGCAATCCAATGAGTAAACCAGCCTCTTTCATCTTTAACAGGGATGATATTTAATTCGACCCAAAACTCAGAGCCGTCTTTGCGGTAATTGATCATTTCTACTTGGACTGGTTGCCAAGTTTGGAGATTGGCTCTGATTTTATCTAATGCTGCTTGTTCGGTCTTTTTTCCCTGGAGAATGCGCGGTGTTTTTCCTAATATTTCTGCTGAGGTATATCCTGTCATTTGCGTAAATGCAGGATTGACATAAACAATCTGTGGCCCTGGTAAATCTATGGGTTCGGCTGCGGTAATGAGAATGGCATCATTGCTGGTAACAATTACAGATTCTAGTAGTCTGAGTTGTTCTTCTCGTTGTTTGCTTTCACTAATATCTGTGACAGTGCCAATATAGCTAATTACTTCTCCATTGTTTGTTTGTTCCACTACTGCTTGAGTGAATACCCATGTCACTACACCATCAGGACGGAGAAATCTGAATTCCGCAGCAATAGATTTTTCTTGGTTTTGAGTGGTTTGACTCCATATTTGAATAATGCGATCGCGATCGTTTGGATGCAAAGCTTGTACCCAGCCTGTTCCCAGCGCCTGATCAAAGGTCATTCCAGTTATTTTGCACCACTGTTCATTCACATAGAGACAATTTCCTACTGTATCGGTGCGAAAGATGCCAACGGGAACTGCTGCGGCTAAACTGGCGTAACGCTGTCTACTTTCTCCTAGCAGTTGCTGGTTGACTTGTTCTAGTTTCTTTTTACTTCTTTGTAAGTCATAACTGAGTAAACTGATGATTGAACTATTTGCAAAAAATAACCCTAACAAAATAAAATCGTTCCAAGTTGCAGGAGTAAAGCTGTAGATTGGGGGAATAAAAAAATAGTTAATTGTCAATACCGATAGTATGGTTGTCTTTAACCCTAATCGGAGTCCGCCATACCAGGTAGAAACCGCAACCGCCACAAAAAAAAACGAAGCGATCGCATTTGTGAGTACAGATTTCAGTTGCCAGGTCATGAAGAGGGCAGTGCATACGGCGAGCATAGCTATCGCTAATGAACTAATAGCACCTATATAAGGGGAAAATCGCTGGTAAATTCTTGCATTCATAGCACTTTTCATGCCCTTAAATTTCAACTCGCTTGAGACGACGGATAATTCTCGTTGTTAGTTCTGTTATATCTGTAGACTTACTAATATAATCGTCTGCCCCAACTGTAAATGCTTGATCAAGATCACTAGCTTTATTGTGTATTGACCAAAATATGACGGGTAAGTTGTACCATTTAGGGTCATTTCTGACCACTTTACACAAATCCAATCCACTAAAATTTGGCATTTCTTGATCTAGCACTAATATATCTGGAGTGGCATCTGTCAGCACATCCCAAAAATGTTTTGAATTATTAAGGACTATCACTTCTAGTCCTAGAGGTGACAATAAACTAGATATATGTGAGAGTGCTGTTAAATCATCATCTACTACCATCACACGATGACGAGATTTGACTTGATTGCGATTCAAAATCCCGGTTACTGCTTTGAGAATTTCATAAGTTGGTAAGGGTTTTTGTAAAAAAAGACACCCGCCTAAATTTGCTACTTCGAGTCTGTCGGTTAAATTGCCCTTACCTGTGAAGGTTAATACAGGAATTTTCGGAATTTGCTGTCTTAGTTGTTTAAGTAATGTTAGTCCAGTTTCTGTGGAACTAGGAAAATTCAGATCGAGTAAAACAATATTAGGGGGATTTTGGGTGATAGCTTTTCGGGCTACATCTAGGTCTGTAGCGATTTCTACCCTTAACCCCCAAGCGATCGCTTCAATTCTAATTCTTTCTGCCAAAATTAGATCATCATCCACAATTAAGATCAATGGCGAATAAGAAGTTTGATCTGATTTTGATTCTAATTCTGGTGTTTTATGTATCTCTGCTGCTAACATTTTCACCAATTTAAAAATTTGCTGGCTCTGCAACTCCTCTATCTTGATTTGCGGTTCTAACAAATTTTCTAACTCTCTAGCAATTTCAGAGCCTTGGATTAAGCCAAAAATACCTAAGGAGCCGGCTAATTTATGTGCTTGATATTGTGCCTGCTGTTTTAATGCAGGTGTGAGTTTTCCGATTGCTAATAAGTCACTAACTTGCTCTAAAACAGCAAATTGTTCTGCAAATTTGCCTTTAAATTTCTCCCAAATTTTATACGTGCTGGATTTTACCTTTTGTTGGTAAGATTTTTCTGGTTTCTGAATGTCACTAGATAAAACTACAGCAGTAGCAGATGCTTGTAATTGAGATGGAGGTCTAAGTTTATAACCTAATCCATGCACAGTTTCAATAGGGTCTGATGACCCAGCCGCTTTAAGTTTTTGGCGTAAACATTTAATATGGGTACTAACTGTTTCCTCTCCAGGTGTATCGGCAAAATCCCATAATTTTTCGAGAATAGCACTACGGCTAAAAATCCGTTTGGGATTAAGTAAAAAAAGTTCTAATAAACAATACTCTTTAGGAGTTAGGTGCAGCAGTTTATCTTGACAAGTTACCTCACTATTAATGGAATCAAAGTACACATTTTCCCAAACGATAACTGATGATGGGATAGCTTTTCCTCTCCGTAACAAAGCGCGAACTCGTGCCATCAATTCATCTATATTACATGGTTTAACCACATAATCATCTGCACCTGCATCTAACCCCATCACTCGGTCAGTTGTACTATCTTTTGCAGTCAGTAGTAGAATAGGACTTTGATATCCCTGCGAGCGGAGTTGTTTACAGACGCTGATACCGTCAAGCTTGGGAAGCATGAGATCCAACAGAATTAAATCATATTCATAAGTTGTTGCTAGTTCTAAACCAGCTTGTCCATCTATTGCTAGGTTAACTGTATAGTGATGAGCAATCAGGTTGCTAGTAATTACTGAACTAGTAAGCTGGTCATCTTCTACCAACAAAATTTTCATGATGGTATATATCTATTAATTTGTTAAATAAGTTTGTAATTATTTGTAATTTTTAATGTCTAACCTGATTAATTTTTTCTATTAGACATCTTCAGCAATTAAATATGTGTTATCCAGAACTTTTGCATAGGCGCTCCATACAACGTCTATACTTGAGTGGAAATGTCTATTAAAATAGTAACAAAAATTTTCCCTAACTGTTGTTTTTAGCTAAAAAGCCCAGGAATTAGTTCAGAGGCTTGATTTAGGGACTTCCAAATAAAAAATATCCCATCGTTGTGATAACGTAGCGTGACTTAAGTCATAGGCAGGGGGCAGGTTTACCCTGAGTTTCGAATTGTCTTCGACACACTACGTGAACGCTCAACTACCGCGTAGTCGAAGGGGAGCAGGGGGAGAAAAAGTCATTTTGATTCCAGAAATTGAATAATTTATTTTTTGGAGTTCCCTTATTGACCAATGATTCCTTGATGTTATAAACCACTAGATTTATCAGTGGAATCAATCTAAAATCTAAAATTCCTAAGCCCCCAGATTTATCCGTGGGGTCAATCCAAAATCCAAAATCGTTCGACTAACGCGGTAGTTGAGCAGTTCGACCCTTCGGCAAGCTCATTGTAAGACTTGTGGAAACTCACGACGAAGTTTAAAATCCCAAATTTTCTGACAGTTTATCTTGTAATTGAAAATTGATATCGGATGTTGCTAATTGCTAATGAATTCTCAGTAATGCCTCAATCTTCTTCCCATGTCTCATGATCAAGCAGGTCAATAATTCTATCTCTGAGCAAATATTCATTTTTTTCTAGTTCTTGCTCAAAATAAGCCCATTCACGATCAGGAATATATTTACCAAGGGTATAAATTGGCTGTTGACGGTTAACAAGTCCCTTTTTGGCAAGTTGAAGTGCTTCTTCCTTGATAACCTCAATGTCATATCTAATAGCGGTATCCATAGCTTTTTCTCTCGTTTTTAATCAAGGAATTAAGAGATAAAATTATACTTTTTATCTCTACTTTAAACGTATCAAAAAATTGGTTGATTTTGTGAAAAATCACAAGATTAATTTTTACTAGTGCAGGCATGGCAAAATTTCAAAAGCGAATAAAGCAGATTGTAGATAAATGAGGCTTCGCCGTGAGCGTCAGCCGATAGCTTGCGTGGCGTAGCCATACGGTGCAGGATCTAAATTTAAAGCCAGATTCCAAGCCAGTGTTACTCCTAACTCCTTGTCCTGACGTGGCGTTAGCCATAGTGTGTCGAAGACAAGCCGATAGCGTAACGTGGTGTAAGGCATAGGGCTAAATTCTGCTGTAAGAGTAAGCCACAAAATATACTAAAAACGGGTTAAAAGTGTCATTCTGTTTATGGCGTTCTCTAAAGCTTGCTTTGTTACCTTCCACCTCCTTTTGTAACTAGACACCAGGCCAGAATAAATGAAACAGTTTCCCCTTGGGATGACCCCTAGGAGATAATTCTCAAGAAATATTGTAATCACCAATCACCAATTACCCATTACCCAACTGTCGTCTTTCTTCAATTTCTTGGGCTGAAATCATACTTTTGATTTTTTCGATATCTGCCATCATCAAAACTACCCCTTCTATTTCTTTGTCGATGAGGGGAGTGAGAGCAAGATAACATTTGATTTGTTTACCTCGGCGATTGGTAGCATCTAAAATCATTTCTTGGAAGTCTTTTTTACCAGATAGGGCATCACAGATAGGCGATCGCAATTGCTCGATTGATAAACCAATATCCAAACTGAAGAAAGATTTATTTATTACTTCGTCATTACGTAATCCCCACATCTCTTCTACTAAATGATTCCAAATTACGATGTCAAAACTTTTGTTAATTACTACAGTTCCTGTTTGTAGACTTCTAAGGATGGAAATTAAAAAAACATTTGTATGGTTGAGTTCTAAGGTGCGCTGACTTAACTCATAATTAATTGTCTGTAATTCTTCATTTGCAGATTGGAGTTCTTCGTTCATTGTCTCCAGTTCTTGATTAGTAGACTGGAGTTCTTCGTTGGTAGTTTCTAACTCTTCATTAGTAGACTGGAGTTCTTCGTTGGTGGTTTCTAATTCTTCATTAGTAGACTGGAGTTCTTCGTTAGTGGTTTCTAATTCTTGCCGAGAACGTTGCAGAGCTTCTTGGAGTTTAATATAACGGGTGACATCATGAAAGGCGATGGTAACACCGAGGAAGCTGAGATCAGAGTCTTGTAGAGGTATAATCCGCACATCCAAGTATTGGGTTTCTGAGTTAGATAAATAACGTTCTACATTGGTAATGATGATGAGACGGCGTTCGTTATATGCTCTTTCTATGAGCGATCGCAATTCTATCGGCCGATAGGAAAGTTCCAAATCCTGAAAGGGACGGTCTAAATCCTTGCTTGACAAACCAAACAAAGTTCGCGCTTGCTCGTTCATCATCACCAATAAGCCATTAATATCAATCACTACTTTGGCATTTGGTTCTGTATCAAATGCTAACTCTCGCAGTCGAAGATAGCGAGATAATCGGTGGCTAGATTCATCCTCGACTGAATGGGTCATAACCAAAAGGCGATCACGCACATTGGTTGTTGATACTCTCTTAAATATACGATTTTTTAAGTCTATAGGTGCAAACAAATTGGAATACATTGACAACATCTCTGCTTTACCCAAAAACAGATAGCCCTTGTCATTGAGGGCAAAATGAAACCGAGCCATAATCCGTCCCTGAGTCTCGGAATTGAAATACATCAGGGTGTTGCGACACACTAACAAGTCTAACCGAGAAATTGGCGCATCCTGAAGTAAATCATGACGACCAAAAATCACAGAACGGCGCAAGTCTTGGCGGAATAGATAATTATTTCCTAATAACTCAAAATACTTATCCCGCAGTTCTGGTGAAATAGCATGGATATTTTTAGCTGAATACACAGCTTGACGAGCCTGATATAGAGCTTCTTCATCTATATCTGTGGCATAGATTTTTACCCGGTGACGAAAATCCTCTGCTCCCAATGCTTCAGACATCAATATTGCTAGAGTATAAGCCTCTTCTCCAGAAGCACAACCAGCACACCAAATGCGAATCGGTTCACCACTTTTTTTATTTTTAATAATATCCGGTATTACTTGCTGTGCTAGGCATTCCCAAGCGGAAGCATCCCGAAAAAAGTCAGTAACATTAATCAAAATAGTATTGAATAGATAATTGAATTCTTGTGGGTAAACTTGTAAATAATCTATGTATTCCCCAAAGCTTTCTATGCTCAATGACTGCATCCGCTTGTTTACCCGACGCATCAAAGTTGAGCGTTTATAACCAGTGAAATCAAACCCCCGGTTCTGTCTCAAATAAATGAGTAGATTTTCAAAGTCGGGATTTGTGTCTGTGGAACTCATAGGTTGTCCAGGAAATCAGGATTCCTACAGATTAATTTTTTTGATGTGATAATCATAACTTTAATGAGGAGCAATTTAACCGGAAGCCATGACCAAATTTATCAAGGCTGAAGAAATATCTTCCTTTGGGAGGATGAAATCCACATTACCAGTTTGAATAGCAGCTAAAGGCATCCCCTTAAATTCAGCGGTTTTTTCATCTTCAGCGATGACGATACCACCCATTTTGTGAATAGCTTTTACCCCGATTGCACCATCAGAGCCATTTCCAGTTAATATAACTGCGATCGCCCGATCTTTGTAACTAGCTGCTACCGATTCAAATAACACATCAGCTGAGGGACGCAGAAAATGTACCTTTTCCGACTGAGACAAAGAAAGTGTACGATCACCGTTAACTAACAAATGATGGTTAGGAGGAGCAACATAAACTGCCCCTGGAGTCAGCTTATCTCCATCCTCTGCCTGTTTAACATCGAGAACAATATGACGACGGAGAATTTCTGCCATTAATGATCGAGATTTAGGATCAAGATGTTGGACTATCACAATTGCCGCTTTAAAATCAGTTGGTAAAGCCGATAAAACTTCAGTTATGGCTGTTAAACCACCCGCAGAAGCTGCCAGAGCCACAATATCGAAGCCAGCATGAGTAAAGTCAGGAATTTGATAATTATTGGTAAATTCTGACCGCGAAATCATGATTTTTAATTTATGACTATACCCGTTACTAATAGGATAAACAAATATGACATCATTTATCATCTATCCTTAAAAAACATGAGGCAGGCTTGCCCTGAGTTTCGACTTGTCTTCGACACACTACGTGAACGCTCAACTACCGCGTAGTCGAAGGGAATCAGGAGTGGTAGGGGCGAAGCATTCGGAAAATAGTCTTTGACAAAAACCGATCATTGAGCGCCCGAATGCTGATCCCGGATTTCTCACAAAGAAAGAGAAAATAGGGGTCAAAAACTGCCAAAATCTATATTGCACAAATATTCCAGCAGTTAAAGCATGACCCCAAATAATATAGATTGTATACCAGGACAGTTAAAAGTTAAACAAGTAAAGTCACGTCCAATCGTAGTCAATTTTCACAGTGAGACTGTAACATCAGATGCCGGAGTCAGTTTAATTGCGGAGCTAGACCGAAAGCGAAAAATTACATCACGCCTAACTGAATGTTTTAAAGATTACCGAGATGCCAATAGAATAGACCATTCAGTAAAAAGTCTCATTGGGCAGAGGATATATGGTTTAATAATGGGCTATGAAGACTTAAACGACCATGATGAACTACGCCACGACCCAATGTTTGTCCTAGCATTAGGGCAAATAATTGATTCAGGAAAAGAACTACCAATCCTTGCCGGAAAAAGTACATTAAATCGTCTCGAACATTGCCCAGAAAATGTCTCTTCAAAAGCTAATAGCAGATATCATCGGATTGAACATGATGGAGAAGCCATAGAAAAACTGCTGGTGGAAATATTTTTAGAATCTTATTCAAAACCACCACAGCAGATAATTTTAGATTTAGATGTAACGGATGATTTAGTCCACGGAAATCAAGAAGAAGCTTTCTTTAATCCTTATTATGGAGGATATTGTTATGCGCCCCTTTATATTTTTTGTGGACAGCATTTATTAGCTGCAAAACTTCGTTCTTCTAATGTAGATCCAGCATCTGGAGCATTGTCAGAATTGCAACGTGTAATTGAAAAAATCCGTTCCTGTTGGGTGAATGTCAAAATTCTTGTGCGTGGAGATAGTGCATATTCGAGAGAAGATATCATGAGTTGGTGCGAATCCCAAATAGGTGTTGATTACGTGTTTGGACTAGCACAAAATAGTCGGCTGCTCCAACTATCCCAATCAATTAAATACAGAGCATTTAAAGAATATTCGCAAAAACTTCAACCCGCAGTCGAGTTTTTTGAAACCTTATTTACGCCGTCATCAGACTTAAAGAAACAAGCAGCCGCAGTTGTTAATAGTTCGATTTGGTATTCTTCACTGGACTATAAAACTTTAGACTCCTGGAGTCGTAATCGTCGTGTTGTTGCCAAAGTTGAGTATAGTAGTGAAAGAATAAATACTCGTTTTGTTGTGACTTCATTGTCTACAAAAAAAGTACCTCCCGGAAAACTTTATACTCAAATATATTGTCCGCGAGGCAATATGGAAAATTGTTTTAAGGAACAAAAATTAGAACTCAAAAGTGACAGAACTAGTACTCATACATTCGCTGGAAATCAACTACGTCTTTGGTTTTCTGCTATCGCTTATGTTTTAATGAATGCTCTACGAAAGCAATATTTAGCAACAACCAAACTCAAAAATGCTACGGTGGGAACTATTAGGACAAAGTTATTGAAGCTAGGCGCAATTATCACTGTTAGTAGCCGAAAAGTTTTAATTTCAATTAGTAGCACTTGTCCCTACAAAGAAATTTTTGTTCTGGTCTACAATTATTTATCTCGTTCCTCCTGTCCTGGTTGATTTTCACCTGATTGAAATTATAGTTATTAGCTTGCTATTCGGGTGAATTTACTTGATTCAACCCTGGTTTTACTATGCCTATTTCTCTTTTTTAAGCTTTTTCTTCTCTGTATATGTTATATTTATTGTCTTTTATATATCTTTGTGTTTTCGGTTTATACGTTGCTTTACCCTGGGTTTAATTCTAAGCCAAAGATGTATCAATTAAACCTTCCTAAATTTTGCTTATGTCGATGATCTTTTCTCCCTTGTGAGAAATCCGGGTGATGCTTCCAGCACGCTACGCGAACGCCCGTACAGGGAGTCAGGGAGCAGAAGAGATAATTACGAATTACGAATTACGAATTACGAATTACGAATTACGAATTACGAATTACGAATTACGAATTACGAATTATTTCAATCTTCGCTTTCCAGCATTTTTTTAGCTTGCAAAAGTCTCTCCCTGTGTTCTTCACTAATAGTAGGATATTGTAAATTTAAATCTTGTAATTTTTTGCAGATAATCTCCGACACAACTAGACGCGTAAACCACTTGTGATCAGCAGGAATAATGTACCAAGGTGCAGCTTTAGTACTAGTGTGATTAAAAACTTGCTCATAAGCAGTCATATAATCATCCCAAAAACCTCGTTCTCGCACATCACTATCTGAAAATTTCCAATGTTTTTCTGGTGTTTCAATTCGATCTAAAAAGCGTTTTTTCTGTTCTTTTTTGGAGACATTTAGAAAAAATTTGAGGACAATAATGCCATTGTTTACCAAATATTTTTCAAAATTATTAATTTCTTCAAAACGCTGCTGCCATATTTTATTTTCCTGGGGGAAATAGTGCAGTTGTTGTTTTTCCAATATTTCTGGATGTACACGCACCACTAGCAGTTCTTCATAATATGAACGGTTGAATATGCCAATTCGTCCCCGTTCTGGTAAAGCCTTCATCGAGCGCCATAGGTAATCATGATCTAAGTCTTCATCACTCGGTGCTTTAAAACTAAAAACCTGACAACCTTGAGGATTTACCCCAGACATAACGTGTTTGATAGTGCTATCTTTACCAGCAGCATCCATTGCTTGAAAAATAATCAGCAAAGCATAAGTATTTTGAGCATAGAGAATATTTTGATAATTAGCGAGTTCTTTAATACCTGCCTCTAATTTTTTTTTCGCATCCTTTTTTTCATGAAACTCAGCTATATAACTGGGGTCATAATCATTTTTTAAAGAAATCTGAGAATTGGGAGAAACAATAAAAGGATCATGATTCATTTGCGATCGCACCTTAATCTAACTGCTGTAAAGATTATATCTAGCGTTTGCGGGGATAACGCATTGCTTCCCGACCAAGAATAAACATTCCTGCCACACCCAAACTAACATACCAAATATATTGATACCAATATTTTCGGATCTGCTGAACAGTAGTTAGTTCTGGATGTAAAGTATTTATGTATAGTAATAGTACCAAAATTAACAGCGCCCCAAACCCAACAAAAGTTAAACCAACATGAATTCTAGCAGGGTGCAATTCAAAATCGCTAATTTTCTGGATATCAATTTCTGCCAAATCCTGGAGTGACTCTTCTGCTAGAAACGAAGCAGATTGCAATCTTTGGCTTAGTTTTGGCGATAAAATTGGCTTGAGTGTAGCTACAGTAGGACGACGTAACCAAGCCTCAGTATCTCGTAGCAATTCTAGAGGCTTACGGGTATTAGTCAGTTGAGCAAATTTAATATCTTTTGTCGCAGTTGGGGTAGTAGCTTTGCTTTCAAACTCCATACAAACCACGCCTCAGAATAACCGATAATATAACTAGACTAGCGAATCATAGAGAAGATATGCAAACTTTACCCCCAAAAGTATAACAACAGAGGTTAATTAACAGTAGTCAAAAAGCTAACAATTGCTAACAATTAAACACTTATGCTTGCAGCCAAAGTCATACTTTCTATAAAAATGTTGGGTGTTTGGTATAGAATATAATCATGTTACTAGGATTCAAGACTCAATTAAAAGTCAACAAGCAGCAACGGCTACTACTGGCGCAACACGCAGGAGTAGCCAGACACGCTTGGAATCAAGGATTAGCATTATGTCAACAGGTTCTCATACATAATCGTACAAACCCTGAAGACCCTTCGGGTATGCCTCCGGCACGCCAAGGGCGAACGCAGTCGCCTACGGAGGGAGACCCTCTTGCAGCGCTGTCTCACAAAATCAAATTTCCTACCGCCATAGACTTGCATAAATGGTTAGTAGCAGCAGTTAAATCTAAGCATCCTTGGTATTATGAAGTATCTAAATGCGCTCCCCAATACGCATTAAGATATTTGTCAGATGCCTTTAAATCTTTTTTTAAGAAAACCAAAGGGTTTCCTAAATTCAAGAAAAAAGGTAGACATGATTCTTTTACATTAGATGGTGTAATTCATATTGACCATAAGAAGGTAAGAGTTCCTATAATTGGATGGATAAAAACTTATGAGATTTTACCTTGTGGATATAAACCCAAATCAGTCACAATTAGCAAACAAGCTGATCAGTGGTTTATCTCCTGGAAAATAGAAGTAGAAACTAGCCAAACCCCTAAAAAGCAAGAGTTTGTCGGAATTGACTTAGGAATAAATCATTTAGCCACATTATCAACAACAGAAGTATTTGATGGAGCAAAAAGTTATAAAAAGTATGAGTCTAAACTAGCAAGAATGCAATATCTGAACCGTCATCAACAAGTTGGTTCAAGTAATTATAAAAAAGCCCAAATTAAAATAGCGAGACTACACCAAAAAATAGCCAACATCAGGAAAGATACATTACATAAAATCACCACCTATATCAGCAAAAACCACGCGGTCACAGGAATGGAAGATTTGAATGTATCAGGAATGTTAGCTAATGGTAAACTATCTAAAGCTATAGCTGATATGGGATTTTATGAGTTTCGTCGTCAGCTAGAATACAAAACTCAACTATATGGTGGTAAGTTGATAGTTGTAGATAGATTTTATCCTAGTAGTAAAACTTGTTCTCATTGTGGCCAGAAAAAAACATCTCTATCACTGTCTCAAAGGGTATTTCAGTGTGATAACTGCGGTTTTGAGTGTGATAGAGATTTGAATGCTGCTATTAATTTAAGACAAGAAGCGGCTAGATTAGTCGTGTTAGTCTGTGGACTGGATTGTGCCGACACTTCCAGGATGAAACAGGAAGAAAAAGCGGACATTTGTTAGCTTTTTTGTATCGGAAACATCTCTCTGTGTTCCTCTGTGTTCCTCTGCGTTTACCTCCGCGTACCTCTGCGTTTCAAATCATGAAACTGCTGATTGCAACTTCTCCAGTTGTGTCAAAACTTCCGTACTGTGAATACTTGGATTCACCTTCACAAAAGTCTCACGGAGAACTCCCTGAGGATCGATAATAAAACTATGGCGCATAGATACATAACCAATCCAAGAACCATAAGCTTTACTGACTGCACCGTTAGTATCCGCCAACAGAGGGAATTTTAACCCCTCAGAATCACAAAATTCGGCGTGGGAATCAATATCATCAGCACTCACACCAATAATCTGAGTATTTTTATCTAGATATTTGGGTAAGTCTTGTTGAAAACGCCGTGCTTCAATAGTGCAACCAGAGGTGAAGTCTTTAGGATAAAAATACAAAACTACCCATTTACCGCGCAAATCAGAGAGGGAAATTTTGCCATCACCTGTGTTGGTAGGTAAAGTAAATTCAGGTGCTGGTTGGTTAATTGCAGGTAATTTACCACCCAAAGCTTGAGCAGAGGGGGTAAAATTCAACCAACTGATCAATGTAAAACAACTAGCAAATAAAATGCTGATAAAAGTGCGACGAGAAATCATTGTGCAAACCAGAATCAAAACTTTACACAAGTTTACATTTTTGTCTGGCCACTTATTCTGATTCTGGCTGAGATTCAATCGGATTTTCTGTACTTTCGATGTATTGGCTATCTATGAGGAAAGCACCTCTAGTAAAGCGCACTCCCCAATATCCTCCAGGGCGGCGGTCAAGGACTATACCTTCTTCACCAATGCTAATGACTTCAGGAGGGCGCAGCATAGGCATAGGATCAGCAGTTTTGACGTAGGGTGGTAAGGCGACGACACGGACTTTACTACCAATGGGAAATTCTTGGGTCATTTTGAACTGGTGACGTTATACTGCAAACGGGTGAAATCTGGACTTATGTCATACTGAGCGTAACGTAGTGCAGCGAAGTATCTCGGAGATTCTTCACTTCGTTCAGAATGACACTTTTAACCCGTTTTTAGTATAACTCCTAACTCTTCACTTTTAGCAGGAATTCGCTTAACTTTCTATTTTTACCTTCTATGGAAGGTTGATAAACTGAAGGAATTGAATTAAGTTCTGATATCACCAAATTTCCCCGTAGACAATCAATAAACCAAACCATGCCATTGACATTTCCACCACAGTACAACTTCTTACCTCGCTTTTCTCGACTGGCAAGTGTCAGTGTTTTTTCCAACATGATGGTTCCCCTTGCAGGTTTAGTTGATATTGCCTTCTTGGGACATTTGGCAGATATCCGCCACTTAGCGGGGGTTATCTTAGCAACTATTCTCTTCGATTACCTTTATCGGGTTTTAAAATTTCTGCGTTCTAGTACTAATGCCATGACGGCCCAAGCTGTTGGACTTGATGACCCCAAAGCTGTGCTGCTGGCGGGATTACGCAGTGCTGTGATTGCTTTAGCTGTTGGTTTACTGATTGTATTGCTGCAATACCCACTGCAAAAGATTGGATTTACTATTCTTAGTGGTTCCCCAGAGATTGAACTTTCGGGAGTTGATTATTTCTCTGCCCGGATTTGGGGCGCTCCTGCTGTTTTGCTGAACTTTGTGCTATTTGGTTGGTTTCTAGGGCGGGAAATGAATGGGGTAGTGCTGTTGATGTCTTTGGTGGGCAATGGTTCTAATGTGTTGCTGGACTATTTGATGATTGTCAAGTGGGGCTGGGAAAGTATGGGGGCCGGATTAGCAACAGCAATCAGTCAGTATCTGGCTTTAGTGATTGGTTTGGTTTGGGCTTGCTTTAGTATCGAGTGGCAAGTTTTACCAGCTGTCTGGGAAGAGATGTTTGATTGGGTGGCGCTCAAAGAGACTGTTGTACTTAATAGTAATATTCTGATCCGATTTTTGGCGCTGATTTCTGCCTACGCCATTTTTATGAATCTTAGTGCGCTAATGGGAACAACTTTTCTGGCAGAAAACGGGTTGCTGCTGCAAATTGCTTTTTTGAGTCAGTTTGCAGTTCAAGGTGTAGGAGTAACAACCCAAACTCTGACGGGCAACTTTAAGAGTAAAGGGAAGATAGAACAGATGAGTCCTTTGTTGATTGTTTCTATATTCAGCAGTTTGCTGATTGCATTAACTTTCGCCACTGTGTCTATTCTTTTCCCTGAGCAGGTTTTTGGGCTGTTGACTAATCATGCAGAGGTGAGTGGGGATATCACGAGTTATACGATTTGGTTACTACCTGTTTTAGTGATTACTGCGATCGCATTTATCTTAGAAGGATACTATATTGGCTTGAAGGAAGGAGCAATTTTACGTAACGCTGTCTTGCTCGCTTTTGGTATTGGTTTTGTTCCTGTAGCGATCGCAGCTTGGTATTTCCACAACAATCATCTACTATGGTCTGCGATCGTCTCGTACATGGCAACTATTATGGTAGTACTGGGAGTACAGCTACCTCAGACATTCGCTAAACAAAGTCTCCAAAATCAAGAAACCCTTCCCAGTTCATATCCTCAAAACGGCTAGAAATTTGACTTTTTGATAATACAAATAACAATTTCAAAGCCTCTCCCCGTTCACGGGGAGAGGTTTGGAGAGGGGCTCCATATTTAGTTAAACTATGAACCGTTTGCAGTATAAATTCAAATTAATTCTTGACTACACAAAACAATCCTTGCACATCAGTTAAAGATAATTGCCAAAGTAATTCCGGTTGCCAAGTATCTGGATCAAAATTAGATTGACAACCACGTTGATATGCTTTTTGTAGTCTTTCCCAAGTCAATTTTTTTGGATAATTGAGGTTTGTGTAAATCATTCGCAACAGTCCTAAACCCAACATTAGGTTAGCAACTGTAAATTTAGCTCCTAATAAAAATGCCTGTACTTCGGCTTCACCAATGGGGTCTGTAGCGTAACCGGTAAGAACGTGAACACCATCATGGAGTTGTTTGCGACGGGTTCCTGTAATGAAAGGTTGTAAGTTATTTTGATTCAGAAAATCTGCCCAAGTTCTGCCAAATGTACCATGAGGGAGCGATATCAATTTCTCTATATCTACTATTTGGGCAACATTTAATCCCTTTACCTCAGTAAAGCGATCTAATAAATCCAAAAACTTTTGAATGCGATGAGCAGAATTTGGTGAGTTGGTGAATGACTGCATCATAAATTTATTTAGGTATGAGATGGGCGGTTTTGCCCACCTGATATTATCTAAATTATTGTTTTAATTTGTTTGCAATTATTGGGAATTACGTTGTTGACGACGTGAACCCCGATTTGCTGACATTTGTTTGAGTTGTTCTTGCTGTGCTGGAGTCAGAACTGCTTGCATTTGCTGTTTTGATGACTCCTTAATTTCCCGCATTCTGGTTTTTTGGGCTTCAGTTAAATTCAACCCACCAAAACCATCCTTTTTCCATTGACCTCTACCTCTACCTTGACCTTGTGAACCCTGTTCTTTGCGTGCTTGCATTGCCGCTTTTAACTGTTCTTTTTGTTCTGCAGTGAGAACCTTGTCCATTTCTGCACGGGTATTGCGGCGAATTTCCTGCATTCTGGTTTTTTGTGCATCCGTCAGTCCCAGCTTTTGCCAAGGGCCTTTTTCTGAAAATTCTTTACCTGGTTGACGTGAAGGGGGGGTTTGTTGTGCTTGAGCGACAAAGGGGGTTGCAGTTAAAGTCAAAGCAAAAGCAGCAGCTATAAATGATAATGATTTGAGTTTCATAAATTACCTTGTATTTATTCCTGGTGGGTTGTCACCATCATAAAAAATTATTCTATTAACCACATGAGGCGAAAGTCACCTCTACACCCATGACTTTAGTCATAATTCAGCCATGATTAATGTAACTAGCTATAAATTAGAAATTATAGTAAGTGTATATAAGCAAAATATAGGAATCCTATTTAATTTTTGTGTAGGTAGGTGGGCAGAATAAAACCAAACTGTATAAGAGAACTCCACAAAAAAGATGATCCAATCTTGTGGGATGGGCATCCTGCCCGTCCTTGTATTATTAGCAGGCAAGACTTGTACTGATCTTGTCGATAGCGTAGCGTGGCGTTAGCCATAGGGCTGCCTTATCCCAACGACATTAACGCCAACCTACTTAGGGATGTATTGCAATACGCCACTTATCCCCCTTGTGTGACTTAGGCACAATTATAAATTACAAATTAATTATGACTCGTTCTATTCAAATTCATAATCATCCTTTTCGTTTTCTGCTTTATTTAGAGTGGGTATTGCTAGGACTTTCGGCATTATTTGCAATCATGCCATCTCCATCACCCCGATTTGCTGTCAGCTTCCCAGAATTAACAATTTGCAGCTTGGCTTTATTTGGTGTGATGGGCTTAAGGTTGCCAACCCAAAATAAATTTATTAAAGTTTTATATACTGCTAGTGAAGTATTATTAATTTTAATTACTGGTTTTTTTGGTGGAAAAACTACTAGATTTTTTCCATTTCTCTATCTAATTTTAGTCACTCGTAGTTGCTTAATTTTTCAATTACCAGGGCGGTTAGCAGTTACTTTTTTATCATTTGTACTATTTTTGATTACTCTGAGAAATCGTGTAATACCTTTTAGATTACCACCTTTAGCACAAGAAAGATTTCGTTTTTTTAGTTTTAGTTTAGCTGTTTTATTTGGTTTGAGTTTAGTATTTGTTTTACTATTAATGAATGCAGTTTTATCCGAACGTCAAAGTCGAGATAAACTAGAAAGAGCTAACGAAAAACTTCGTCAATATGCTCTGCAAATTGAAAATCAAGCTACTTTAGAAGAACGTAACCGTATTGCTAGAGAAATTCATGATTCATTAGGACATTCTCTGACGGCTTTAAATCTACAATTAGAAACTGCTTTAAAACTTTCTAAATCTGATATGCCCAGAGCTATGACATTTTTAGCAACGGCGAAAGAACTAGGCTCAAAAGCATTACAAGATGTACGTCAATCAGTTTCTACTATGAGATCGCACCCCTTGCAAGAGAAATCATTAGAACAGGCAATTGTGATTCTCTCAGAAGATTTTCAACGTTCTAATGGCATTTTACCAAATTGCAAAATTTCCTTAGAAGATCCCTTTCCAATGGAAATGAGTACGCCAATTTACCGAATTATTCAAGAGTCTTTAACAAATATATCTAAATATGCACAAGCTTCAGAAGTGAAATTAGAATTAACTACAACCACCAAAATTTTTAAGTTAATAGTTGAAGATAACGGCAGAGGTTTTGATATTCAACAGAATACTACTGGGTTTGGTTTGCAAAGTATGCGCGATCGCACTTTAGCACTAGGAGGTGAGTTTATCATTAACTCTGCCCATGATGCTGGTTGTCAAATTATAGTTACTATCCCCTTACCCAAATGGAAACAATGATTAGAGTCTTACTTGTAGATGATCAAGGTTTAATTCGTCAAGGTTTAAGAGCATTATTAGAATTAGAAACAGATTTAGAAATAGTCGGAGAAGCCGAAAACGGTGAAATTGCCATTAATTTGGTTACACAATTACAGCCAGATGTAGTTTTGATGGATATCAGAATGCCTATCATGGACGGAGTTGCAGCTACAAAAGAAATTCAAAAACAGTTTCCCTGCACCAAAATTTTAGTATTGACCACTTTTGATGATGATGAATATGTAAAAGCAGCCTTACAGAATGGTGCAATGGGTTATTTGCTTAAAGATACACCTTCAGAAGAGTTAGCTGTTGCCATTCGCGCTGTTGATAAAGGATATTCCCAACTAGGTCCAGGAATAGTCAAAAAACTCGTGACTCAATTTCTAGCCAATGCACCCATTTCCAGCCCATCTGTGCCACCGAGTTTAGCAGAACTCACACCTAGAGAAAAAGAAGTTTTGCAGCTAATAGCCACAGGTGCTAGTAACCGAGAAATTGCACAGGAACTCTACATTTCTGAAGGAACAGTCAAAAATCATGTTACGAACATTTTAAACCGATTAAATTTGCGCGATCGCACTCAAGCCGCTATTCTTGCCAATACATACTCATCTTACTTAGAACAAGATACGTAATTTCCGTATTACCTATATTTCAAAAATTACTAGTGTTTATTTATAGTTGGGATGTATAGCATATTTTCCAGTAACCAGCATTTTTATTGTCAAAAATTAATACATAATGAGCAATACCAGACCATAATCTGCAATTACTAAGCTTGAGATTAAATCCCACATTCTTTACCCTGTAATAGTCTCAAAGCTTGAGCCAAGAATAGTAATCTGTTATATTTGCTTAACTTATGACAGCTATAACAAAAACTAAATTCAGTAAATTCTCGGTATTATCTTAACCCTTCATTCAGCATAATTGAGTCAATAGGAAATCAGGGGAAACGCATCCATTTACACAGTTTCACTTTTGCGAAAACATAATTTGGAAAGCTAATTTTTTCCTACTAGCCTAGAGATTCTACTCATAACTCCCTAATTACAAAACTCTAGTCGTCAAACTCACATGGAGATTTAAATATGCCAGATGTATTGCGAAAACAACTAGGCAATTTTAGCAGCATTGTCTGCTTTAAATCAGTAATTGTAGGCATGGAAGATGCTCTGGGGGAAAAAGCTACAGCCATTGCTTTAACTACAGCAGGTCGTGCGCGGGGTAAAAAACTAGCAGAAGAACTGGGTTTAGTTGCATCTTTAGATTCTTTAGATAGTGTAGCAGCCAAATTGTCCCAAGCCTTAGGTCTGGATGGTACTAGGTTGTGCATTGTTGATAAAATTGTTGCCGATGGAGATGTCATTAAAGTCTACACATCTGAAACCGTGTGTTCTGCGGGTGAACCGCTAAATTCAGAACGCAAGTGTACATTTACAATGGGTGCAGTTTGGGGCGCTTTAGAACAAGTACTTAATAAGCGTTTTAGAGGAGTGCATACCGAATCCGTATTAAGGGGAGGTAATTACGACGTATTTGAATTTACCCCTTTAGGCTAAATCTTGTCTAATTAAATCCAAAATCGAGATTATTTAATTCGACATTACGAAAATTTCTTACTCACTTTCAAATTCAACACAACGGAGACAATTATATGGCTATTAATACAGAAAAACTGGGCATGATTTTGCAAAACTTTGTAGCTGCGACAACAGATGTTCAAGGAGCAGCACTTGTTACCCCAGATGGTCTACCTTTAGCAGCCAGTTTACCTGGTGGAATGGACGAAGAACGGGTATCAGCAATGTCAGCATCCATGCTATCTTTAGGTGAAAGAATTGGGATTGAGTTAGCTAGAGGTACAGTTGACCGCATCTTTGTAGAAGGTAAGAAAGGCTTTGGCATCTTAACTGGTTGTGGTGAAGATGCAGTCTTCCTAGTTTTAGCCAGTGAATCTGCTAAACAGGGAGTATTAATGCTAGAAATCAAACGAGTTCTCCAAGAACTAAAACTAGTTTTAAGCTAAATGATCCATGCATCAGCCAACTCAATCCAAGTTCCCTGGCAAGAAAATGCTGGTTAAACTAGGGAACTTTCTATCCATTATTCAACAACTGTCAAAACCATTGAGGAGTTTGTTTACGTTAGTGAGTCATCAATCATTTATTTGTTTATTTATGGAGTAAATAAACATGGAAGTTATGCGCTTGATCGTCACGGGTTCGGTAGGAGCGGGCAAATCCACTTTTATCCGTTCTGTCAGTGAAATTGAAGTCGTAGATACAGATACCCGTGCAACTGATGAAACAGCGTTGCTAAAACAAAAAACCACGGTGGCCTTTGACTTTGGTCGGCTGCAATTTGGTCCTGACATGGCTTTACACCTTTATGGTACACCTGGTCAGTCTCGTTTTGATTTTATGTGGGATATATTGATTCGCAAAGCCCATGCATATATCTTACTAATAGCAGCACATCGAGCTAGAGAATTCCGCCAGGCCCGCAAAATTCTCAACTTTATGGAAGAACGGGCTCAGGTTCCCATGATCATTGGTCTAACACATACCGATTGTCCAGGAGCTTGGTCTGAAGAAGATGTATACCTTGCCATTGGATATGTTAATGAAGCTCAAAGACCACCTATGGTCAGAGTCAATCCCAACGAAGGAGACTCTGTAGCAGAGGCAGTCATTGCTCTAGTACAGTGCTTGATGGAAAGTTGTACAGTGTAATCTATCTCATTAATCTTGGTTATTTTAGGAATATTCCCTAAATTAAATAAGAAGTTTTTGAGGTTAAATATCGGAATATTTTTATTCTGATTTGTTAAATATTTAGATCCTTTTATGAAGGAGGTAAATTATGACTATTACTGGTAACTTTGCAGATTTTTCCTTGCCCGAACTACTTCAGTTTTTAGATCAAGGAAAAAAAACAGGTCTACTTTACATTGAGTTTTTACCTGACGCAAATGAGAATGGAAAAAAACAAGTTTATTATATCTGGTTGCATCAAGGTCGTGTAGTCAGCGCAGCTGATCGCTTAGACCAACAAGGCTTAACATTAATGATTGCCCAAAGAGGGTGGATAAGTGAGCGCGTAATCTCCAGAGTCACTCAAATTTCTTCTTGTTTTATCAATTCACCATTGGGGTTATGCTTAAAATCCCAGGGACTGGTACAACCAGAACAATTGAAACTGCTATTTAATAGCCAAGTACTACGTCCAGTATGCTCCTTATTCCAAGTCAAAGATGCTCTGTTTAGATTTGAGCCGACATCATCTTTGCCTTTGGGGGAAATGACTGGTCTAAGTATGTCTGCAACCGAGGTGATATTAATTGGCTTACGTGCGCTACGAGATTGGACGGCTTTAGAAGAAAAGCTCCCAGATCCAACTTCCGGTTTGTCAGGTTTGATGGTGAAACAGCCCAAAATGCAGTTAAATGCTCAAGAATGGCAAGTGTGGGAATTTGTCAACGGACAAGTTTCTTTACAACATATTGCCAATCAACTGACAATTCCTATAAAAACTGTACAGCAAATTGCTTTTCGATTGATTGTCGTTGGTTTAGCAGAAGAGTATTTTATGGTTGCTGCTACACCCACATTCACTCTAGAAGAGTCTCTTTCTACCGCAACTCCTGTAGTCACTTTTCCCGAACCAGTTCAGGAACTTGTACCTGTAACTAAACCTATAGAAAAGCCAGCAGAAAAGTCATCTGTTAGTCAATCATTTCTCAAAAATTTAGTTGGGTTTCTACGCAGTAAAACATCATAATTCCAAAAACAATTTTGGTATTTTATCGTGGGCAAAAATTAATAATCAAAAATTTATATTTTTGCAACTCTCTCAAATAGCGTAATCTTAAACTATACTCTTATCCAGAGCATACACAAGACTTAATTCAACGAATAGTAAACAGTAATAACTTCAACCACAACTATTTTTTAAAGGGGTTAATTATGGCTATTGAACCTACCGCTTTTATGATCAAAATGGAAACAAGAATTGGTTTAACTTCTGAAGATAAATCTATTCTTAAATCCCATGCTGACTGGGGACTAGCAAATGCTTCCACAATGGCTGATCACTTCTATGCTTATCTGGGACGTGATGAAGAAATGAATGCCATTTTAAATCAAAGTGAGGGACGAATTCACCGTTTACATGAAACATTTATTCAATGGTTTCATCAAATGTTTACGGGAATGGATGATTGGGGTAAAGGCTATGCTGATTGTCGTTGGCATATTGGGCTTGTTCATGTGAAGATTGGAATTGCCCCTCAGCACGTAGTTCCAGCTATGGCAGTTGTCGTCCATGAAGTTGGTAAAAAGCTCAGACTTGATGGCAAGTCAGAGGGCTTACAAGAAGCATTAGGTAGAATTTGTATGATTGATTTAGCTTTTATTGAGCAAGCTTATGTAGAAGTTTCTTCATCTGCTGTACTTAGAGAAACTGGTTGGTCAGAAGCTTTATTCAAACGTCTCATTGCTACTGGTGCATCTAGTATGTAAGCCAATCTGAGTTATGAAAACTTGTTGCATCTAGCAAGCAATATACACAAGCCCTGGGTAATATATGTCCAGGGCTTTATTTTTTTATACAGCAAATTGCAACTTAGTGAGGTACAAATTATCCTAGGGGTGAATGGCTATTTGCCCCTACTTCATTTACCTAAAAAACGCTGTATATGTTGCTAAATCGAGAAAAAATAGAATTTTATTTAACAGACCTAGAAACACCAATTGGTAAAACAATTAATTTAACTATTGCAATTCTAATTTTATTATCATCAGGAATTTTTGTCGCGGAAACTTATAACATTTCTAATGATGCTCGCTTGGAGCTTAGAGCATTAGATACTTGTATATTGATAATTTTTGCTGTGGAATATTTACTGCGTTTATGGAGTGCAGAAAATAAATTCAAGTATATATTTAGTTTTTATTCAATTATTGATTTAATGGCGATTTTACCATCTTTTGTTGGTTTGGTAGATATCAGTTTTATCCGCTTATTGCGATGGTTCAGAATTTTGCGATTAATTAGGTTTATAGATAAAAGATTCTTCATTGGTAGTATAAGTAGTGAAGATGGTGTAATTTTTGCACGAATATTATTTACTCTATTTGCAATTGTTTTTGTTTATTCTGGTTTAATTTACCAAGTTGAACATCCAGTTAATCCACAAAATTTTGGAACTTTTTTGGATGCTTTTTATTTTTCAGTAGTGACAATGACAACGGTGGGATTTGGAGATGTCACACCAATTTCTGAATTAGGTCGTTTGCTGACAGTGTTGATGATTTTAACAGGAGTAGGTTTGATTCCTTGGCAAGTGGGAGATTTAATTAAGCGGTTGGTAAAAACTGCAAATCAGGTAGAAAAGATTTGTGAAAATTGTGGTTTGGCTTTTCATGATCTAGATGCTGAATTTTGTAAAAGGTGCGGTACTAAGTTGCCTATAAAAAAGGTTGATTAAGGCGTAATTATCAATGATCATAGATATTTTTTCGTAAAAGCTGTGACTCCTAATGTAGAACTTTAACGGTGAAAGCAATATTAAGGGCAAATTCTCATGAATGTAAGGCAAGCCTTATCCCAATGACAATTTTTAACGCCAACCTAGTTACCACCCCTCATCTCAAAACTCAATCATTAGGTTAGGATTTCTATGTCTTTTTTAGGAGTATAAATATGACCCAAAGTTTTTACGTAAATCCTGTAACAGGTGCTAATACTAACCCTGGTAGCCAACAAGCACCTTTTAAAAATCTTACCAAAGCTTTACAACAAGCCACAATCGGTACTATCATCCAACTGGCAGATGGGAATTATAATGCCGATAGTGGTGAAACTTTTCCTCTGACTGTACCCGTTGGTGCGATCGTAGTAGGGAATGAAACAAACAAGGGTCAAGGTGTTGTGATTGAAGGTAGTGGTAATTATCTCAGTCGCACTTTTGCTGGTCAAAATGTCACCTTTGTAATGCTTAATAGTGCCGAATTACGAGGGGTAACTGTAACGAATCTTGCTACTCGTGGTACTGCTGTCTGGAGTGAATCAAGTAACCCTACTATTGCTAATTGCACATTTACCCTGTGCAAACGTGAGGGAGTTTTTGCTACAGGTGATGCTAAACCTGAGATTCAAGGTAATGTTTTTAGTGAGAATGCTGCTAATGGTATTTCTATTGCTAAAAATGCGACAGGTCAAATTCAAAATAATATCTGCGTGAAAACAGGTTATGGCATTGCTGTTAGTGATACGGCATCACCGACACTTATAGATAACAAAATTTCTGAGAACCGTTCTGGGATTGTCCTTTCTGGGAATGCACGTCCGATATTGCGAAATAATCTATGTGAGAAGAATACTGATGATGGCTTGACTGTGATTAGCACTGCTTTACCTGATCTCGGCAGTATAAATAGTCCTGGGGGTAATATTTTCCGCAATAATGGTAAATTCGATTTACAAAATGCTAGTTCTAATACGCTTGTTTCTGTCGGAAATCAAATAGATCCGGCTAAAGTTAAGGGAAATGTAGAGTTTACTGCAACTCCAACTCCGACTCCGACTCCGACTCCGACTCCGACACCAACTCCAACTCCAACTCCGACACCAACTCCAACTCCGACACCAACTCCAACTCCGACACCAACTCCGACACCAACTCCAACTCCGACACCAACTCCAACTCCAACTCCAACTCCAACTCCAACACCGACACCGACTCCGACACCGACTCCAACACCGACTCCAACACCAACTCCAACTCCAATAACCAATGAATTAAAGGATATTGCTAATCATTGGGCATTTGCGTTTATTCAGGAATTGGTTAAACTGGAAATAATTAAGGGTTATCCAGATCGCACCTTTAGACCGGATGCGACAATGACAAGGGCCCAATATGCTGCGTTACTGGTGAAAGCGTTTAACCCACCTAGTAAACGCACTGCTATCAATTTTAAGGATGTGCAAAATAATTTTTGGGCATTTCAAGCAATTCAGCAAGCATATCAAGGGCAATTTCTTTCTGGTTATCCTAATAATACGTTTGCTCCCAACCAAAATATTGAACGTGTACAAGTTATTGTCTCTCTGGTAAATGGTTTGGGTTTATCTGCGAGTAATACAACAGTTACAACATCTTTTGAAGACCAAGCAAAGATCCCTAGCTATGCTAAAGATGAGGTAGTAACAGCTATTCACAAGAAGCTGATTGTTAATCATCCAATTACTAAACAACTGAACCCTACCCGTGATGCAACACGCGCTGAGGTAGCGGTGATGGTGTATCAGGCTTTGGTAGATTCTGGTCGTGTGGTGGCTATTAATTTCCCTTATATTGTGGTTTGATAGAGTAATTTTTTATCAATACTGCTCGGTTAACGAAAATTTTCTCGTTTCTATACTCTATATGGGAATAATTTCTAGAAGGCTCTACCTGTTGATGATAGTAGAGGCAGAGCCTCTGTGATAGCATTCCCAGACTGGGAACGAGATAAACGAGATCAGGACTTACGCAAAATCATGAAGAGACGTTCGCAAAGCGTGCGCGAAGCGCATACCGCAGAGGACGCAGAGGACACAGAGGAATAGGAGTTTGGGAGAGTTTTTGCGTAAGTCCTAGAGATAACGAGATACTGGGAACAAGATAATTACCAATTACCCATTACCAATCACCAATGTTGTCCACCTCTCTGATAGAACCAAATAATCTAGAACAGGCTGTTGCGGATAAGCCTTTGATTGTTAGGTCGGATACACTAGCAACGGATGCGATCGCTCTCATGAGTAGCGCACGGGGAAGCTGTGCATTGGCAGAATGTGGTGTCGATACCAGTTACGCGTTGACTGATTCCCGCGCTAGTTGTGTTTTGGTGATGGAAAATAACCAATTACTGGGAATTTTCACGGAACGGGATGTGGTGAGACTGAGTGCTGAGGGGAAACAAATTGCTGGGGTGATGATTGGTGATGTCATGACTCGCTGTGTGATTACTCTCCGCAAATCTGATTTTACTGATATTTTTGTTGTTCTTAACTTATTTCAACGTCACCGGATTCGTCATCTGCCGATGATAGATGATAATGGACAGTTAGTAGGACTACTCACCCACGAAAGCTTGCGTCAACTGTTGCGTCCTGTAGATTTGTTGCGGTTGCGTCTGGTGTCAGAAGTGATGAGTGTTCGCATTGTTCAAGCTTCCCCAGAAACTTCGGTGCTGGAAATCACTAAGTTAATGGCTAGGCAAAATGTGAGTTCAGTGATAATTGTGGAAGAGAACAATTCTCTACTGATGCCCATAGGTATTGTGACTGAGCGTGATATTGTCCAGTTTCAGGCTTTAGCTCTCGATTTGGAGGCAATGCAGGCGCAAACAGTGATGAGTAGTCCTGTTTTTTGTATGTCTCCAGATGAAACACTTTGGACAGTATCAATACTGATGAGGGAAAGGCGAATCAATCGGGTTGTGATTACAGGTGCAGAGGGAGAAATGCTGGGTATTGTCACCCAAACGACTTTGCTGCAAGCCTTGAACCCCCTGGATATTTATAATATGGTAGATAACCTCAAACAAGAGGTATCGCGGTTAGAAAGAGAAAAACTAGAATTATTGCAGGTGCGTAATGCGGAACTAGAACAAGAGGTACAAAGCCGCATAGCAGAGTTGCAAATACAGGCAGAACGAGAACGACTATTAAATGGAATTACCAGCCGCATTAGACTGTCATTGGACTTGCAAGAAACCTTAAATGCGATCGCGCTTGAGGTGCGAAAATTCTTGAATTGCGATCGCGTTTTAGTCTATAAAATTCAGTCCCCTGGTGACGGTATCATCATTGCCGAAGATGTGCAAGCCGGATGGTCATCTCTACTAGGACAACAGGTAAGCGATCCTTGTTTTACATTCGATTGGGTCGAACAGTATATCAATGGCCGAATTCAAGTTGTTAATGACATTCTTCAGGTAAATATGACTCCCTGTCATCGGGAATTATTGGAGAGTCTGCAAATCAGAGCCAAGATTTTGGTTCCTATTGTTGTTGGGGAAGAACTTTGGGGTTTAATGCTGGCTTGTCAAAACGATGCTCCCCGTATATGGCAACCACAAGAAACAGAATTGCTCAAACAGCTTTCCAATCATTTAGCAATTGCTATCCAGCAAGCGGAACTATATCAGCGTTTAAAAGATAGTGAAGAACGTTTACGAACCATTGTGGAAACCAGTGGTAGTGGTTTTGTCACCGTAGATAATCAAGGTCATATTTTATTTGTCAACCCGGCTGCGGCTAAGATGTTTGGTAGAGGTAGAGAAGAACTCTTTGGTTGGCCTTTTGCAGTTCCTTATGACTATGATACTCAGCGAGTAGAAGAAATTGAACTACTGCAATTATTTGGTCAACAGCGTACCGTCAATATGCAAGCTGCGGCAATTGCTTGGGAAGGTCAGAATGCTTTTTTGATGTCGATGTCAGACATCACCGATTTGAAAAAAACTGAAGAATTACTGCGTCAAAGTGAAGCTAAATACCGACTTTTAATCGAAAATCTGCCGCTGGGTTTGATTGTTCATGCAGTGGATGGCAGTATTCTGACTTCTAACGCTAAAGCTGGCGAATTCTTAGAACTAACTTCTGACCAAATGCAGTGTCAAACTGATTTAGATCCGGCTTGGCATTTTTTGAGGGAAGATGAAACAGTGATGCCAGTGTCAGAATACCCGATAAATCAGGTTATTGCTGCACTTCAACCTTTAGAAAACTATGTGCTGGGGGTGAATCGACCCCAGAGTAAAACGCAGATTTGGTTATTGGTTAATGCTTTTCCAGAATTTGATAGCAATGGTAATTTACAACGAGTAGTAGTCACATTTGTTGATATTAGCGAACGGCAAGCTGCACTCAGGGAACGCCAGCAATCAGAAATTGCTCTCAGGGATAGTGAGGAACTCTTTCGACAAATTGCCGAAAACTTGCCGCAAGTCATTTGGATGAATAACAAAGAAGGTTCTGACCCCATTTTTGCAAGCCGACAATATGAAAAAATTTGGGGTCGTAGCTGTGAAAGCCTTTACCAGCAACCTTACAGTTGGCTTAGTGCTATTCACGAAGAGGATCAAGAACGGGTAAGGACTACTTTTGTGACGAAAGCTATATTAGGGGAGTATGACGAAGAATACCGCATTATTCAACCGGATGGTACAGTACGCTGGATACGCGATCGCGCTTTTCCTATAGAAAACAATGATGGAAAAGTCTACCGCATTGCTGGTTTTGCTGAAGATATTACCAAACGCAAGGAAGCAGAAGAACAATTACGACAACTCAATGAAGAACTAGAAGCCAGGGTTGAACAACGTACCACAGCTTTAAGAGAATCACAGACAATGTTGCAATTAGTTCTAAACACTATTCCTCAGCGTGTTTTCTGGAAAGATCAGCAATCAGTTGTGAGAGGTTGTAATCTTAACTTTGCTGAAGATTTGGATGCGACTCCAGAAGACATTATCGGGAAAGATCCTTATGGTATGTCTGCAACTCGTGAAGAAGTTGATTTTTACCTAGAATGCGATCGCCTGGTGATGACAACTGGTCAACCACAAATGCACATCCAAGAAACTTTCCATAAACCGGATGGTTCTTTTATGTGGATAGAAACCAATAAAGTACCGCTGCGGGATGCTGATGGCAATATTATTGGTATTCTGGGAACTTATGATGATATTACCAGCCGACGCACCGCAGAAGAAGCTCTCCGCTACAGTGAAGAACGCTTTCGCATTGCTTTAAATAATTCGCCAATTGTCGTATTTAACCAAGACCTTGACCTGCGTTATATCTGGATTTATAACCCTGCATTGGGTTTGACTCCTGAACAGGTAATTGGTAAGTTTGATACTGATCTATTTCTCCCTCAAGATGCTCAGAAATTAGAAGCCTGGAAACGCAAAGTGATAGAAACAGGTATTGGCATGAGAGATGAAATAGTTATTGGTACAGAAGACAATTTTCTTTGCTACGTTTTAACAATTGATCCACTGCGCGATCGCAATGGTGTCATAGAAGGTGTAACCTGTGCAGCTTTAGATATCACCGACCGCAAAACAACTGAAATTGCTTTAAAAGAAAGCCAGTATTTAATTCAACGCATCACTGAAGCCAGTCCAGATATCCTCTACATCTACGATTTGCAGGAAAAATGCAATGTTTACGTTAACAGAGAAATTGCTCGATTACTAGGCTACTCTCCCGCAGAAATCAAAAACATGGGTTCAGAGTTATTTTTGCAAATTGTCCATCCCGATGATATCTCCAAAATCGTTGATTATCATACTCGCTTTGACACAGCTAAAGATGAGGATATCAGGGAGATAGAATACCGGATGTGCGATCGCCAAGGCAACTGGCACTGGTTTGTTAGTCATGATACTGTATTTAGCCGCGATGCCGAAAATATACCTAAACAAATTATCGGTGCCGCTTTAGAAATGACAGAACGCAAGCAGATAGAGGCAGAACTACGGCAAACCAATGCTGAACTAGCCCGTGCCACTCGTCTCAAGGATGAGTTTTTAGCGAATATGAGTCACGAACTGCGTACCCCTCTTAATGCCATTTTAGGGATGTCGGAAGGGTTATTAGAGGAAGTTTTTGGGACTGTGAGCGATCGCCAACAACGATCCATCCAAACCATCGAACGCAGCGGAAAACACCTATTAGACTTGATTAACGATATTCTCGATTTATCAAAAGTTGAAGCCGGTAAACTAGAGTTACAACCTACATCAGTCGCCGTTAGTTATCTCTGTGATTCTAGTTTGACATTTGTCAAACAACAAGCGCTGAAAAAAAATATTCAAATCTCCGTAGAATTATCTCCAAATCTACCTGACTTAATTGTAGATGAACGCCGTCTTCGTCAGGTGCTAATTAATTTACTCAACAATGCAGTTAAATTCACTGCCGATGGTGGAAGTGTCAAACTCATCGTGCAGCAAGAGGAGGGGAGGGTGCAGGGGGCAGGGTGCAGGGTGCAGGGGGTAGGGTGCAGGGAGCAGGGGGCAGGGGGCAGGGAGCAGGGGGCAGGGGGCAGGGAGCAGGGAGCAGGGGGCAGGGAGCAGGGAGCAGGGGGCAGGGAGCAGGGAGCAGGGGGCAGGGAGCAGGGGGCAGGGAGCAGGGAGCAGGGGCAGGGAGCAGGGAGCAGGGGGAGAAAGTTCACCTTTCTATAATTCTCAAACCCTAAACCCTTCTTCTTCACTGTCACCTTCTTCCCCAAATCAATGGATTTGCTTTTCAGTTATTGATACAGGAATTGGTATTGCTAAAGAAGAATTGGATAAACTGTTCAAACCTTTTGTGCAGATCGACAGTAGTCTGAATCGTCAGCACAATGGGACAGGATTGGGTTTAGCTTTGGTACATCGACTGGTAGACCTGCATAATGGTCAAATAATAGTCACTAGTGAGCTAGGTGAGGGTAGCTGTTTTACAGTTCGTATCCCCTGTGTAGGGAAACCGAGGGATGGCGAAAAAAGTCTATTTTCTGGAAATTGTCAACTTTTACCCAATACTCAAATCCAAAATTCACAGGTACTAATCATTGAAGACTCGATGGTTGCAGCAGAACAGGTTGCTCGATATTTGAATGAATTGAATATGCAAACTACTATTTATACTAAAGGTGAGGGGGCTATTGATGAAGCACTCCGCATCCATCCCGTGCTGATCATTTTGGATATTCTGTTACCGAACCTTTCTGGATGGGAAGTATTACAACAATTGAGAGCTAATCCGCAAACGCAGAATATACCTATATTGGTAATTTCAGTAGTTGATGAGCGATCGCATGCAATGTCTTTAGGTGCTACTGAATACTTAGTTAAACCTATTAGCCGAGAACAAATTCGCAATACTTTACAGAAACTCCAGAATCCCAAAGATGTCTCTAATACAACTCTAATTATTGCCCCAATTACTACTACTTCTACAGAACCAGCTTCCCCTCCCCTCATTCTTTTAGCAGAAGACAATGAAGCCAACATTGCCACTATCTCTAACTATCTGGGTGCTAAAGGATATCGCCTCATTATGGCCAAAAATGGTGAAGAAACTGTTACTCTCACTAAAAAGCAACATCCAGATCTAATTCTCATGGATATCCAAATGCCAGGTATGGATGGATTAACTGCTATGCGTCTTATTCGTGCTGATCCTTTGTTTATACATACTCCCATTATTGCCTTGACGGCTTTAGCCATGCCAGGGGATCAAGAACAATGCATCGCATCTGGAGCAAATGACTATCTGCCAAAACCAGTCAAGTTGAAGCTTTTAGTAGAGAAGATTCAAGATTTGTTAAATCAGAAAACGGATCACAAGTAATTTATAACTGATATAATATTCGTATAAATACTTATCATCATATCTAGTAGGAATTATAAATAATATCAGAAACAGTTTAAGTCAGTAGAACGACTTGAAAAGACCGTAGACGCGCAGCGGCTTCTCAGAGAGCAGTTATGTAACGAAAAATAAATTTGCCTACAAACCTCTTCCCTTCTGCCCCATGCCTTGTCATAATGACAATTTTTAACGCGAACCTACCTAGTTTAGGGTGAGCAATGACTACCAAACCAAACTGCATAAAGTATATATATCTACCCGCGTGTTCAAAAATCAAATAGGAGTCCTATCTTCGGGACTTTTATCAGTAAATTATCTGAACTTGATATGATATTAGCTATGAAACCACTGCCAAAGATTTTGGTTATTGATGATGAACCTGATAACTTTGATGTTATTGATGCATTATTAGATAGTGAAGGTTATGCATTAAGCTATGTTGCTAATGGACAGCAAGCCCTGGATCTCATGGCTTTCTTTCAACCGGATGTGATTTTACTAGATGTGATGATGCCACAAATGAATGGTATCCAATTCTGTGAGAAATTTAAATCTAATTTTCAATGGAAGCATATTCCAGTGATTATGGTGACAGCACTTACTGCTAAAGAAGATTTGTCCCAATGTATGGCTGTAGGTGCTGACGACTTCATTAGTAAACCTGTGAATGGGATGGAACTGCGATCGCGGGTGAGATCAATGTTACGCATCAAACAACAATATGATTCTCTCCAAGAAACTCTGCATTTGCGGGAAGACCTTTCTAACATGATTGTTCATGATTTGCGGAATCCTTTAACCTCAATTATTCTCGCGGCAGAAATGTTGCGAATTGCTAACTTATCACCCGAACGTCAGTTTCAAAAAAGCAGTCAGATCATCGCCGCTGCACAACAATTAAGATCGATGATTGATAGTTTACTGCTGTTGGCAAAATTAGATTCTGGAAAATTGATTTTGCAACGCACAGATGTTGATTTGTATGAACTTTGTGCTTCAGCCATTACTGATATTGAACCATCTGTCATTCAAAAGAATATTAAACTAATTAGCGACTTACCCAAACCTGGAGGGAGTATTAGCCTGGATGCGAATTTATTCCGTCGAGTTATTGATAATTTACTTTCTAATGCAATTAAATTCACCCATCCCCAAAGTGAAATCATCGTTCATGCTGACTATCCAGCACCAGGACGAGCCAAAATTCAAGTTGTTGATTCAGGCCCAGGTGTGAAAGAGGAATTGCGTAAAGTCATTTTCGAGAAATATGAAATCGGCACTTTTAACAAAGCAGCATCTCAAATTGGTTTAGGTCTTGCTTTCTGCAAAATGACAGTAGAAGCGCATGGGGGAAATATCAAAGTGGAAAGCAATCAACCAACAGGGGCAATTTTTACGATTGAGATTGATGACAATCAACCAATTTTGGAAACTATTATTAATTGATAGTTCTTCCTTATCAAGACAGAGTATATCAGATTTTTAGGTCGAAATCAACAGTTGCTACTCATTTTTACCGCCTATCTTCTGTTTTCCATATCTGCTCAATGCGTGAAATAAATCTGCAATCTGAACCGGTTTGCTAATATAGTCATCCATACCAGCTGCTAGACAGATTTCGCGATCGCCCCGCATTGCATTAGCCGTCATAGCAACAATATAAGGACGTTGACTTGCTTCCCAATCCTGACAAATGATTTGGGTTGTTTCCAGTCCATCCATTTCTGGCATTTGTACATCCATCAATACCACATCATAAGACTGACGCTGCAATGCTGTGAGTACTTCCAAACCATTAGCTGCGACATCCGCTCGATAACCAATTTTCTTGAGCATCAGTAAAGCTACTTTCTGATTAACAACTGTATCCTCTGCCAAAAGAATCCGCAATGGTAGTTTCTCTGCCAAATAAAAATCAATTTCTGGTATTTGAGTTGGGGAGATAATGGCTTTAATCGGTTGATTACCTAAAACACGAGCAAGGGCATCATAAAGTTGATACTGTTTAACAGGTTTAGTCAGGCAAGCCGCAATTTTAATATCACTGTATTCTTGACTCGTTTCTGCTTTAGTTAGAGAAGTAAGAATTACCAGAGGTATAGTTTGACAGTTTGATTGCTTGCGGATTTCCTGTGCTAAGGTGACTCCATCCATCTCCGGCATATTTAAATCTAAAATAGCAATATCAAACTGAACACCTTGGCGAAGTTGTTCTAAGGCTTGCTGTGCTGATGTCACGGCATAAATTTGCATATTCCAAGACCTTGCTTGCAGGCTCAGAATTTGGCAGTGAACAGGATTGTCATCTACAATCAACAGTCGTTTACCAGTTAACTGCACTGACTCAATTGATAATTCTTCTGAATCTGAATTAATATCTTCTGGGACAGTGATAGTAAAAGAAAATGTTGAACCTTGGCAAAACGGTAAACATGAAATTAGAAATTCATCTTGCCAGAGAGAGCTAGGAGTACCACCAATAGCTCCTTGACTTTCAACCCAAAGAGTACCATCCATCATTTCACTTAACCGCTTACTAATCACTAAGCCTAATCCTGTGCCACCATATTGTCTGGTGGTAGAAGAATCTGCTTGGGAAAAAGGTTGAAATAAAAGGTTCATTTTATTTGCGGGAATACCAATACCTGTGTCTTTGATGGCAAATAAAATTTCGTAAGTTCTAGGAAATGGGTAAGATTCTGTGGCTGTGTTTGTAATTGGTTTTGCGTGTATGGAGAGGATCACTTCTCCTTTTTTGGTGAATTTAATGGCATTACTTAAGAGATTCATCAGTATCTGACGCACACGAGTTAGATCGCCAATAATCCTGGTGGGAACTTGAGGATTGATCAGATAAGCTAGTTCTATATCTTTTGCTGCTGCTTTTGGGGCTAAGATGTCAAGCACTCGCTCCACACAATTTCTTAAATCAAAAGATTGTTCTTCTAGTTCTAGCTTGCCCGATTCGATTTTGGAGAAATCGAGAATATCGTTGATAATGGTGAGCAAAGATTCTCCACTATTGCGAATTGTTTCTACAAAGTCTTGCTGTTGGGAATTCAAATTAGTATCTAACAGTACTCCTGTCATGCCAATAACAGCATTCATAGGGGTACGAATTTCGTGACTCATCATGGCCAAGAATTCACTTTTTGAACGGTTAGCTGCTTCTGCTGCGTGTTTAGCCTGTTCTAGAGCAGAGTTTTTTAAAGTTAGTTCTTCCCGTTGACGGGTTTCTTGTTCTAGCAGATGAGCTTGTGCTAAAGCAATACCCAATTGAGCAGCAACGGCTTCTAGTAATTCAATTTCTTCTGAAGTCCATTGACGAAAATAACTGCATTGGTGTAAACCAATAGCTCCATTGGGTTGCCCTTGATAGGAGGTACGAATTGCTAACAAGGACTTAAGTCCAATTGCTTGACAAAGAGGTGCTGCTGGCTGGAGTAAGGGATCATTGTACACATTGGAGGAAGCGATCGCTTGATCCTGTGCAATCATGTTAACAATATGGAAATTACCGTCTATTGGAATCTCCATCTCTAGCATTGATGAGTAATTAGGAACAACATACTCCGCTACTAAGGGAATGCGAGCTATGGGGTGACTAATATAAGAGTGAATCAAACAGCGATCTGCTTGAAAAGCCTTGCCAATTGCAGTAGCAGATGTCTCAAAAATTTCTTGAACATTAAGACTTTGACGGATTTTGTCAGTGATTTTTTTGAGTAGCAATGTGCGTTGCAATTGTTGTTTTAGTTCCTCTTGTGCTTGCACACTTTCAGTAATGTCTTTAGTTGAGCCAACCATTCGCACCGGATTACCTTGTTCATCCCAAATGGCTTGTCCACTTACCAACACCCACTTATAGCTGCCATCATTCCGACGCATTCGATACTCAACAATATAATTGGGGATTTTGCGATTGAGGTAATCTTGCTTAATGGTCATTACCCGGTCATAATCATCGGGATGAATGCGATCGCTCCAATCTTTGTTATCACTAACAAATTGATGTTCTTGTTTCCCCAAAAGTTCCGCCCATTTATCAGAGCGAAAAGTTTGATTTGTAATGATATTCCAATCCCAAATGGCATCTTGGTTGCCTTCAAGTGCTAGTTGCCAACGTTCTTCTTTTTCTTTGAGGGCTGCTTCTGCTTCTTGCCGTTTGGTAATATCATTTTGAATACCAATAAAATGGCTTAATTGTCCATTGTCTTCATGAATAGGGGAAATACTTAATTCATTCCAAAATAATGTACCATCTTTGCGATAGTTACGAATCACAACACTGCAACTTTTTCCCATGATAATTGCTGTCCGCAGTTCTTCTAGTCCTGATTGATTGGTATCTGTCCCTTGTAACAATCGACAGTTTTTCCCCATGACTTCGCTATAGGTATAGCCTGTAATTCTCTCAAAAGCTTGGTTAACATAAATAACTGGATGAGAAGGGCTTCTCACATCAGTAATCACAATTCCATTATTGCTACTATCAACAGCCATTTCTCTCAGCTTTAAGGTTTCTTCAACTAGCTTAAGGTCAGTAATATCAAACATGAAACCCCGCAGCATAGTTGGAATTTCTGCTTCTGCAACTACATTGATAATGTCTCTTAACCAGACAATTTTTCCATCTGCTGCAAATATCCGGTATTCAAATTGATGAGCTTCACATTGAGTTGCCACTGCTTGGCAAAATTTTAGAGACTTTTCTCTATCATCTGGGTGCAGATGATTTTTCCAAAAATCTTGCTCATACCATTCGGCAATTGGGTATCCTAATATAGCTTCAGCTTGAATACCGACATAAGTAAATCGCCATGTTTTTAAATCTAATTCCCAAGGAATAACTTTGACAGTTTCTAGTAACTGTTGTAAACGGGTTTCATTTGCGGAAAAATTAATTTTTGTTTGTTTATATTGAGATATTTTCTTGGTTAGTTTGTGGTTAATTAGTGCTATTTTATTTTGACTCTTGAAGGTAGATTGAGCAAAATAGGTTAATAAGATCAATTTTATCCCCAAAATAATTCCAGCAAACAATAATAATATCGGTAGGGGTGAGTGTAAGTTTGCTAATAATTCTGGAGTAGGTGAAATTATCATTTGCCATTTAAGGCTATAAGAGTCAACTTGGATGTTTTGTTGCCAAGGAGATATTTCAATTTTTTCACCATGACTGTAAATCAGTTTTTGATCAGCAAAAATTTCAATTTGATAATCATTTAGTATCTTGACAATTGTATCTAAAAAAGGTTGGATTTGAAAAATTCCTACAATAAATCCATCAAATTTATTTTCTATAATTAGGGGAATATATACCAAAATTTCTTTGCCATTTTTGAGCAGTTCAACTGTATCTCTAACCGTAACTTTGCTGTCATTTTGTGCGGTTTCTAGCACTAATTTGCTTTTAAATTCTGGGCTTAAATCAAAATTTTTGGCTATTTCATTTCCTGATTTGGTAACAACCCAGCGGATTTGATCTGATTTATCCACCCATGCGATCGCTTGATAACCTCCGAAGTCTTTCACAGGGTTTTTTGCATCTGCCTCCCATTTTTCCCAGCGTTTTCCCATGTGCTGGAGTTCCATAATTCGGTTATTTAGTTCGTTGGTTAACTCAATTTTAATAGAAATAGCTTGCTGTTGAATTAACTGTTTAATGTGAAGTTCTTCTGCCACTAATAACCTGTGCCAAACTATGGTCACTATCATAAAGAATAAAATTCCCACTAATAGAGGCAGCCATTTATTTTTGCTGAGAAAATTAACTATTTTAAACTTGTTGAGTTTATGTAAAATATCCATATTATTTATTACCATTTACTTATTTAGTGTCAATTTGCAGAAGCAACAAAAAAGCAATTATGCCCTGCATTTTTGACTTTACAAAAGCGCTTGATCTGAGTAATTGGCGTGACGTAGCCATAGATCTGCTTTATTTATCATTGTAGAGATTTTTCACATAACTTCGCTACAAAATTCATTTAGTACAATGTCAAATCAGTTTCCCTCCTGCCTTCGATAAATAATACTTTAAGTATCATGCTTGATATTTTTGTTAAAATCTCGAATCTGTTAATTACTGATTTGACAATTCTTCTGACTCCTGAGTTCTTACGGATCAGTACATTTTATTTGCAAAGCTAACTTTACTCTTTCATATTCAGTTTCCATCTGCTCTAAGAGAACTCGATATTTATCAATAGTTTCATTGTGATTAAGTATTTCCATTTTTTTGCAAAAATTGGCTAAGTTTATAGCCCCAACAGAAGCGCTACTAGATTTAAATTTATGGGCTATTTGTTTAAGGGTAGTAGTATTTTTTTGTTTAATTGCTAGATTTAAATCTACTAATAATTTGGCAGATTCTTCTAGATATATATTAATTAACTCAGGTATAAAGATATTAGCATCTTCACCAATCATATCCCGTAGTGACTGAAAGGTGCGAAGATCAATTGCAGAGGTATAACTGAGTGAAGATAGGGTTGCTACTGGTTTTTTTTCTTGATCGTAACTATTAACAAATGAGTATGTTGCTGAACTATTTTTTTGAGAGACTAGTTGACATTGAGTTAGTACTCTGACTAGATCTTCTAATCGAATTGGTTTGCTGATATATTCGTCCATGCCTGCTTCCAGACAAACTTCTTTATCTCCCTGCATTGCATTTGCAGTCATGGCGATAATCCGTGGTTGTTCTTCCCAATGCCACATTCGGATTTGTTGAGTGGTTTCTAGTCCATCCATTTGTGGCATTTGTACATCCATAAGAATAACATCATAGGATTGACGCTGTAAGGCAGATAATACTTCTAACCCATTACCTGCTACATCTGCTCTTAAGCCCAGTTTAGACAAAATTAAGATGATCATTTTCAGGTTAACGGGATGGTCTTCCGCTACTAAAATTCGCATTGCTAGATCACTTAGATCAGGATATGTTTGCACAATATTGCTGTCTGAACTACTAAATCTAATTGGTTGCTGACGAGTAAGATTGAGCAAACTATTATAAAGTTGAGATTGCTTGAGAGGTTTATTTAAGAAAGCTATTCCTTCTATAGGGTTAACTCGATGTTTGATTTCTGGCTGATTGATATCTTTTAATATGAGTAAAGGTAATGTCTGGTAATGTGGATGCTGACGGATTTTTTTGGCTAATGCTAAACTATCTATTTCAGAAAATTGCATATCTAAGATGGCAATATCAAACTGTTCTCCTTGAGGTTGATATGAAAAAACTTCAGCGGGAGATTTAAAGGTATGCACTAACATTTCCCAAGACTCAGCTTGCATAGTCAGAAATTGCCGATGAGCCAAATGGTTACTGAGAATTAGTAGTCGTTTGGTGTTGAGTTGATTGGATGACTTATTTAAGTTGATTGATTCCGTGTGAGGATCTACAGGAACTGTGATGGTGAAATAGAAAGTAGAACCATTGTCTATTTGACTCTCTAACCACATTCTTCCCCCCATCATTTCGCTGAGTCGTTGGCTAATAACTAAGCCTAATCCTGTGCCACCATATTTGCGAGTCATGGACGAATCAACTTGACTAAAAGGCTGGAATAATCGATCTATTTTTTCTGGGGGAATACCAATACCTGTATCTTTAATGGCAAATTCGATTTCATAAAGTGGGAAAGTTGGTGCTGTTGTGACTATTGCTAATGGTTTGGCTGTGGTTGTGACAATGACTTCTCCTAGGTTGGTAAATTTGACGGCATTGCTCAATAAATTCACGAAAATTTGTCGCAGACGGGTGATATCGCCGATGATGATGTTCGGTGTCTGGGGAGTTAGTAAATAAATTAACTCTATTTTCTTAGTGGCTGCTTGGGAAGCTAATAAGTCTAAAGATTCTTCTAGACAATCACGTAGACTAAAGGGTTGTGCTTCTAAATTTAGCTGGTTAGACTCTATTTTTGAGAAGTCAAGAATATCGTTAATTATTGATAGTAGGGCATCACCACTGCTGCGAATAGTGGTGATCAAGTCGTGCTGTTGTGAGTCGAGGTGGGTGTCGAGTAACAAACCTGTCATGCCGATGACAGCATTCATGGGAGTACGAATTTCATGACTCATCATGGCTAGAAATTGGCTTTTGGCTCTGTTGGCGCTTTCTGCTTGGCGTTTTGCTTGTTCTAAGTCAGAGTTTTTGATTGTCAGTTGTTGACGCTGTTGTTTTTCTTGTTCTAGAAGATTTGCTTGGGCGATCGCAATTCCCACTTGTGGTGCTACTGCTTCTAGTAGTTCTATTTCCTCTGCTGTCCAACTACGGATGCGATCGCACTGATGTAAGCTAATTGCTCCATTTGCTTCTCCTTGATAGGATGTGCGAATTGATAATATTGATTTCACCCCCATTTGGCTATACATCGCTTCAGCCGTCCTGAATAGAAGGGGTTCAGTATAGACATAGTTAGAGCCGATGCCTATGGACTGGCTATGATAACGCCCAGTGTCTCGTTCAGGTAGTGTCTCCGACAGGAGAAGAGATGCGATCGCTTTGTCTTGTGCAATCATCAATTCTGCATGAAGATTACCTGAAATGATAATTTCTAAATTTAGTAAAGATTCATAACCTCTATCTAAATGTTCAGCAACAACAGAAATTCTCGGTATAGGCGTAGCAATATAAGTGTGAATCAAACAGCGATTTACGTTAAAAGCCAGGCTGATTTGATTAGCTGTAGTTTGAAAAATTTCTTGTGTATTTAAACTTTGGCGAATTTCTTCTGTAATTTGTTTTAGCAATAAAGTTCGATTAAATTGTTGTTGTAGTGCTGTTTCTGCTTGTTTACGAGCGATTTCACTACCTACCCATTGCGCCATCAGCATTAATAGTTTTTTGTCTGCTAATGTAAACGGCTTTAGTCGGGGGCTGAGACTAGAGAAACTGAGAGCGCCATACAACTTATCCCGGATCATGACTCTAATCCCAATATAAGCTTCCATATGGAACATTTGATAACCCGGATGTTGGCACCATTCAGAAGCACCAGCATGAATAATAGTTACAGGTTCTTCTTTATCTATAACTTCATTACACAACATCTGTCGCACATCAAAAATATCGCCTGGTTGCAGGGAATTATCTGGGGTTTGAGCCTGTAAAAGGTGATAATGTTGATTTTCATCTATATGGCCAACAATACCAAATTCCATTGTAAATGTTTGACAGCCCAGACTTAAAACCCCTTGAATTCTTTCCTCAAAATCTAATTGATGAGATGCTATATCATATAATCTTCGCAGAAATGCTTCACTTTGTTTTAATTCTAATTCTAAATTTCGGCGTTCAGTAATATCATCATATTTCCATAAATGTCCACAATAATTTTCATCCACAAAAATAGGAATATAACAACACTCAAATATGCGATTATCTGCCAGAATAAATTCATCAATAACAACACGCTTGTCTGCCAATATTCTTGATGATTGTTCCACAAAAAAATCTAGTTCTGCAAATAATCCTTTTCTTTCTTTTGGGCATTCGTTAAAACTTACACCAATCAAACTTTGTGGTGCAACATGAATATCAAACATATGACAAAATTCTTGATTGATCAGAATAATTTTGTTTGATTCATCCTCAACTAAAACACCCGCTTGTAAGTTTTCAATTAATGCTGTTAGTCGTGATGTTGTCGCCCGTAATTTAGTTTCTGTTTGTTGGCGCTCTATAATTTCATCGTGTAATTCCTGGTTAATTCTCTCCAATTCTCTGGGACTAGGTAAAGCTATAGCTTGAGGTATCAACGGTATGAGTAGTATAGCTGTATAGCAGGAAATCAGGGCTGTAATGGCTTTGATAGTACCAGATAGCCAATAATCTGGATGCCAAAGTGTCCATATTCCCATCAAGTGGGTTGTACCACAAGAAATAATAAAAGCTCCAAATAAGGCAAAGATAGCCCTGAATGGGACATCGGGGCGTTTATGAATGAAATACACTAGCCCGATGGGAATGGAGTAATACGCTAATACAATCAGCACGTCGGAAATAACGTGCAGAGACACCAAATCAGTCTTCCACAAGTAACAGTGTCCATGCGGTATAAACATTGGTGATAAAAGTAAGTAGTTAAAAAACTCTAACATAGAGAAATGAACCTTCAAATAACCACAATAAAATGCAGATATTATCACGCTCTTTTATTAGATAAGTCTAAACTTGTCTATTAGGCAATAGTATCAGCAGTATAGTGAACTACCCCATCCTACTTCGTTGAAGATGGGTTGGAGATGTCTAAGAGAACTCCACAAAAAAGATGATCCAATTTCACCAAATTAAAGCGACTTTTTTTCCCCCTGCTCCCTGCTCCCTGCCCCCTGCCGTCACAACGACGGGATATTTTTTTAGTTGGAAGTCTCTAAGGGAATATATCCTCGCACTGGCTTCTCTGTGTTAAAAAAAAAGGTGAGCCATTCAGCCCACCCCAAAAAATAACTAAACTATTGCTAATTAACCCAACAAAGCCTTAGCCTTAGCTAACACATTATCAACAGTGAAACCAAACTTCTCCATACAAGTACCACCAGGAGCGGAAGCACCAAAGGTATCAATACTTACAGTATCACCATCAGTACCAATATACTTGTGCCAGCCGAAACTGCTGGCTGCTTCTACAGATAGACGCTTGGTGACAGCTTTAGGTAGAACAGATTCTTTATAAGCTGCATCTTGAGCATCAAATAAATTAGTTGAAGGCATAGAAACAACACGAACTTTCTTACCTTCCGCTGTCAGTTTCTCCGCTGCGGTGACACAGAGGCTCAATTCTGAACCTGTACCAATCAGGATAATATCAGGTGTACCTTGGGAATCTACAACTGTGTATGCACCTTTCTTGACACCTTCAACTGATGTACCTGCTAAGTTAGGAACATTTTGACGGGTGAATGCTAACAGAGTAGAAGCTTGTGCTTTAGACTTCTCAACTGCGACTGTATAAGCGCCAGAACATTCGTTACCATCAGCCGGACGAATCACTGTTAAATCAGGAATAGCTCGCAGGGAAGCTAGAGTTTCAATGGGTTGGTGAGTGGGGCCATCTTCACCTTGGCCGATAGAATCGTGAGTCATTACCCAAATTGAGCCAGCTTGGGAAAGAGCAGCCAAGCGAATGGCAGCACGCATATAGTCTGTAAAGATCAGGAATGTCGCACCGTAGGGAATTAATCCCGAAGCGTGGAGCGCCATACCATTACAGATTGCGCCCATAGCGTGTTCCCGGACACCAAAGTGGATGTTACGGTTTTGGTATTGCCCTTTCTGGAAATCACCAAAACCCTTGAGTTCGGTGAGGTTGGAGTGGGTTAAGTCTGCTGAACCACCAATTAATTCAGGTAAAACTGCTGCTAGTTTGTTGAGGCAGTTTTCTGAGTGTTTCCGGGTGGGTAGTGCTGCATCTGCTGGGGTGTAGGTGGGTAGTACCTTATTCCAACCGTCTGGGAGTTTACCGCTAACAAAACGCGTAAATTCCGCTGCTTCTGCGGGGTATTTAGCTTGGTAGTCAGTAAAGGTTTTGTTCCATTCGGATTCGTAAGCTGCACCACGTTCTACTGCTTTGCGGGTGTGGTTGAGGGCATCTTGTGGAATTTCAAAAGGTGCGTGTTCCCAACCTAAGTTTTTACGAGTCAGTGCTGTTTCATCTCCACCGAGAGCAGCACCGTGAATACCAGCGGTGTTTTGCTTGTTGGGAGCGCCATAACCAATGGTGGTTGTCACCTTGATCATGGTGGGTTTGTCGGTGACAGCTTTTGCTGCTTCGACGGCTTTGGAGATTGCGGCTAAGTCGGTGTTGCCATCTTCGACGTGCAGGACGTGCCAACCATAAGCTTCAAAGCGTTTGGAAACATCTTCGGTGAATGCTACATCTGTAGAACCATCAATGGATATATGGTTGTCATCATACAGAGCAATAAGTTTACCTAATCCATAGTGACCAGCTAAAGAAGCTGCTTCACCGGAAATACCTTCCATGTTGCAACCATCACCTAGAATTACGTAGGTGTAGTGGTCTACGATTTTGGCATCGGGCTTGTTGAACTTGGCAGCTAGGTGTGCTTCTGCCATTGCTAAACCAACGGCATTGGCGATTCCTTGACCCAAGGGGCCTGTGGTGACTTCCACACCTGCTGTTTCAAAGTTTTCTGGGTGTCCAGGAGTTCTAGAACCCCATTGACGGAATTGTTTGATGTCTTCGATGGTAACGCTATCGTAACCTGTTAGGTACAGCATGGCATACTGCAACATACAGCCGTGACCAGCAGACAAGACAAAGCGATCGCGGTTGAACCATTTGGGATTTTTGGGGTTATACCGCATAAAGCGATCCCAAAGGACAAAAGCCATTGGAGCCGCGCCCATTGGTAGTCCGGGGTGTCCCGATTTTGATTTTTCTATGGCATCTACAGCCAAAAAGCGGATTGAGTTAATACAAATTTCTTCGAGGGATTGGGTTGCAACAGCCATAATCTCTTGTTTTTAACGACGGGTTAACACTCTTTGTAGCTTTTTCTTGCTGGGGTCATATACAGCGATCCCACCATTCTCATCATCCCATTCCTACCTGTAGATGGACAAGCGGGATCTTCTTAGTTTGTGGTGATGAATAAGGCTGATAATTTGGTAATGCTGAACCCTTAATGTTGATAGGAATGATATCTGAGATACTTTCCCATGTTCATTTCAGGCAGGGTAATTAATTGGTGATGGTGATTGGTGATTGGTGATTGGTCATTGGTCAGAGACTATAGATAACTCTTCCCCTGTTCCCTGTCACCTGTCACCTGTCAACTATTCCCTGTTCCCTATTACCAAAATTTAGACGTATTTTTTAAAAGCCAGAGTGACATTATGACCACCAAATCCAAAGGAATTGGATAGTGCTACCTCTACTTTTTGAGGGCGGCTTAGGTGGGGGACATAATCTAGGTCACATCCGGGATCGGGATTGTCGAGATGGATGGTGGGGGGAATGTGGTCATGAGCGATCGCGAGGACTGTAGCTACTGCTTCTATTCCTCCTGAGCCACCTAACAGATGCCCGGTCATGGATTTGGTGGAACTAATTGCTATTTTGTAGGCATCATCGCCCAAAGCTTTTTTAATTGCTGCTGTTTCTGTCACATCATTGGCTGGGGTGCTGGTTCCATGAGCATTGATGTAGCTGACCATTGCTGGTGTGAGTTCACCATCTTTAAGTGCCAGTTCCATTGCTCTAGCTGCACCTAAACCACCGGGGACTGGGGAGGTCATATGGTAAGCGTCACAGGTCATGCCATAGCCGACCATTTCTCCATAAATACGAGCGCCACGATTAAGGGCGTGTTCTAATTCTTCGAGAATTAAAATTCCTGAACCTTCACCCATAACAAAGCCATCTCGATCTTTGTCAAAGGGACGACAAGCATAATTGGGGTCGTTACGAGTTGACAGCGCTCTGGCTGCGGCAAATCCAGCTACAGACAATGGTGTCACAGCTGCCTCACAACCGCCACAAATCATGGCTTGGGCATATCCATTTTGAATTAGGCGAAAGGCATCCCCAATGGCGTTAGAACCAGCGGCACAAGCTGTAACTGAGCAGGAATTTGGCCCTTTAGCACCGGTATGGATGGCTGTTAATCCTGCTGCCATATTGGCGATCATCATTGGGATCATGAATGGACTACAGCGGTCTGGACCTCGATTGAGGTAGACTGTTTGCTGATCTTCCAACACTTTAATACCACCAATGCCTGAGCCGATCATGACACCTATATGTTCGGCATTGAGGTCATTGATAACTAATTTTGCGTCTGATATAGCCTGTTTAGCCGCTGCGATCGCAAATTGGGCAAACCGATCTGTGCGCTTGGCTTCTTTGCGCTCCATATAGTCATGTGGATCGAAGTTTTTGACTTCTCCCGCAATGCGACAATCATGTTTAGACGCATCAAAAGCAGTGATAAAATCAATGCCATTGCGTCCATTTAACAATCCTTCCCAATATTCAGTTGGTGTGTTACCAATAGGTGTAATCGCGCCAACACCAGTTATAACAACGCGTTTACGTTTATAGTCTGTCATGATTCAGTTAGAGGTGGCGAAAAAGCAGCAGGCAGAACAATCCAAAGTGCTAAGTTTTGAGTCCTGAGTGAATATATTGATATTGAGTGCTTCTCAAAGAAAAGCCCAGAGTCTTCTACATATTCAGGACTCAGAACTGTTTCAGGCAGATGCAGCAACGTGATTTTTGATGTAATTAACTACATCTTGCACGGTTAGGATCTTTTCGGCATCTTCATCAGGAATTTCGATCTCAAATTCTTCTTCCAAAGCCATGACCAATTCCACGATATCTAGGGAATCTGCCCCTAAATCATCTGTAAATGTGGCATTTGGTACGACTTTCTCCGCGTCAATTTCCAGTTGTTCGACGACGATTGACTGTACCCTTTCAAAAATATCTGCTTGGCTCATAGATAAAAGTCCTTAACCAGTTGCTATGATCTGCTCTTTACGAGAAACGTTTTTTGAGCATATATATCTTATCGGAAAGCGTGATCGCCCGTATACTTCTCAGGGTTTTTCCTATTTCCGGTTATCTATCCAGGAGTAAAAGACTCCTCTTTCTATTAAGTGGTATGTTTCAGATAGGGTATAAATTACTATCTAAAACCCCCTTGTTTCCTGTTACCCATTCCCTATTCTCTCTTTAAAATTATATGCTATCTCAAACGCTCAAATACGCTTACTACCCAGGTTGTGTGGCTCAAGGAGCCTGTCGGGAGCTTTATTTATCAACACAGGCACTTACCCAAAAACTCGGTATTGAACTTATTGAATTAAAAAAAGCTGCCTGCTGCGGGTCTGGTACGTTTAAAGAAGATTCCCAATTATTGGAAGATACGGTTAATGCCAGGAATATAGCTTTAGCAGAAGAATTAAATCTACCCCTTTTGACTCATTGCAGCACTTGTCAGGGTGTAATTGGTCATGTTGATGAACGTTTGAAAGAATGCCAGTCTACTAACCCCACTTATTTAAATCAAGTTAATGGGTTGTTGCAAAAAGAAGGTTGTTCACCTTATCGCGGTAGTACAGAAGTTAAACATCTACTTTACGCCTTAGTTACAGATTATGGTTTAGAGGAAATTAGCGATCGCGTCACCCGCAAATTATCTAACCTCAAATGTGCAGCTTTTTATGGCTGTTATCTCCTCCGCGCTCAAAAATCCATGCCCTATGATGACCCTTTCCAACCAGAAGCGATGGAAAATGTCTTTCGGGCAGTAGGTGCAACACCTGTATATTATCGTGGTCGCACTCAATGCTGTGGTTGGCCTTTATCTAGCTATGCCACTAATGAATCTTTCAAAATGGCAGGAATGCATATTCAAGACGCTTTAGAAAATGGTGCTGATTGTATTGTGACACCTTGTCCTTTGTGTCATCTTAATTTAGATTCTCGTCAACCAGAGGTAGAAAAAGTAATTGAGAAAAAATTAGGTTTACCTATTTTACATTTACCTCAATTAATTGCTTTGGCGTTAGGTGTGAGTCCGAAAGAATTGGGTTTAGAACGTCATATTGTTTCCACAAAACCAGTTTTGGAAAAATTGGGATTTTAACAGCTAAAAGCCTACGCTGCTAATATTCAAAACAACGGCTAAAGCTTGACTGATTCCTTGCATTGTCTTGTCAGTCAGGGTTCCCACTTGCCTGATCAGTCTTTGCTGGGAGACAGAACGTACCTGAAACGCATCTGCGGCTGACAATTTGCTCAATCTATTGTCTGTTGTAGGTTCAACTCTTACCATCCAGGGAACTTCAGTAAATGCGTCATTCCAGCCTGTAATTGGCACAACAACTTTCAAACGGAGAACCCCGATCTCATCATTGCTAACAATCACACAAGGGCGTGTTTTACCAATTTCATCCCCCATAGTGGGGTCAGCACTATAGAGCCAAATCTGACCTCTACGCATAGTCGTGATATTCTTGAAAGTCTTCATCACAAGTATCAACAAACTCAGTCAGTTCACTGCCTTCTGCATAGAAGGCTCGCATGACTTCAGCCGCAGCCGTTAAGCTGAGTTTTTCTGGTTTATCCATATCTTCTCGCACTAACCGCAAGGCAAATTCAATTACCTCCAGTCGTTCCACATTCGGCATTTGCTTGATTGCTTCTAAAACTTGAGTTTTTATCATATTTTTTAGAATCATTAGTTTTTCAGAAGAGGATGGCGAATTTAGTGCAATTTATCATTTATTCTTATTCTTACTAGTAATAACCCTTCTAAAACTAAAATCAATCTTTTTTCTCGTCCTACTCCTTGAATATCTATTTGTGCTTGAAGCCCAACTATAGTTTCATTTATCACTCTACCGTCCTAACCAATGTACCACCAACCGCATAGAAGGCATTAAACCCAATTCTTTCTGTCCAAAGTGCTACATCTGCTTGTTTGGTTCGTAGCCGCAGACTTGTTGTCAGTAAATCATCACCTATTTCATATTCGCCAGTCTCAACATTGATTGAGATAATTTTGCCGATATTTTCTGGTGTTTCTACTTGAGAACGAATGCTATTTTCATAGAGTTCTTTGCCACGTTTGTTATTAAGTAATTATATATAGGTAATATTCTATTCTTATACATAAGATAACCGTATAACTACCCCATTGAGGATGCATATCTAGAATTATTCCATATATTATCCTGGCTTAATAATCAATTGTGACACCAGGGGGTGCGGAATGTGTAATAAAAACGATCGCATTTATGCCCTTGTAATCAGTCAGGGAAACCCTACTTTATTTAGCAGTGCTTCCCAGAAACTATGTAGGATTGTTGAATGAACCGTTTACTTTTGTCCTAGTTGACGCTGCAATTGTTTGAGAGATTGATATATATCTGGCAAGCGACTATAAACAGCAGATACTTTGAGATATAGTTTGTGTGGCATTGCTGGACTACCAGAAACAATCTCCCCCGGTGCGACATTGTTGTGAATGCCGGCTTGAGCAGATGCGATCGCACCATCTCCAATTTTGACCTGATTGGCTATTCCTGACTGTCCGGCTAAAATTACCCTATTTCCCACCTTCACACCACCAGCCATACCTGCTTGACCTGCGATCGCACAACCAGAACCAATTTGACATCCATGTCCTATCTGCACTAAGTTGTCAATTTTGGTATTGCGTCCGATTCTAGTTTCCCCCACTGCGGGACGATCAACTGCACTGTTACAACCAATTTCTACCCCGTCTTCTAAAACTGTATAACCAGATTGTTCCATTTTCAACCAACCTGTGCGGGTGGGAACAAAGCCAAAGCCTTCTGCACCAATGACAGCACCGCTATGAATTACGCAATCTGCACCAATGATGGTACGTTCGTGAATGCTACAGTTAGCGTGTAGAGTTGTGCGATCGCCTATTTTCCCATCTGGATAAATTACCACATTGGGATGAATGATTGCACCATTGCCAATTTCCACACCTTGGGAAATCACCACATGAGCGCCAATATAAACATCATTACCGATTTTGGCAGTGGGGTGAATGACTGCGGTGGTGTGTATATCTGGATTGGGACGATATGGTTGATAAAAAAGAGCGATCGCTTTAGCAAATAATAAACGTGGTTCGGGAGTTGCTAACCATGCAATACCCTTTTCTGTAGCTTGGATTTGCAACTTTTCATCCAGAGGCAAAATTAAAGCACTAGCCTCTGTCGAATTGATTAAAGAGGCAAACTTTCCACCTTCCACATAGCTGATAGCACCCTTTTTAGCTTCATCAATAGCTGCTACTCCAGTAATTTCTGGGTTTTGGTTGGGCTGACTAGTAATACTGTGAGAAGTAACTGTGTCTGCTAATTGGCTGAGAATTTCACTAAATTTCATTATTGGATCATATATTTTCTTTTGCTTTTTATTTATCACATTTTGCTCAGTTACTGTACGTTCGCTCATTTTTAACCTGCCAATCCTAATGAAACCCTACAAGGCTTGTAATCCAGGTGATTAATCAAATGCCAGCAAAGTGCTATCATTTAGGTAATGACCCGGTAGTAAAGCATCATTAGCAAAGGAGGCAGTATGGCAACAATTACAATTCGCAATATATCTGATGAGTTGCTTAATCGCATTAAACGCTTGGCGGCACAAAAAGGGGTTTCGATGGAGCAAGAAGTCCGTGATTTGTTGCAAAAACGCTATGGACAACGGGATGAAGTGCTTGATCGTATTCGTCAACGGACGGAGACATTACCGATGGAAGCAGAAAGTCGGGTGCAGTCTTGGAAATCAGAAGGACGACCTTGATGGTAATTGATACGATGGTGTTTGCCTATACTCTCTTACACGTAGAGGACAGGTATGAACAGGCGATCGCTGCTTTAGAAAGTGTAGATCAGATTGTGGTGCCTGATTCGTTGTTTGCTGAGTTGGGCAATGTGATCTGGCAATGGATACAATTTAGACAACTACCATTGCAAATGGGATTAGATGCGATGCAAGATGCCGAGGCATTGGTTGATGTCATGATTTCCAGTTCTCAAATTCGAGATGTTGCTCTAAAACTAGCAGTCGAGGCAAGTCATTCGTTCTACGATACGTTATTCGTGGCAGCAGCAATTCAATCTGATATTCAGGTGCTGACTTATGATCGGAAACTGGCAGCTAAGTTTGGTGATAGGGTTCTATTACTGGAATAGGTTAGAAATTGCACACTTGACAAAAAAGGTAATAAGTGCATCAGGCGAATGCAGAAAAAACAAGCGATCGCTTGTCACCAATGCTATACGTTTGCTCATTTTTAACCTGCAAACCCTAATTAAAGCCTACAAGGCTGGTAATCCAGGGGATTCAGGTTTCCTTATAATGGGGGTCTGAATCTCACTGAATTCATTCTCAACTCCTGATAGCGCAACGAATCGCACAGCCATACTCCTTACTTCTGAACTCCTTCCATTCCCATTTCTCTACCAGCTAAGTAGGCAGTTGTCCAAGCACTTTGGAAGTTAAAGCCACCAGTGATACCATCAACATCCAATATTTCACCAGCAAAGTATAAACCCGGAACTAACTTACTTTCCATTGTTTTAAAGTTAACTTCTTTGAGGCTAACCCCACCACAGGTAACGAATTCTTCTTTAAAAGCACCTTTACCTGTAATTGCATATTCTCCCTGAGAAATTTCTTGGACTAGCTGATTTAAGGTTTTATTAGAAATACCTGACCAACGATCTTCTGTGGTTATATCTGCACGGCTGATCAGATATTGCCAGAGACGGTGAGGTAAGTCTACGCCACGATGGAGTGCGATCGCTTTTTTGCCCCATTCCTCTTTTACGTCTAACAGCTTTTGTCTAACTTCTTCTTGTTGTAAGTTTGGCAACCAATTAATGAATAATTTACATTGATAGCGGTTTTGATTGAGAATTCTTGCACCCCAAGCGGAAAGTTTGAGGACAGCCGGACCACTTAAACCCCAATGGGTAATTAACAAGGGGCCTGTTTGTTGTAATTGGTTTTTACCTGCAATTGATAACCGCAGATTTACAGGATTAACGCTAATTCCTGCTAATGCTCGCAATTTAGGGTCAGCAATATTGAAGGTAAATAAAGAAGGGACTGGGGGTTCGATGTGATGACCTAATTCTCTGGCGATTTTATAACCTATGATGCTGCTGCCTGTAGCTAAAAGCAAGCGATCGCAATATTTAGTTTCTCCTGACTTGAAAATAATTTCAAACCCTTCATTTTGTCGGTTCACAGAAATTACAGGTGTGCCAATACTCAGTTCTAACCCCGCAGTAAATGCCGCTTTAATCAGACATTCGGCTATAGTTTCGGAACGATCTGTAATCGGAAACATCCGCCCATCAGCTTCAGTTTTCAAATTTACACCATGAGCTACAAACCAGTCTACGGTGTCTAGGGGTTGAAAACGAGTGAAGGCACCCCGCAAGGCTTTTCCACCCCTGGGGTAATTGAGGACTAATTCTTCAGGATCAAAACAAGCGTGAGTGACATTACAGCGTCCCCCACCGGAAATTAGCACTTTCGCCAAAGGTTGACGACTGGCTTCAGTTAATGTAACTTTGGCTTGGGGATTAGCTTCAGCACAAGCGATCGCACCAAAAAATCCCGCAGCCCCACCACCAATAACTACAATTTGCAACGGTAATACCATTTTAGATTTTAAATTTTAGACTGTAAAAGACTTGCTACATCAGCTTTGCAGTTTTACCATCTTTTTATTTCTTCATGTCAAATTAATCAGATTTCTTCTTATTGATCCTTCCTTCAATCTCTATTTAACTAGTTCGTACATACTATTTTATATGCCTTTTAGTGAACTCCAAAAAATAAATTATCCTATTTAACCGCATCAAAACGACTTTTCCTCTCCCTGTCCTAAGGAACTTCCAAATAAAAAAATCCCCAATTTGTAGGGTGGGTTAGCGCAGCGTAACCCACCATTATCCCTAAATTTATGGTGGGTTACGGACTAACGTTCTCTAGCCTGCGTGGCGTAGCCATACCCACCCTACGATTTTTGGGTAATTTATTTTTTGGTGTTCCTTAAAAACCATGAGATATTGTTTTATTTGGCAGTCTCTTATTGGAAACAGGTTAAGTTTGTTTGCTAATTTGGTTTGCTTGGAACTAAATCCATGCTCATGTCGGTCTTGATATTCAAGAGGTTGTTGAAAATTTTAGTTTTCTAATTTGGTTTGCTTGGAACCAAATTCATCCTCATGTCAGTCTTGATTTTCAAGAGGTTGTTGAAAATTTTAGTTTTCTAATTTGGTTTGTTCAAAACCAAACCCTTCCTCATGTCCATCTTGATATTCATGAGTTTGTTGAAATAACAACTTTGCTTAAAAACTGTGAACTTAACATTTATGAATTACCAAAATCTAAAGAATACATCTCTCAAATTTGTACAAGTTTTTCTGGCTGCATCTGCGCTGATGACGGCTTCTTTCGGACCCGCCTTTGCTAACGAAAAAGTTAAAATTGTAGGCGCAAACTATGGTGGTAACGGTTGTCCTGAAGGATCTGCTAGTGTAAGCGTCAGTCCCGATGGCCAAGAGCTAAGTATTCTCTTTGATAAGTTTGTAGCTCTAGGGAATAAATCAGCGGAAGCACGTAAAAGCTGTAATTTGAGCATACCGATTAAAGTTCCCCAAGGCTTTCAAATTTCCTTCTACGATGCTGATTATCGGGGCTATGTTGCTCCCGCCACAACTGGGAGACTAAGAGCAGAGTACTTTTTTGCTGGTCAGCGTGGCCCTGTTTTTACTAGAACATTTAGAGGCGAAACTGATTACAACGTTCGAGATAAATTAGCAACTGTGGGTGATATCTGGTCAAGTTGTGGCGATAGTGTAAATATGCGTGTGAATGCTGCAATGATCGCCAGTGGTCAAGGTATGGCAACCGTTGACTCCTTTGATCTGACTCACCGTGGCTTGGTTTATCACATTAAATATCGAAGTTGCCGTAAATAATGCTGATTTTCCGCTTTTCAAAGTAGGGACTGTCAATCCTTATTTCCTTTCCTAACAGCTTATCATAAATCAGCTATCAGCCAATGACTATGCCACGTTACACAAACAGAGATAAAACCCTATTGTGGCATAGCTTTGTGATTAAATTTTTTTACCTTATTTACCTGGAATATGCTCTATCAAGACGCAGACGCAAACAAACGCAAAGTATTTAATTTAATAGATATCAAACACGCCACCATCTCCTTTGAAGAGAATTTAAAATCCCTAGTGCGATCGCACTTAAGAATAATAGCAAAATCACACCACCAGGAATAAAAGTCAGAATTCCCAAGCCTCTAAGTATCCAAATGGCTATTCCCATACCCAGAAGGATACCCAGTATTTGGGTTAATTTGCGATTTATGGAAGATTGATTCACTCTGTTTTCCTCTCAATTTCAGTTAAATTTACAGTTATACTCAAGATTAGTCATGAAAATGGTTAGATACTAGGAAAATTTTAACTAGGATTGCAAGTTAAGACATCAATCATGTTTGTGTCATTCTAGCTGTTATTCACTCAATTTTTGATTTACACGTCTGCTACTGAATGAAGTACTATAGTTTATACGAATGTTAAGTAATATTAAAATATATTTTTTTAGTCAGAATAAACTTAAATTAAATCGTTTCCAGAAAGTCTCCGAATTTAACTGTAATTAGAAGATAATTTCCAGTTTCACAGCTAGGTTTAGTCTGTTCATTGAGGAGTAATGAAAATAACTATGTCTGCGTTTAATATTTCAGACTCAAATATAAAAGGTTCAAATATGTTGTGGAGTCAAGACAAGCAAAAATTGCTGTTACAGGGTGAAATTTTGCTAGAAACGCGATCGCATACTACCTGGGGTGGTGCTGTCACCGCGTGGATGTATTTACCCTTAGTGCGCTCCAATGTATGGCAGCAACTTACTGACTACCCACGTTGGGTACAATATTTTCCTGATATCACTAAAAGCGAAATTACATCTAAAGGCGACGCAAAATTTCTGTATCAAGCAGCACAAAAAGCATTTTTATTTTTTACAGCCCAAGTTGAAATTTACCTGAACGTCGTTGAAGTCATAGGTCAACAAATTCAATTTAGGATGGAAAGAGGCAGTTTTGAAGACTTTCATGCCAATTTAGACCTAAAAGATTGGGGTAATGGCACATTGATAGCTTATTCAGTCCAAGCAACACCTCATATTCCCATCCCTTCCATTTTCATTCAACAAGCAATGAGTTTGGAATTACCTACAAATATGCGTAAAATGCGACAAGTGCTTTGTAATACTCAATAACAGCAATGTCAAAGGCAAAAGCTATTTTGGAATTTTGGTTTGGTCATCCTCATGAATCAGATTACGGTAAACCTCAACAATTTTGGTTTCACAAACAACCAGAGATTGACGAAGAAATCCGCACCCGGTTTTTTGAAGATTACCAAAAAGCAGCAACGGGATATTTAGACGATTGGATAAATACACCCGAAACCTGTCTAGCTTTGATCTTATTGCTAGATCAATTTTCCCGAAATATGTTTCGTGATACCCCAGAAGCCTTTGCAACTGACTGGGAAGCACTCTCAGCAGCACAACACGCAGTTGCACAAGGTTATGACCGAGAATTATTGCCTGTACAACGCTGGTTTATTTACTTACCCTTTGAACACAGTGAAAATCTAGCTCATCAGCGTCAATGTGTAAAGCTATTTCAGCAACTTAGTCACGATTCTGATAGTATTATTGCGATTGAATCTGCTTTTGAGCATATGAAAATAATTTCCCGTTTTGGGCGCTTTCCTCATCGTAACCACATTTTGGGACGTATATCTACCCCAGAGGAAGAAGAGTTTTTACAGCAGCCTGGTTCATCTTTTTAGTTGGTTTTGCAAATTAAGTAAGTGGGTAGGGTGATTGCTGAGTGTAAACCCACTCACTTTTTTAACAAGACCGGAAGTACTATAGCGTTTCCCAGTCTAATGAAGTACACACCAATTTATTCACTGTTCCCTGTTCCCTAAAACGAAAAAACTTTGTACCTCACGAGCATGGGAACGGCTATATTACGAATTACGAATTAATTTTACAGGCTCACTTGTAAACAATAATTCCTCTAATTCACCTTCAGTAAAGCTGTAGCCAAGATTAGCGGCAAAATTGACAATTTTGGCTTTATCCCAATGACAACTGTCAAAAAGTCCTATCTGACAGCAACTGTGATGGTATAACTCATAAAGAGTTGTCTCTGAGCTCAACATCTCATAAAAACTTTCAACTTGTTCTAAAGACATATACTCGAATATTTTATATTTTTCTACTACTCAAAAATACCTTGATTGAGAGTACATTCTAGTTAATTGTTTCGATAAGTAAAAAATTTTAATTTACCAAAAATATTAATAAACATCGGCCGAATTTAAATAGGCATCATCCAGAACCTTTGTAGAGACGTTCCATATATACTAAAAACGGGCTAAAAGTGTCATTCTGAACGAAGTGAAGAATCTCCGAGATACTTCGCTGCACTACGTTACGTATGGCTACGCTCCCGTTAGGAATACAGTATGACATAAGTCCAGATTTTACCCGTTTGCAGTATAACGTCTCTACTTTCTATATATCTAATACACGCGACTGTTGCAAGTAGCCGGGTTGATGAGTGAAACTAACTGGTGAATACCTCCACAGGTAAACGACTAAATGAAAGGCGTTCGTTCTGCACATCAACAAAAATGGTATCACCGTCGTTGAATTCACCCCGCAAAATGGCTTTAGCGATTTGGGTTTCTAACTCTCGCTGAATTGCCCGCTTTAATGGTCTTGCTCCGAAAACGGGATCATATCCTACTTCGGCTAAAAAGTCAAGAGCGGAATCGGATAATCGCAGGGACATTTTTCTGTCGCTCAATCTTTGTCTGAGCCTATCCACTTGTAACTGGACAATTTGCCGTAATTCCGATTTTTGTAAACTGTGGAAGATGATAAATTCATCAACTCGGTTGAGGAACTCAGGACGGAAGCTACCTCGCATTGCCTCCATAACACGATGACGCATTTCATCATAACGGGAGTCATCACCAGCCACATCTAGAATGTACTGCGAACCGATGTTACTAGTCATGATGATGATACAGTTTTTAAAGTCTACTGTTCGACCTTGGGCATCAGTGACGCGACCATCATCAAGAATTTGCAAGAAAATATTAAATACATCAGGGTGGGCTTTCTCGATTTCGTCGAACAGAATCACGGCGTAAGGACGACGACGAATCGCTTCTGTTAATTGTCCTCCTTCTTCGTAACCCACATATCCGGGAGGCGCACCAATTAACCGAGAAACGGTGTGTTTCTCCATATATTCTGACATATCAATCCGCACTAAAGATTCTTCGGTGTCGAACATATATGCAGCCAGGGCTTTGGCTAATTCGGTTTTACCTACACCAGTGGGACCGAGGAAAATAAAACTAGCAATGGGGCGGTTCGGGTCAGAAAGTCCAGCGCGAGAACGTTGAATTGCATCTGCTACTGCTGTGACGGCTTCAGCTTGGCCGACGACACGGTGATGAAGTTCATCTTCTAAATGTAGTAGTTTTTCTTTTTCCGATTCCACCAATTTGCTGATGGGAATTCCTGTCCATTTAGAAATAATTTCGGCAATATCAGATTCGGTGACTTCCTCCCGTAACAGAGATTTACCAGTTCCTTGGGTATTTGTGAGTTCGTTTTCTGCATCTTCTAATTGGCGATGTAAATTGGTTAAAGTCCCATATTTCAATTCGGCTGCGCGATTGAGGTCATAGTCTCGTTCGGCTTGCTGGATTTCTAGGTTAACTTTTTCAATCTCTTTTTTTACAGATTGAATTTTGTCGATAATGTCTTTTTCCGATTGCCATTGTGTACTCAAAGTTCTTTGTTCTTCTTTGAAATCGGCAATTTCTTTTTCGAGCCTTTCGAGACGTTCTCTAGAAGCAGCATCACTTTCTTTTTTGAGTGATAACCTTTCCATTTCCAACTGTAAAATCTTGCGATCGATTTCGTCAAGTTCTTCGGGTTTGGAGGTAATTTCCATTTTCAGCCTGGCTGCGGCTTCGTCTACTAGGTCGATGGCTTTGTCTGGTAAAAAGCGATCGCTAATATAACGACTCGATAACGTCGCAGCTGCAACCAAGGCACTATCAGAAATCTTTACCCCGTGGTGGTTTTCATACCGTTCTCTCAAACCGCGCAAAATCGAAACCGTATCTTCCACACTTGGTTGATCTACATAAACTTGTTGGAAGCGTCTTTCTAAAGCCGCATCTTTTTCGATATGTTTGCGATATTCATCTAAAGTTGTCGCCCCAATACAACGCAGTTCTCCCCGCGCTAACATTGGTTTTAACAAATTACCCGCATCCATAGCCCCTTGTGTTGCACCTGCACCAACAACGGTATGAATTTCATCAATAAACAAAACAATATTACCACCAGAATCGGTGACTTCTTTTAATACGGCTTTCAGGCGTTCTTCAAATTCACCTCTGAATTTTGCCCCCGCAATTAAAGCCCCCATATCTAAGCTAATTAATGTCCGATCTTTGAGAGATTGGGGAACATCACCAGCAACTATTCGCTGTGCTAATCCTTCAGCTATAGCCGTTTTACCTACACCAGGTTCACCGATTAATACAGGATTATTTTTAGTCCGACGGGAGAGAATTTGAATAGTGCGACGAATTTCGTCATCACGTCCAATGACTGGATCTAATTGACCTTTACGAGCAGCATCTGTTAAATCACGCCCATATTTTTCTAGTGATTGATATTTTCCTTCTGGACTTTGATCTGTCACTTTTTGACTCCCCCGAATTTGTTTAATAATATTTTTTAGTTTGTTTTCATCTAAACCAAATTCTTGGCATAGAGCTTTACCAAAGCGGTCATCTTTGGCGTAACCTAATAATATGTGTTCAACTGAAATATATTCGTCTTTAAATTCTTGACGATATTTTTCTGCCCGATCAAGTAGTGTATCTAAGCTGCGTCCTAAATATACAGAACTACTGCTACCTGATACTTTCGGTTGACGTAAAATAAATTGGTCGGTGCGATCGCGCACTTTTACCAGATTTGCACCTGCTTTAGTAAAAATAGCATTAGCTAATCCATCTTGTTCTAGCAGTGCTTTCATCAAGTGTTCGCTTTCAAGCTGCTGCTGTTGGTATTGCTTGGCGACATCGGGAGTATGAGCGATCGCTTCCCAGGCTTTTTCTGTAAATTGGTTTGGATTAGTGGGTTGCATAGATTTTGATATAAATTACTCCATATCCACAGAGCTTTGATTCCTTATAGAACTATTGTAAAAACAGGAAAGCTCTCACCTGGATCGGTCTTCACATCTTGATAAGGTAGTATTATCAGGACAGAAGTCAGGAAAAGCAAAAATTTCCACTTTCAAGCTTCTTAGCTTCTATAAGTTTTTTCAATAGGGATTTAACCAAAATAGGTATTTTCCTGCTTATTGAGAAAAATATCCTATCTATTCTCAATATTATTGAGATATATTATCAATAATATACGAGTTTTCGTCTTTTGGGCGATTGATATTGACCTATTGATTTCTTGTGTTATTATTAGTGTATACTCATGCAAGTGAGTGTGAAAATTTTAAAAGCAGCCAAATAGGATAATTACAGAAATACCTGAAAGCTTTTGGGTATTGCTGAACTAAAGTATGATTTTCGGTCTAGAGCCGAGAATCTCTACCCAGAGAACGTCTCTGCAAAGGTTTTGAGATCAAGTAAAATTATTTTTATACCTAAAATTCAGTAATGCCAATTTCTCGAAGCCAGAACTTACCATCTACATCATCCTTGATGCAGAAATTCGTCTAATTAGATACAATTTATTCAAATTAGGAGAGCCGAGGAGAATAAATTGGTCTTAACGAAAGGCTTTGAGATTGAGATGTATACTGGCACACCTCAAGGTGAAATCGTCGGACTCTCCGACCAAATCATCACAGATTTAGATGGGTTTATGCGGGAGCCAGATAGCCGCAACGTAGAATACATAACTAATCCATCCACTAATTATGAAAATCAATTATGTGGTTTGTTGCGTCCTCGACGGACATTGCGTAAATATTTGCAGGGTTTAGGCAATTACACCTTAATTCCAGGAAGTACCTTATCTTTGGGTGGGAGCGATCGCTTTTACCGTTCTGACCCCACCAACTCGTATCATGACTACATTGAGCAAACCTACGGTACAAAAGTAGTCACAGCCAGCGTACACATCAATGTTGGTATCAGTGACCCAGAAATTTTAATGCGTGCCTGTCGAATTATCCGGCTGGAAGCACCCCTATTATTAGCCCTCAGTGCCTCCTCACCTTTCCTCAATAGTCAAGCCACAGGCTATCATTCCACCCGTTGGGGACTCTTCCCCCAAACCCCCACACACGTACCTTTATTTGCCAGTCATGCCCATCATATCCAATGGGTAGAAGCACAACTAGCCGCCGGAACCATGCAAAATGTCCGGCATTTGTGGACATCAGTGCGGCCAAATGGCGATCGCCGCCCTTATGATCTAAATCGTCTAGAACTGCGAATTTGTGATTTAGTCACAGATCCCATTTCCTTATTAGCAATCACAGCTTTACTAGAAGCTCGATTGTTACAAATCATTGACAATCCCAGCATCGACCCCTTAACCCAAAGCAGTTTATCTCCTGAAGAACTGATCACTTTAACCGCTAAAAATGAAATGGCAGCAGCCACGGCTAGTCTTGATGCCCAATTGCAACATTGGCAAGATGGTAGTAATATTCTCGCCAGAGATTGGATTTCCGAGATATATCAAGACGTTTGGTCAATAGCTAAACAACAAGGCTTCAGTTGTTTCCTCTCCCCCTTACAAAAAATTCTCCGCGAAGGTAACGAAGCCCAACAGTGGTTACAGTTACACAAAGTTGGTTTTGATGCCCAGCGTGTCATTAAGCAAGCAATTGTCGCCACCCAAGAACGGGAACAGGAACTAGAAAACAAACTCTGTTCGTCTTTATTGACTTAGGTGACAGGGGGCAGGGTGCAGGGGGCAGGCTTGCCCTGAGCGTTCACGTAGTGTGTCGAAGACAAGTCGAAGGGGAGCAGGGAGAAAATTATTTATAATCTCTTCCCAATGACCAATGACCAATCCCCAAATCCTACTTTTTTCGTTTTAAAATTCTAATCTCTAGTTACAACTTCAGACCTATTAACAAAACCTATAGGTTGTCGATATCTGTCTTTCGGTAGATTTTCTAATTGCGATACAGTGTTCTATAGAATTCTTAACATTACGTGACCATGCCGCAGGTAGTCTTAGTTAACCCACAAATTCCTCCTAATACAGGCAATATTGCTCGTACTTGCGCCGCTACAGGCACAGAACTGCATTTAGTTGGGCCTTTAGGATTTGAAATTAGCGATCGCTACCTCAAAAGAGCAGGTTTAGATTACTGGCCTTACGTTAAGCTGCACCATCACGAATCTCTAGAAGCATTCAAAATCATTCATCAGCAGCGTGGAGGCAGATTGTTAGGCTTTAGCGTCAGAGGCAGCATCAACTATCTAAATTGTCAATTTCAAGCTGATGATTGGCTGTTATTTGGTAGTGAAACTACTGGTCTATCTGCAACCGTTCTCTCTCATTGTGACTCCATTCTCCACATACCCATGACCGAACCTGGAGTTCGCAGCTTAAATTTATCCGTAAGTGTAGCTATCAGTTTATTTGAATCTCGCCGCCAGTTAAATTTTTTACAATAAACAGCCATTTATTAAGTATTAAAACTGCTTTATCCTGCAATTAAGCAGCGGTTTAAATCCTTGGCGTATAGAAATATACGTAAACAATCAATCAAATTGACTAAAATTTAAAACACCTCTCAACCTCATATCAAAAAGTGTTAGCCAATCGGAGAGAACTAATATAAGAAATTTGTATATAAACTTTGATTCCAGGTCAATTGTCAATGATAGATTTTAGTGAATTCAAATTCTATTTGACAGAGGGACAAAATCATCAAAAACCTTAACAGGAGAGCATCTTGGCAATTTGTATTTTCAGACACAATCAAATACCCCAAAAGTTGCTGCGAGTTTGTACGGTTGTTTTTTAGGGAATAAACCGCGTAAAGTCTCGTGTTGATAAGACTGATTGGATAAAAAAACCTAGAAAATATCAACAGCAGGAACATCGTTTTTTCAGAAGTCACAGCAGAGCAAATGCTAACAGCGATCGTGGATTCAGCAAAGTCATCATTTTTGTCTAGTCCCCGCTTAACAAGCAACATCGGCACAGATAACTGTCAACAGCGAGCAGTCCTGAACTTTATGAAGAGTGGTAATAGACAAGTCAACACGAAAAATTTAAGGTTTACTCACAAGTATGAACTTGTCTAAATCAGAGAAGCAGGTTAATCTTGCGTAAGTATCTCTGGTGAATGTGATCTTGATATGTCGTTTAATGTGATCTAAATCATTGATTAGTATCCAACTGAAAAATCAAGGTCTATTGAACGCTAGTGATCATAGGAGGTCGTCTTTGAAACGAGCATTGAAAAAGAGAGTGAAGGCTGTGTTGAACAATACCCCCAACAGCGATGGTGTCCCGGTAGTGCAGTTAAATGAGACTAATCACAAACCAAACCGCCGAGCGGGAACCAAGGCCGCAATGATTGGCTTGGCAATCTCAATGGGCGCAACCAGCCTTTTGGTGACTCGACAAAGCGATCAAGCCCAAGCAGCGGCTCCTGTTGGCAGTCAAAAAGCAGCCTCAACAATTCCAGCTGTTTCTGACAATGAGATCAAATTTACAGCCACAAAGCTGGAGTCCCAAGCCGTCTCCTCAGCGAGCGTGCCTGAAAATCCTGTCATCTTGGAACCAACAGCAGTTTCGCAAGTGCCTGGGCTTGAAGCTAAATGGCCAGTTACAGCCAACGAAATGACTGTTCAAATTTCTGCGCTAGAAACCGACCAAAGTGCAGCCTACTTACAACCCCAAACGGGGCAGAGATTGAATAGCAATTCAGTTCAATCCAGATTACAAGCAGATCAATATCTGCCCGAAACAGGACAACAATTTACTCGAAATCAGAGCGTTGCTGGCAATCAAACCACAGATATCACTGTGGCAGCAGCAAACACAGTCAGTAATGACGTTAATGCACAACTGAAAGCGCAGCAAGAATTTGCTCTGAATCGTTTACAAGAAAAATCGAACCGTTTAAGAAATAGTCTGGCGGAGTTGCGGTCTGAGGAGACCCAAAACTTATCACAAGCTGGTATTGAGATAGCACAACCAACCACTGTAGCTGATAACACATTAGCAGCGCGGTCGGAAAATTTGAGAGATGCCCAACAAACCAGCCTGATATCAAAATTAAAACAGGAGAAACAAACAAGTGAGGCAGAGCAGAAGGTAACAAAACCTGCACTAGCCGCACCCAAAGTTATCGCCCAATCAGCTCTAAAAACCTACGAAGTTAAACCCGGAGATACATTAGCAGAAATTGCTAATAATTACGGTACTTCAGTCTCAGAACTAGTCCAAGCTAATAATCTAGAAGATCCTAATCAACTGCAAATCAGCCAACAACTGATTATTCCTGGTGCTAGAGCAGAGCGTAGCAGTTTCAACCAGGCAAGTGTACCAACTAGTCCTACTTTCGTCCAATCTGGAAGTAATACCACAGTTGCTAATTATCCTGTGAGCAAACCTAATTTAGAGGCTAATCTACCTCAGGTATCACAGTCATTAGTAGTTGGCAACAAGAGCAGTGTTACTATCCCAGTAGTTCAAGAAAATCAGCTGCGGGTAAATACTCCTGCTATCACCAGTAGAGTCTCTATACCTGTGCCAGTAGCTGAGGATAATCAGCTTCAGAACCCAGCAACTGAACTCAAAGCTGCTGCTGATGGTATTGGTGGCGATACTCCACTACCCTATAGTGTTGCTGAAGCGCGAACGGCTAAAAGACAGCCTCAAAAGGTAGTTAAGGCCAAGGGTAACGAGCGTCTCCGCAGCTTACAAGCTGAAATTGAGAGACTACGGGAAAAATATCGCGCCCAAGAGTCTGGAATAGTTATCTCCACAGTTGCTGAAGATGGTAATGCAGGAATTCCTATTTCTGTCGAAAATGCTAATGAATTCAAGCCTTTTAAGGTGAATTCACAATTGAATGCAGTAGCAATTCCAGTACCTAAACCAATTCTGCCCAGCTACAGCGGAAAACCTGTTCAGCCAGCATTCCGTGCTGCTCGTATCACTAACGAGCCAATTAACCCAGAATTCCTGCGAAATCAAACAGCTTTTGCTGGCAGTTCTTCTCGGAACTCAGGTGGTATTAGATTGGTAGTTCCTCCCGCAGGTACAACCAATACTGATTCGTTAGGTAAATTGCGAGGAAGTAGAGTATCTCCAGCCTTGCCTCCGTTGGCCGCAGTGGATATATACTTGCCAAGATCGGTTGACCAAAATTCTAATTCTTCAACATCAGCTTATATTTGGCCAGCAAAGGGCGTACTCACATCTGGCTATGGTCAGCGCTGGGGAAGAATGCACAGGGGTATTGATATTGCTAACTCTACTGGCACACCAATTTACGCCTCTGCTCCTGGTGTTGTTGAAAAAGCAGGCTGGAATAATGGTGGTTATGGCAATTTAGTCGAGATTCGCCATCCTGATGGCAGCAAGACTCGCTATGCTCACAACAGCCGGATTTTAGTACAAGCAGGTCAATCAGTAGAACAAGGGCAAACAATTGCTGCTATGGGTAGCACTGGTTTCAGCACTGGTCCCCACACCCACTTTGAAGTTCATCCAGCAGGTAAGGGTGCAGTGAACCCCATTGCTTTCATGCCTCCAAAGGATCGTTTGTAATACCTAACTGGTTTTAACTCAAGTATTGCCTTGTTTTTTGAGGGGGGATAAACTCCCTCTTTTATTTTTTTATTTTTAGGGATATTTTTTTAATTGGGAATTGCCACAGCTAAATTTGTATGCTATCTTAATAGAAGTTGATAAAACAACACGGCTCAGTAGCTCAGTTGGTTAGAGTACGGGACTCATAAGCCTGGGGTCGTCAGTTCAAATCTGACCTGAGCCATTTCCAAAATTTTATGATTGTTATTATTTGAGCCGATAGCCAGCATCTTGTGTCTATGCGGCTTTTGTCATTAATTTCTTGCCACTAAAATCTTCCATCGAGTGTAATACGCAGCACTAATCCTATCTAAGAAAATTTATAGATGTGCGGTAGTTTATTCTATATCTTTGAGTAGTGAAACTAGATCATGGTAACTTCTACTTGCTGGGTGGAGTAAAACCAAACTTTGTAAAAATCCAGTGATACCATTCTTGATGAGTAGTAATAAAATCTAATGCTGATTCCAAATCAATATCTAAATCTTTGTTATAAATACTGATAATTAAATCATAAATCAAGTCAAACAGAATTCTATCTTCTTTATTGAATAAAACAAAATTTCCGTTAGCACTATTTTCTAGTTGTTTTATTCTTTCCTTACCAACTTTACCAGTAATCTCTGGTTGACGTTCATCTCTAATTAAATCAAACTTACTTTGAGGATTATTAATAACTAATTCGTTGAAATTGGTAATACGAGTAGTAAAAGCAGTACCACTGATTTCTAGAAAAGCAATGATATGATGTTGATTTTCCTTTTCTACAACAATATGTTCTGGTAATACCCTTTTCCCTAAACGATACTGTGTTAATTTAAATGACTGAATGTGAGTTAAAGCTTCAGCAATGTTCTTCAACTTACCAATATCATCACCATCACTAATAATAGATGGATTATGATATTTTTGTGTCAACTCAGTTCTGTGTTCATTGAGATATTCAATTACAGGATTTGGAAGAATTGTAGTTTCACCGGATAAATAACTTGCTAATTTCTCGTGTAAGTTGCTTAAATCAACAGAATTAGGCGCTTGTATAGCTTGAATTAGTTGGCTTAAAACTTCTATTGATGTCTGTTGTTGTTGCTGTAAAAATTTTAATTGCTGTTCTATTTTCTCACTACTATCTAATTCACGAATTGGTTTTCTTTCATCTGGTAAAGGAATACCATTAACTCTATAGTCATAGTATTTACCAGCACGATTTAAAGCTGCCCGAATAGGTTTTTTAACTAAAATATCATCTAAATCTTCAGCAGAAAATAGCTGTTCTAAGGTAATATCTAAAGATTGCATTTTTACCTTAAGGATAGATTTAACTTCTGTTTCTGTGGGTTGACGTAAAGAAACTTGATGTTGAGATACTCTGCCAATAATAGACTGATCAAAAGTTGTTTGAAACTTTTCCCACCTGTCAGGAAATAAATTCAAGATAATTAAACTATTAGGAACATGAGTAAAAATTTCTTTAATAGCTTCCCCAAAGTTCAACAAAATTTCTTGGTTATGAGGAAGTCCTAAACCTTCTAATTGATCAAAAATAATAATTAAAGGTTCATCGAGAGTAGATAATTTACCTAAAACTGAAATAGCTTCTAAAGAAAAAGCTTCTTTACTAATTTCTTCTCCCCAATTTGGTAAACCAATTGTTTCTGCTTCTTCATCAGTTAAAATATTTCCTGCTAACCAGCGAGTGGTTATATTTCTATATTTATAATCTGTATAGCTGCAATATTTAACCATTCCTTTAATAATAGATAGGGCAAAACCTCCCGCAGCATAATTACTCATCCACCATTCATTAATGGTCTTTTCTATGTATTGCCAATATCCTCGTTTATGTTGAGTATTTTCTTTACCCAGAGCATTAAGATTATTATCTTCTAAATCATATAAAGCTTTTAAAATGTCTATATCTTTTTGTTTAACTTCTCTATCATTAAGACTAATTATTTTCCGAAAAGTGTTAATAATTAAAGAATCTAGTTGAGGTAAATTTCCGGCTTTTTCAACTAGGGATTCTAAAATCCTACTATAGATATGATAAAGTACAGATTGAGCATTATTAGGTTGACGAATAAACAGTAATCTATTTCTGGATAATCTCTCATTAGCAAGTCGCATCATTAAATGAGTTTTACCAGTACCTGGTTCTCCAATTACAATAGCACCCTTACTCTGATGATTAGAATCTGATTTGATGCTGTTTAAAGCAGTTTGTAAAATCTGGAATTCTCGATGATAGGTATCAAAATAATCTGGATGATGCTGAAAAGGAGTATCAACTCGACTGCTACTAAACGGATTGGGTTGTGGTTTGAGATTTTCTAACATAATTTTTCTATAAAGATGATAAGTAAATGTGGCATCATAACGAGCGGTATGTGCCATATTAGGAAGAAAATATTGATTATTAGCTCGAAGATTAAAATATTTGCTTAGATATTCTAAAGAATAACTTTCTAAATCAGGAAAACAGTCTTTAGCCAGAAGCCAGGTACAATCAAATTGTAAATTTTGCCAAGGTAAACCAACTTGTCTAAAACTACGCTTGAGGATATCAATATCATGTTCTGCATAGTGACAGATGATTTTTTTATCTTGAACAATAGTCAGAAATTCTGTTAGTAAAGTTTTGAGACTTTTGAGATTTAAAACATTTTGAAATCCATGAGAATTACCATCACAAAAACCTTCATAAATTACCATACCTTGACTATCAACAATAGCTAATTCACTTAAATGTGGGTTGCCTTCGGTATCTAAAACAACAAAGTCCATAATGATTTAATTATAAGTAGATTAACGTAAATCTTGTCATAATTAGATCATAAACTATCAAAGAGAAAATAGGCAATTTTACAGCCCATACTCCCGCATTCCTCTCTGTGCCTCCGCGCCTCTGCGTGATAAAATCATTTAAAATGCCGAATCACCTCAGCCACAGACCAAGCTTGAGCGATCGCACCTCTGGATATATGCGGTGCATCACCATCAAAAATTTCCGAGATTGAACCCAAACAACCATCATCAAGAAAGTGTTTAATTAACGGTTCCCAGTCAAAAGGTAAAGTTTCCTGTGGGTAAAAACGTTCCCAAGCTCGGATATATGCACCAATTAACCAACACCAAACAGTACCTTGATGATAAGAGCGATCGCGCTTTTCTGAATTTCCCTCATATATGCCTACATATTCTGGATCACCAGGATCAAGACTTCGCAAACCATAAGGAGTCAACAATCGAGAAGTAGCCAAATCTACAACTTGACGACCTTGTTGTTGAGAAAAACCGCAATGGTGCAAAGATAAAGCCAAAACAGCATTAGGGCGAATTTGCGAGTTCCGTCCATCATCTGGATCAATGAAATCGTAAAAATAGCCTAACTGCGGATTCCAGAACTTTTGCAACGAAACTTTTACCTGTTCTGCTTGCTGTCCATAGCGTTGCGCTTGATGAGTTAAACGCACAGAATTTTCTATATCTATTTGGCTCAAACGTTCGGCCCACTGACTCAACCAACATAAAGCGGAATACCAGAGAGCATTGATTTCTACAGCTTTACCGCGACGGGGTGTAACAGGTAATCCCCCCACTACCGCATCCATCCAAGTCAAAGCTACACCATTAGCATCCCAACAAATTAACCCGTCAGTGGCATCAAGTTGAATATTGTAGCGAGTACCACCAACAAAGGCTTTGTGAATTTGCTGCACTACTGGAAATTGCTCTACTAAAAACTGCCAATCTTGAGTAGCTTCTAAATAAAGTCCTAAAGTTTCAATCCACCACAATGCGGCATCAATACTGTTATAAAACGGTTCGCTATCAACATCAGGAAAGGCATTGGGAATCAGTCCATGACGACAGTAACGTCCAAAAGTTTTTAATAGTCCTTTAGCTAAATCAAAGCGCTGTGTAACCAGTGTCAATCCTGGTAAAGCAATTAAAGTATCTCGTCCCCAATCATTAAACCAGTGATATCCAGCAATTACTGTCGGACCCGCGATGGAAGCACGATAGACAATAAATTGGTCACTAGCTTGAAGTAGTTTTTGCCGAATAGGTGATTGGTGACTAGAGAATGAGTAATTTTTCCCCCTGCCCCCTGCTTCCTGCCCCCTGCCCCCTGCACCCTGCCCCCCTGCTTCTTCTAGTCTCCATCCAAAAATTTGCGAAAGTCTCTCTTGTTCTGCCTCCACGGCTTCTGCAAAGCTGTCAGGAGAGAGAATAGGTTGTTGGGGGTCGGGTAAACCTAATTTTGCTTCTAGGGTGAGAATATCTCCTGGTTGAAGATTAACTGTTAAATAACCGGGACTATAGAGGTCTTCGCGATCGCATAAACCCCGTTTTTTTTCTTCTGGTAAACCATAATTCCAGTACCAAACTCCATTGGCTTGATACTCTCCTTGTGTCCAGCGTAGATACCAAGGTGTGCCAAATTGCCCGAAATTGTTCGCTTGTAGACAAACTAGCTGTGGACTAACCAATTGGGAAAACTGTAATTTCTCGCTTTCACTTTGCTGCTGATGAAAATCGCGATCGCCTATTAACAGTCTTAACCTTAAAATCCCCGCGTCTTTACCCTCATACCGATATTGAATGAAAATGTTCTGAGCATTGATATTTGGTAATTTATTCTCCCTACCGCCCCATCTCCCCATCTCCCCACACGGCATCACCAACTGTCTAGTTAACTGCCAGTTTTCCTCACTCCAAACCCATTTAGGAACTGGGTTAACATCGAAATAGCGCAGCATCTTATAGCCTGTCGGCTCAATTTTTTGACCACTGTCCCAAAAATTTGTCCCCAGTGCTATCTCTTTACCTGGGATTTCTAAACTGGCTTCTAAATGGGAAAACAGTAATTTGCGCCCAGAAGGTGGATTTGTTGCAGCAAATAGCCAACCATGATAAGTCCGTGTATGTACATCCGAAACTGTACCACTAGCAAAACCACCCAAGCCATTGGTTAGTAACCATTCTCTAGTATCTAAATCAGTCATTGGTTACTCAAAATCGTTATGAGTATGATATAGTTGTAACAGATCGTAATTAAACTGTGACAAGCTTAGATGGGTGAGTTGTAACTTGCCTAAAGTCCCAAGCTAAGAAATGGATATAAGTTAAAGGAGAACCAGGTTAATGACGCTCACTTATGGAACAGTAGATTGCCTCCGCGTTGGTCAGCAGGCTCCCGACTTTGCAGCAACAGCAGTGCTAGACCAGGAATTTAAAACGATTAAACTTTCCGAGTATCGGGGTAAATATGTTGTTTTATTTTTCTACCCCTTAGACTTTACCTTTGTTTGCCCCACCGAAATTACAGCATTTAGCGATCGCTACGAAGAATTCAAGAAGCTTAACACAGAAGTTCTCGGTGTTTCCGTTGATAGCGAATTTTCCCACCTAGCTTGGATTCAAACAGATCGGAAAGCCGGTGGTGTTGGTGACTTAAATTATGCCCTAGTGTCCGACATCAAGAAAGAAATTAGCGCTGCTTACAATGTTCTCGACCCCTCAGCAGGTATTGCTTTGCGCGGTTTGTTCATCATTGATAAAGATGGTATCATTCAACACTCCACTGTTAACAATTTAGCTTTTGGTCGGAGTGTTGAAGAAACTCTACGTACATTACAAGCTATTCAACACGTTCAAACTAACCCGGATGAAGTTTGTCCTGCTGGTTGGCAACCTGGAGAAAAAACAATGGTTCCCGACCCAGTCAAGTCCAAAGTTTACTTCGCAGCAGTTTAGAGTTCCCCAGCGACAAAACTCCAGTTAATTGGAATAATAAGCGTAATAAATCATCACCACAAGTAAACACGGCTATATATTCAATCAGTTTCAATCACCGTGTTTGCTTGTGGTTTTTACGTGGAATAAGTAGATACGGAATTAACAATAAAGTTATTTTTAACACTAAATCATCTAAATTGCTTCACATTTACTTCATATTAGGCGCTGATAAAGACCAAAAATAATAAATTTTTAGTAAAAACACTGAAAATGACTTTTTAACTCAGTGTTTTTACTCTAATATCGAGCATAGTAATTTTTTTGACCAATTTAAAGTTAAGTTCAAGGAAAAATTGAGAATGAGAAATATAAGCTTGCTCAACAAAATGACAGTAGCCATTGCTGGAGTAGCTACTGTTGGAACAGTGGCTTTCGCCAGTGTAGATATGCCAGCAAATGCAGCTACATTTGTCGGATCTTATGCAGTTTATGATGGTCCATTGTGGCCAGACAACCCTCCCGTTTATTCTGCTCAAGAAGCTGCTGCTTTAATCTTTGGTGGAAGTCCCACAGATTACGCTATATCAATTTTTGCCGATAGCATTACAAATACTGCTTGGTATGATGGCTGGGGCGAACATAATGGTATGATTTTTGCTGAAGACTATAAACTAGACCTTGGAGCGCCTGGTTATAACGATCCAGCAGGGGAGGGGACAGCTCGTTCAGCATACGTTCGAGATGGTCTATTTGATACAAATAAGTATCGAAATTATGTATTTCAAGTCCAGGCAGTCCCTGAACCTTCAAGCCTTGGCATGACAGGAGCTGCTATAGCAGTAGGTCTGTTGATGATGAAGCGTAAATATAAGAGTTCTCTATCCGCATAACTTACATTATTAAGTTAATAATTCCTAAAGTCTGGAAAGTGTTGGGTAAACGCAATCAGCTACTACACAAACGAAGTTAGCTCGCGCTAATTAACCAAAAATTAAAGCTTTATCTGTGTAGTTTAGCACCTGTATTGATATAGTTGAGAAGTTAGACTTCTCCGGCAAATTCTAAGAACTAATTAAGATATTTTCCAGAAATATGGTGCATCTTATACCCTCTAGAGGTAGAAGATGCATTTATTTTTTATTGCTTTATCAGCTTAATGTTATTTTTGTCTATACTAAATAAATAAGATGATTTTTTAATCAAGCAAAATATTATCAAAGGTAATTAGATGCTGACATCAACTGATTTTACTGGCTTATTCAATGAGCGATTTTTCCGCAACCTGTTACCAAAACCTGCACTCGATGAGTTTAGATTGGGAGTAGGAACACCAGATTTTAAATTATCTGATATTACAAATAATCGTACCTTAAAATTATCTGATTATCGAGGTAAACAGCCCGTCTTGCTGGCCTTTACCCGGATTTTTACGGAAAAACAATATTGCCCTTTTTGCTATCCCCATATTAAAGCCTTAAATGAAAATTATGAAGAGTTTAAGAATCGGGGGATAGAAGTTTTGATGATTACAAGTACCGATAAAAAGCAAAGTCAAATAGTTGTCCAAGACTTAGGCTTAAAAATGCCTTTATTAAGTGACCCTAGTTGTCATACATTTCGGACTTATCAAGTAGGACAAGCTTTAGGAGCGCCTTTGCCAGCACAATTTGTGTTAGATAAAGATGGAAAATTGCTTTATAGGCATTTATTTTCATTTTTAAATCATAATGCGACTTTAGAAAGATTGTTAGAGCAATTCAATTAAGGTAGAGTGCAAAATCGGCATTATGTTTAGGTTTTCTCATGCTCAAACTTTATCATGAACCAATTTCTCCAAACTCACGCCGAGTCTGGATTACTCTCATAGAAAAAGGGTTAGATTTTGAACTGGTAAAAGTAAAACTGAATGGAGAGCAGTTTAAACCAGATTTTTTAGCGATTAGCCCTTTCCACCACATTCCAGCTTTAGTCGATGACGGTTTTACAATGGTGGAGTCTTTGGCAATTCTAGATTATTTAGAAGTGAAATATCCAACTCCGGCAATGTTGCCAAAAGATGCAAAAGATTTAGCAATTGTGCGAATGGTGGAAATGGTAAGTGTCAATGAGCTATTACCGGACATTACTCCACTGATGCCAGTGATGTTAGGCTTGCCTGGAGGAGATCCAGAACAAATTGAGCAAACAAAACAAAAAATTGCTACAGCACTAAACTTGTTCGAGAATCTACTTGATCATCGTCCATACTTTGGTAGTAAGAACTTAACTTTAGCCGAGGCTGTAGCGGGAAGTATAGTAACCTGGTTGCCGAAAGGAGATGTTTCCTTGGATGGCTATCCAAAATTGAGTGCTTGGTGCGATGCCTGCGGCGAGCGAAGCTATCGCTTGATTGCACGTCCATCATGGCAAACTACCCAAGCGACACCAGAGATGATAGAAGGGTTTCGGACGATGTTAATGGCAAAGGTGGTATAGTTTCGGTTTTTGACTTCTACTGAAAAGTCCGGATACAAGACGGCGTAAATACCCATACCTTTGACAAAGGTTTCAAATCACAGATTTTCCCCGACTTTAACAGCCTTCGGGCGAGGCAGAAGGGAAAATTTTTAATTAAGAATAAAGCCTTTTTGCCCCGACCATTTGGGTTGAAGTCCCCCCGCCACAATCTCAGATTTGGCGGTCTTCAATTAGAGATGGGTTTGAATCCCTCCTCTAAGAAAGCCTCCTGCCTCCTTCAATGGTGGGTTTACTTGCGCCGTCTTTACTAAGATAAAAATCTGGGATTGACTGTGTATTAAGTAATTTTACAGAATTAATTGCAAAAATTCGGTGCTAAATTTTTGTCTAAGTAGAAAGGCGCAAAAAAACCGTAGAATGTAAAAAAAGTAAAGTTGCCCAAAAACCTTTTCCCTTCTGCCTTCTGTATTCTGCTTCGTTATAACAACAATTTTTAACCCGACCTACTTAATAAAAAAATTACGTAAATATAGCTATAAATATAAACTGACTTTCTTGTACAAAATTTATCCTATCTCCTACTCAAAATACTTTCACAATTGCAGCCAATAGTCTTCACTTAATCTTTAAGAATATATCCGTATAAGTACAGTATATTTTTATATCAATAAGCATCAAGATAATATCATAGAGCTTCAAGAGAGATTAATCTTTTGCGGCTTGCAAAAGTCAAATCATAGACAAGACAGATAATCCTTGTTTCTATGTCTTTGAAGTCATAAATCCAGCTTATTCATAGCTAGGTTTTCAGAAAAAATCTGTTTCCATCCAGTTGATACTTATTTAGAGGTTACTTGTTTAGAATGCTGCAAAAATTATCCTTGGCTTTACTCGGAACAACTGCTGTAGTCCTGAGCGCAAATCCAGCTAGTGCTGTTAGCATGACAAAAAGCGGTGGTATGTTCTCTAGCTACTCTGATACAAAAACCATCACCTTTGATGATGGCACAGCAAATGACCCAAATGGTTTTGTTACCTACTCCAATATTACTACTAACATTGTTCAAGGCAGTAAGTCTGGTCAATATGCTTCACCTTATGGGGATGATACAAAATTTCTAACAATTGCTCCATCAGGTAGTAATGTTGCAGGCAACAGTGGATTTGTTAATATTAACTTCAAAGAAGCTATTGATTACTTCGGTTTTTATGCAGGCTCATTGGATAATTACAACTTTATTGACATTTACAACGGTGATCAGTTGTTAAAGTCTTTTAGTGGCTCAGATGTGCCAACTGCTGTAGCTGATGGTAGCTGGACTAGCACTCAAGCTAATATGTTTATCAATCTTGTCGGTGACGCAGGCGAAAAATTTGACCGAGTTGTGATGCGTTCAAACGGTATTGCTTTTGAAACAGATAACCACACCTATAGATTAGCTAATAGGAGTGTTCCCGAATCTAACATGATCTTAGGTGTGTTAGCAGTAGGTGCTTGTGGTATGACTTCATTATTCAAACGCTTACAACATAAAGTGACAGTGAAAGGATAGATTTATAGATTTATTCAGTAAGCGTAAAAATTAAATATGAAAAGAGCTGAGAGTCTCAAATCTCAGTTCCCTAATTTATAACTGCTATGTGTGTAACCTGACATAGCAGTTTTTTAGTTTAGCGAAATTGGTTCAGTTAAAAATTGGTTATAATTTAACTTGTGCCAAATGACTGCGGGGATTATAGGTACGGATAGCCCGGATTTTTTCATAATATTCCCTCTCTTGTGGGCTGAGGTCTTTTGGAGGTGCGATCGCAACTTTTACAAGCTGATCACCACGTCCACCTTTAGCCAGAGGCCAGCCTTTACCACGTAAACGTAGGGATTGACCAGAGCGTACTCCTGCCGGCAACTTAACATTTACATTACCATCAGGTGTGGGTACATCAATAGAAGCACCCAAGGTAGCCTCATCCGGTGTAATTAGCACTTCACAAACTAAATTATCACCCTCCAGTTGGAAAAAAGAATGGGGTTGCAATTCCACCTTTAAATACAAATCTCCCCGTTGTTGAGTCATGGGGTTGATTGGACCCTTACCCCGCACCCGCAGACGAGTTCCAGATTTAGCCCCGGAAGGAATGCGAACATCAATTGTTTCATTACCTAAACCGAAGCGTTTTTGGACACCTGCAAAAGCTTCAGCAAAAGTTAAGCTGATCACAGCTTCGGTATCTTGGGTAGCACTAGCACCTGCATCTTGAAAACCAAAATCATTAACACCACCAAAGCCACCACCTGCTCTACTTGTAGAAGTGCGATAAGAGTAACTTTGTTTTCCTGTGCGTGGGCCAGCACCACCAAATAACTCATTGATAAAATCATTAAAGCTGCCGTATTGACTGAAGTCGAAGCCACTCATATCAACACCAGCACCACCTCCAGGGAAGCCTTCACCAGCCTGTTTCCAGTATTGACCATATTGGTCGTACTTTTTACGCTTATCTGGGTCAGATAAAACTTCGTAAGCTTCATTAACTTCTTTAAATTTTGCCTCTGCTTGCTTGTTACCTGGGTTAACATCCGGGTGAAACTTGCGGGCTAGTTTACGAAAAGCTTGTTTAATTTCTTCTGGAGTGGCAGTTTTACTGATTCCTAAAATTGAGTAATAGTCTTTGAAGTCGGTTGCAGCCATCTACCAGCCTCCTGTAAAAATTTAGGTTATGTTTTTTTCTAAGATTTGAGATTTGCAGTTTGCCAGATATATAGGCAAAAGATTCTGATATTAAATTAACAAATAATATTGGAAATCAAGTGTGGTTGTCGCTCACAGTCTCAGCGCAATTCCCGTACTCTCACCATTTTGGAAAGCAAATCAGTCTATCTAGTCCTTCTTCTAAGCTGGGGGGCGCATCCCGGAGTTGACGGTGCATTCGCAAAATAATTTCTTCAGGAACTTGGCGATCGCGTTTTTGATTACGTACTAAACACATCCAGACTGGAGTTCTCACCCATATCCCTGTAATGTGTGTAAAGCCCAAATCACGGGCTAATTCTATGATTTCACGGCGATTTCTCCTTTGGGCGTTGGTGGCATCGAAAATAGTGGGGATACCTACAGTTGTGGCTTGCTGAAATTGCCGTTCTATTTCCCGCCAAATCAACAGCCATGTCCCCTGAATTGCTTGGGAACCAAAGAGTTGCCCCCGGATGGCATCTGTAGAAATTAGCTGCATCTGGGGGCATTGCGTCAGTAATTGTTTTGCCAATGTTGACTTACCGCTACCAGGAAGACCAATCAGCAAGAAGAGTACCAAGTTATGAGTACTAAGTACCGAGTGCAAATTTGGGAGTGTTGAGTGAGAAGTTAGGAGTGAAGAATAATTAGAAGTTTGATCCATAATTCAATTACTCATAACTTATGACTCATAACTCATAACTCAGGACTTTTAGATGATTGTACCGTCAGCAATTACAGCATTTTTGAGAACGACTACAATACCACTCCGGATGAAAAAGCCTTGCTTTTCACGTTCGGCTTCCTGCACATTGTCTTTATTGATAATTTTCACATTGTGACCAATGCGGGCATTTTTATCAATGATGGCTCGACGAATAATGGTGTCTGTTCCAATGCCTACAGGGATATCATCATGTTCTAGGCTACATTGGCGTTCTACAGATGGTTGGTAATAATCTGCACCCATGAGCAGGGATTCTTCAATCACACATCCTGACTCAATCCGCGATCGCACTCCCAACACTGAATGCTGAATCCGGCAATTTTTCAAAATGCAACCTTCGCCAATCATTGATTCTGTGATTTGGCAATTTAGCAGCTTCGAGGGAGGTAAATACCGCGCACGGGTGTAAATTGGAGCTTCTTCATCGTAGAAGCTAAAGGGCGGCATTGGTTGCTGAGTTAGAGCTAAATTGGCATTATAAAATGCTTCAATTGTTCCAATATCTTCCCAATAGTCATCGAAGAGATACGCCTGAACGTTGTGATCCTTTGCCGCATCAGGGATAATTTCTTTGCCAAAATCAGTCCGTTCTAAAGATTCTTTCAATAACTTGATCAAAACATCTTTTTTAAAGACATAAATCCCCATAGAGGCGATATATGGCTGTAATGCGGCTTGTTCTTTTGTCAATCCCAGTACGGTCGTATCGACACGCATTTGGGCTAAATCGTCACCTTTGGGTTTTTCACTAAAGTCAATCACCCTACCCGCATCGTTGATTTTCATCAAACCAAAATCCGAAGCACGGCGATCGTCAATAGGAATCACAGAAAGAGTAATATCCGCATTAGTATCTCTGTGGCGCTGGATAAACTGGCGGTAATCCATGCGATACAGGTGATCACCAGAAAGAATTAGAAATTCTTCTACATCCCAATCCTGTAACATCCAAATGTACTGACGCACTGCATCAGCCGTACCTTGGAACCAGTTAGGATTTTCTGGTGTTTGCTGTGCAGCCAGCACTTCTACAAAACCTTCGCTGAAACCACTAAAATTGTAAGCACGGGCAATGTGACGATTCAGAGAAGCTGAGTTGAATTGTGTCAACACATAGATTTTAAAAATTTCTGAATTGATGCAGTTGCTAACAGGGATATCTATTAAGCGGTACTTACCAGCAACTGGTACTGCTGGTTTAGCACGGAGTTTGGTTAGCGGATAAAGCCGAGTACCCGCACCCCCACCAAGAATGATTGCTAAGACTTTTTTCACAAAATTTCTCCGAACTGCCTTTCAACTCTCATCTACAGTTTAGGACTGTATGTGGCAGCTGATAAGGGGGGATCAAAGAATCTTGCGAAGGAATTTTTGAGAATGCTGTTGGTAATGAATAACGTTGCTGAATCAGGGAGAATATTAGAACATTTGTATTGATAAATGAGGAAAACCTATCAAAATCTCTCTCTCTAGATTTCAGCAGCGATATTTTGCCTGTTATCAACCTAAATAGCTCTAACGCTAAGAATATACATCGGCAATTTGATTCATGTGATGGGGTGATAGTGTGGTGTCTTTTGCTTTTACCCCTATCAATAGGGCTAATTCTAGCCACTTCCAGTAACAGTCAACATCTGTAAAACCAATCTTTCTTAACCAAACCAGTTGTGTTTCCACATCTAAAAGTTTATTTGAGGGGTCGTCGTTTTCTATTTCGATACTGAGTGCTTGTAAAAACTTTTCATGTACCGTGGGTGTTGACGAAGCTACGTGTTCTAAGTTACAGAAAATACCACCTGGTTCAAGACGTTGGAAAATTTCTGCATACAAAGAAAGTTTGCGTTCGTGGATGAGATGATGAATAGCAAAACTAGAAACAATTGCATCAAATAAACCTAAATCTGGTAAAGGTTCATCTAAATTATGGCTGATAACTTGCACTGTTTTATCTTCATAAAATCTATTTTTGACGGCTTCTATCATAGTGGGAGAAAAGTCAATTGCTATGCTGTTCATGTGGGGACGGTCAAGTTTGAGTAATGCTAATAAGCGTCCGTCTCCAGTTCCTAAGTCAAGTATGCGTTTAATATTTTGAGGAACTTGTGCTAACAAAACAGCTTCCCCTTCAGTGCGGTGGGGTATTTTATCTGCTTTTTCTAAATAGCGTAAAGCGTGTTCTGATGATGTCCAAAGATTGATATTATTCATGTTAGTAATTTTGGGAATTTTTCCGCCAACCAAGTAAATACAATAATACCCAAAATATCAGCAGCTAAATCTGTAATATCAGCACTACGATAAGGTACAAAAGATTGTACTATCTCATCAACTATAGAAACTAATAAGACTATGAATGGTGCAAGAGGTAAAGGAATATTAAATATTTTAAACTTACGTTGATTTAATGCTTGATGACCGAGATAAGCTGCAATTCCTAATAAAAGAAAATGCATAATTGTGTCGTAATGGGAGAATATTGCAAGTTCCGTAGGCATGATACGGAGGTAAGCTGAGATAAAAATAGAAAGTAAAATTCCCAAATAAACCCAAAACGCAAAAACCCAACGTTGATGAGTTGTCATTTATATGCTTTTGAATGGTGTTTTGCTGAATACAGAGATATCAGCACACATTCCGCAAATTGCAAACCTGGATATTGGGAATTTTAATCTAGCTGTTAACTAAGCGTGTAAATTGGCTTGTTCTTGTAACCAAGGATCTACGGGTTGTCCATCTTTGCGTTTTAGTTCTATTTCTATGACCATCACTTCTTTAGAACCAGGAGGTGCAGGTTTTTTGTGGAAAATAATCTCGTAGTCTGCTGGGTTGTGTTGGCGTTCTTGCAACCATTCTTGTACTTTGGTGATAGCAAAGAATGATTGCCCTTGTTCAAACATTCTGGTAATTTGTAACTGTAATGTGTACGGATTGATGCGACTCATTTCTATTGACTCCTTTGGTAGCTTGAATTATGATTATTTCACGCAGAGGCGCAGAGGCGGGGAGAGTAAGATTGAGTTGGGAGTTTTTTATTCTTCTGTATTAAAATCAACTTTATCATAAATATCTGCGAGAGTGATTTGGCAGGGAATGGAAGCTAAATTTAAATTTTCATCTGCATCTACAAATTCTGAAAATATCCATTTGTTATTATCAGTTCTAAAATATTGTTCAATGTGCATTGTATATTGATCAATTAAAATATATTCTTGTAATGTGGTAATTGTGCGATAAGCTGCAAATTTTTCATCTCTATCTTTGCTGCTGGTAGATTTGGATAATACTTCTGCAATCATCACAGGATTTACTAAAGTGTCTTTTCTTCCTTCTTCATAAATTAAGGGATTTTTCACAATCATAACATCAGGATAAGTGTGAATTTGTTTGTCAGGAATCCAAAGACGTTGATCTGTAATAAAGACTTGATAAGGTTGCCGTTTGAGAAGATAATTGAGTGTGCCGCTGAAATTAAGGGCAAGTTGGTTATGATTTGGTGTTCCGCCTGTCATTGGTATAATTAATCCATCAATATATTCATGACGTATTTCTGAGTTTACCTCTAATTCTAGGTATTCTTCAGGTGAATAGTAGCGTGTTTCTTGTGCAAGAGTCATGATGTTTTAATCCTCTATTAACTTTACCTAAATAAATGATAAGATTGATGATAATTAATTATCTTCGTAAAGACTTTTTAAATGTGCAGGTAAATCTATTTCCTGGCAATTTTCAACAGGAGTAGTAGGAAGACCACTTAATTCTGACAAATCTCTTATTTTTCTGGTTAATACTTCAATTAAAGTCACATTTTTTCTTAACTCAAATAAATCTTCTTTATCTAGAACTACGATTATTTTTTTAGTTCTGGCATGAAAAACTATCTGGCGAAGTCTACAATCACTAACTGCTCTTTGCCTTGGATTATTTCGTTTAGGAAAGCCTGTTGCTCCATTTAATGTAACAAAAATTCCAAGACCAGCACCTATCAAATTGTGTTCCATTATGCTACATAATCTAGCAAATTGTTTATCTGGTAAAGGATCTTTTGTGGCTTTTGCCTCAATTACTATATTTCTATTTTCCCATTCAAGATATAAAGTTTTAGTCACTCCTTTCCAGTAAATATCATCCCCAGTTACTAATAAATCATATTGAGGTCCTGCGGATTGAAAACTCTTCATGCTTTGTACTCCTTTTAGTCCTTTAAACGATAAAAGTACAATCTGTTCTAGAAGTTTCCCTGCTTCCTGTGTTTGGTTCCGTGTAGGCTTTTTTATTTCTGTAAATGTCTTAAGTTTATCTAAATATTTAGAAAGGTTATTATCTGCTTTATAACAATAAGGAATTAGTTTATTTAATGCTGGATCTCCTGGCTCCAGTAAATCCATAGCATTAGTTATAAATTCCACAAGTTCATCTTGACTTGGCATGATTCAATTAAACAAATTCAATCGGTTGCTGAGATATCGCCATAAGATCAAAAGATAGCTCATCATAACTTTCTACAATACTTTCACAATGCGGACAAGTCCAAGGTAAATCGGGAAACCCTGTTCCATAAGGAATTGCATCTACAGGGAAATCTTGCTCACAATTATGATATATGAGAAGTGTCATTTCACACATTCCTTTAGCTTCAAGGTCTGCTAAGAGTGCCAGAGCTTTAGAGTATTCTATACCCAATCGCACAGCAAGTTGATGCGGCATTGCTGTTGTTGATGCCGTCATAAAATGCTTACTCAGTTCAGCCTTCTGATTTTCAGATAAGAAGTCCAAATGACCCTTGTGGATGAAGCTAGTCATAACTTTAGCCTTAGAATCCAAGTTCTTTTAGCAGAAATTCAAGAACAGAGGTACTACCACCATAGTACCCTGAATAGCACTTGAGGTGTTGAAGAGAATCTTGGGTTGTAGAGTTTGGTTTGAGTCCGAAATAGCAGTATGCTTTGAAAAGATGTTTTAATTTAACCTTTTTTAATCTGTCTGTCTCTACTTCATTCGCCATTAATTCTCTGTCCAGTTCAAATTCATAAGATTTAGTACCCCACTCTTTGATCAAAGTTAACAAAATCGCATCTTCAGCATTGTTCATCTTTTCCGGATCACCGGACAACCCAAGTATATTTAAAACAGAATAAGCTAACTGTTGCGATAGAGCTTGTAATCCCCTAACATCAATTTCTTGAATTCCAGAACTTTGAGCATTTATAGCAAGTCCTGACGCTTCTGCTCGAATCTTTAAGTGTTTCCATTTATAGAGAACACCATTTATTGATTTATTAAGATATTTATCCCACATATCATGCAGAACAAGATTGTGGAGATTAGGATGTGTCCAGTGAGCTTGGCAATGAATAGCTAATTCATCAAAAAATCTATGAATATGATTCCAGAAAGGGAATTGAGTACGTTGTTCTATATGTTCATCTGTAGTTGAACTATAAGTAAATCCGTCCCAGGATAAAGCTACATAATCTTTACCTACCTCAGCAATGACAGACCAGCGAATATAGCGTTCATCGAGTTTACTAGCAGTTCCAGTTCCTCGCCGAACATTATCGACAATTCTATAAATTCGGATATACCATTTCTTCTTGGGTTGACTTGCTTCCTCAATTGGTCCATACCAACCATCTTTGCCAAATTCAGTTAACAGCAATTTAGCAGAATTTAGATTTTGAGTAATAGTAGATGAACCTAATTTTAAACTCAACCATGTTTTTGACTGTTTTACGTATGGAAGTAAAATATCTTCTGGAGTAAGTTTACCTTTTTCTAGGGCATTAGCTATATGTCCAGCTACTTCGTTCTTTTTAAGCCGACTTGTTCCTGATGAAATAAGCTGGAGAGTTTCAACTGTAAACTCACTACTAGACAGAAATTTCTCACAAAACTCTCTACCTGGGGCATACCCATTATCAACAAAAGCGTTAATACTCATAAAATATTGGTCAGGATGTTGCACCGATGCCCTTGAAAGGATGTTAAAAAAATAGCATACCAAAAAAGTATATACGCTTCAGTGATTTCTGGTAGGGCAGGCAAGATGCCTACCCCACAAAATGCTAACTTAAAGATGTTTGCAATTCAGTTTTCGCAGTTTCCAAAGCTTGCGGTAACTTACTTGCGTCTCTTCCCCCAGCTTGGGCTAAATTGGGTTTTCCACCACCACCACCACCGCAAATCTTAGCTATATTCCCGACAAATTTTCCAGCTTGTATACCTTTCTTATTCACTTCGGGGCTGAAAGCTGCAACTATACTCACTTTCCCGGCTTCGGGAACTGAACCTAAAACCACCGCACCGTTACCGATTTTTTGCAATAATCTTTCCGCAGCAGCTTTTAATGATTCTGCGTCCACGTCTTCCATTTGGGCGATAATTATCTTATGTTCACCTACGCTTTCCGCAGTCTGTAATAAGCTGTCAGATTTGACTATGGCTATCTGTGCTTTCAGGCTTTCGATTTGTTTTTCGCTGTTGCGGAGTTCGGTTTGTAGAGTTGTGATTCTGTCGGGTATCTCTTCTGGTTTGACTTTAAAGCGATCGCTCAAATCTTTAACCACTTTATCACGCACGTTCAAATAATCCAATATCGCTGCACCAGAAACCGCTTCTATTCTTCTTACCCCAGAAGCTACTCCCGCTTCCGAAATAATCTTGAAAACGCCAATTTCCGCAGTATTGCTAACGTGGGTTCCCCCGCACAGTTCCATTGACACACCAGGGAAATCAATCACGCGCACATCATCACCGTACTTTTCCCCAAACATGGCAACTGCACCTTTAGCTTTTGCTTCCGCTATAGGCAGTACTTCTATTTTAGCAGTATGAGCTTCCGAAATCCAAGTATTTACTAATTCTTCAATTTGTTGAACTTCCTCAGCAGTTAAAGCGCGGGGACAGTTAAAATCAAACCGCAATCTATCAAAAGAAACTAAAGAACCAGCTTGAGAAATTCCTTCATCAACAACTTTCTTTAATGCAGCTTGTAATAAATGAGTTGCTGTATGATTAGCTTGAGCGCGACGACGACAAGCGGTGTCAATTTGTGCGGTGACATGATCACCAATTCTAATTGTACCTCTTTCAATGCGTCCGAAATGAATAAAGAAATCAGATTCTTTTTTCACATCTTCTATTCTGATTAAAACACCGTCACCGGAAATATATCCCTTATCTCCGATTTGTCCACCCGATTCAGCGTAAAAAGGAGTTTTATCTAAAACAATTTGTACTTCTGTTCCTGCTTCTGCTGCTTCCTCGGAAACACCTGAAACTAACAAAACTTCGATTTTTGCTGTTGTTGCTGTTGCGGTATAACCGATAAAATCTGTCGAGTGGATATGTTCTGCAAGTTTATCTAAAGAACCTTGCACAGTTAAATCAATAGTTTCGTGTGCAGATTTTGCCCGTTCTACCTGTTTTTGCATTTCTGCATTGAAACCTTCAACGTCAACAGTCAGATTATTTTCTTCTGCAACTTCTTGGGTTAATTCTAATGGAAAACCGTAGGTATCATAGAGAGTAAAAGCACTTTCACCAGTAATAGATTTTTGTCCTTGCTGTTTTACGGTTGAGATAATTTCAGATAACAGCTTTTCTCCTCTATCTAAAGTTTTCAAGAAATTGACTTCTTCCCGTTGCAATTCCGCTTTAATCGCAGCTTCTCTTTTTCGCAAATTGGGGTAAACTGATTCAGAAAGAGAAATTGCTGTTTCTGCAACTTGGTTAATAAATTCTCCAGAAATACCAATTAATCTCCCATGTCTAACTACGCGACGAATCAAACGCCGTAAAACATAACCTCTACCAACATTAGAAGCACGAATTTCATCAGCGATCATGTGAACAACAGAACGGACATGATCACCAATTACTTTTAAAGAAATCTTGGTATTTTCATCACTTTGATGATAATCAATCTTGGCAATTTTTGCCGCAGTTTCGAGAATCGGGAAAATCAAATCTGTTTCATAATTATTTGGCACTTTTTGGAGGATTTGCGCCATTCTTTCCAAACCCATTCCTGTGTCAATATTCTGATTTTGCAGCGGCGTTAAATTTCCCGAAGCATCCCGATTATATTGCATGAATACCAAGTTATAAAACTCGATAAATCGGGTATCATCTTCTAAATCAATGTTATCATCACCTAATTCTGGGTGAAAATCGTAATAAATTTCCGAACAAGGGCCACAGGGTCCAGTGGGGCCAGATACCCAAAAGTTATCATCTGCACCCATGCGCTTGATGCGTTTTTCGGTGACACCAATATTATCGCGCCAAATTGCAAAAGCTTCGTCATCTTCCTCAAACACACTGACAACGAGATTTTGAGGAGAAATCCCAAAAACTTGAGTTGATATTTCCCAACCCCATGCGATCGCTTGTGCTTTAAAATAATCACCAAAGCTAAAATTTCCCAACATCTCAAAAAATGTATGATGGCGCTTTGTCCGTCCCACATTTTCGATATCATTGGTACGTATACATTTCTGAGAAGTCGTAGCGCGTTTAAATTCCGGTGTCCGCTGTCCCAGAAATATCGGTTTAAACGGTAACATCCCCGCAATAGTCAGCAGCACAGTAGGATCTTCTGGAACCAGGGAAGCACTCGGAAGCGCTTGGTGTCCCCGTTGGGTGTAGAAGTCAAGGAATAAAGCGCGAATATCGTTACCGCTAAGATACTGGGGAGTTGAAGACATGAGTAATTACAAAAATAGTTTTAATCAAAGGAACAGTTACACAGGCCAAAGACTTATATTCTACAAGTCTCTACATTCTCTATTACACAAAGCAAGTTAGGTTAATCAGAAACCGCTATATTTGCAAAAGCAGCATTATTCTATTTTTGCATTTTGTTTCAATTGCTTGCCAATGGAAGTATCTTAATTTGGCAAAAATATTCGGGAAAGTATCTTAAAAGCCACTGCTTCAGCGTTTAGAGTGGTCTTTGTTTACAAAAACTACCTATCTCCAATAGCTGATACCTTTCATGAAATTTATATAACTCTAGTAGGATGATTAAACTTGCTTAAATCAATGATACTTATTTAGTGAAGGATTATATTAAAAAAAAGGTCATGTATGGCTCTGAAAATGAAAGTATCGAATCTTGCTGGTGATAAATGTGCAAAAACTATTACTGAGTCTATCCACACGATGATGCCTGATGCCAAAGTTGATGTTGATGTCCAGGCTAAAACTGTTACTGTTGAACCCACAGCTTCTGAATCTATCGCTTCTGAAGAGTCAATCAAACAGGTAATTGTTGCAGCTGGATATCATATTGAAGATTATTGATAGTCTTGAAAATTCCCCACAGTTAGAATCAGGGGGATTTGTGAAGAATCCACACTCAGCAGAGTTGAAAACCAGATTTGTGAGATAATTGCTCTGCAATCCGCTTTCTTTTTTTTATGGCGGCAAAAGAATCTGATCTAAAAATCCGGCGTTGGTGAATGAAAGTATGAATTTGTCTCACGCAGAGGCGCAGTTCGCTGAAAGCGTTCCCGTTGGCGTAGCCTCTCGTAGAGAAGGGTGGCGCAAAGAGTAAGAGTTTGAGAAATGGAATTTTTGATTTTTATACCTCAATTCAGCAACGCCAAAAATCCAGGCTAAAGTAATATTAGATGCGATTTAAATACCAACCGAACAGTAAAGTTACGCAAGTAGAACCGTTGGAACAACTTTCTGCTTCTGATGCTGCAATCATCTTAGAACGCTTACCGGAAAAAATTAGAGCAGCTTTAATTGCCCGTGCAACTGAATCCGAGTATCCAGTTGAGGCCGTTATTGAAATGGCCATAGCCAGTTTCCTGGATACAGAAGCATTAGGTTTTGCAGATTGTAAACCAGGAAGAGGACAATAGCAGATAATAAATCAAAAAATCAGTCTAATCTAAATCAGGTTCAAGACCAAGCGATCGCAATTGTGCAATTAATTTTTCTGTTTTTTGTCTTTCTTGATCTGCACGTTGTCTTTCTTGATCCGCGCGTTGTTCTTCTTGATCTGCGCGTTGTCTCTCCTGTTCTGCACGTTGCCTTTCCTGTTCTGTGGGAGTTAACACCCAATTCCCATCTTTATCATACCAACGTAACCAAGGCATATTTACATTTTTATAACTACCTTGCCAAACTCCTAAACCTAATTCTATACTGGGTATCCAGAACCGGGAATTTGATAAAGTTGCTTCAGTATAGCGATCGCCATTTAATTGAAACATTCTAAATTCAGATTGATAACGATCAAAAATTGCGTAATAAGGTACTCTTAAAATCTGCTCATAAATTTCCCATTTACCAGGTGGTTTTTCCACATCTCGCAATGTTTGACCTAAATCTTCTTTTTCTGTTCCTGGTGATAATAATTCTACCACAATATAAGGATTAACTCCTTCTTGCCAAACTACATAACTTAATCTTAAATCTTGCTGATCACCATACAAATAAGGTACACCCAAAACCGCAAACCAATCAGGGCGTTTATACCACAATGGATGACGAGAATCATAATACAGATTCATGTCACTGGCTGTAAATATTTCCTCAGTCTTATAATTAGCAGGAGTAAATGTTGCTGATAACAATTGTGGTTGCAATAAATGAAATTGATCTGGCAAACCTTTCTCCTCTGGATCTTCACTGGGTAGATCATACATTGTGGGTAATGTTTCTTTCGGGGAAAGTGGCGGATCTGTTTGATACATTTTTCCCTGTCCTCAATAGATAAATTCTATAGTAACCCTAAATCATTTATGAATAACAAGATCCCTGAGTTCTGAGTTCAATTCACAATTTATTTACATGATATCAAAAGAAGTGGGGAATCTGATCACTCGATTATATACTCATTTCACCAATTACCTTTTTACATTCTTCAACATTAACCCCTTTTCTCATTGCTTCCACTAAATTTTGATAATTCTCCCAATTTTCCTGAATCAAATTTTTAGCTTGCAGCAAATAAAAACGTTGTTTCTGCTCAAAAACATTCTCTTCAAAACCCAAAGCTGCTAAAAATTGATTTAACTTAGCTTTATCATCACCACCACCCTCAGCAGATTTAAAAACCAACATTTCCGCAGCAATTCCTGCCATCCAAATATTACAATAGCGATCGCACATCGAGACTGTAATTTTCCCTTTTTCCAATTGTTTGGCAATTTCGCTATCTTCCAAAATCACCCCACCTTGTCCTGGTTGTCCTATTCTCCAAGCTTCCCACGCACTGAGAGTGTAGCCGGTGACAGGAATCCCCAACAGGTGAGCGACGAGAAAATGACCTGCTTCATGATGTAAAATGCGATCGCGGTATTCTGGAGAAAATCGCGCTAACCAATCTAATACTACTGTCCCTCCCTTCCCCTGAAAGCTGAAATTATCCAAAGTCGCAACACCCAAAAACGCCACAGTTACTAAAGCTGGTACTGTCGGTGACAGGTGTATCAAGGGGCCTAACAGAGTTGAGAGGGTGATGAAAAAGACAGATATCGCAATTAAATTGATCGCAGTTTGACTCATGGAATTTATTTAAAGTCCGGCTTAATTTTTTTTATTATGAAGCGTTTATTGACAGCAAATGCCAATACTACTTTTTCTATTATAAAGCTTATGCACACTTCATAATAACCCTCATTTACAAAAAGCAATTATCAGATCAACACCATCAATTACTTTATTTGCTGAATTTTTTGATTTGCCAATGTCAATAATCGCTGTGCTTCCGTGTAAGAAGTTGTCCCTGTTTTAATAGTATTTAAACGAGTTATTATTCCCTGGATTTCGGCTTTCATTTCATTTTTATCAGTTGGTGGAGAAGCAATCAATCTTTGAATTTCGCTATTAGCCTGGTTGAGAATTTCCTGAGAAGTATTTTCAATTTGGCGACGATTTTCGATAATTCCCAAGTTAGTTTGATACTGTGCTAATAACCTTTGTGCTTCCACATAACTTGGTTCTTCAACTCGAATTCTTTCCAATTGTGCGATCGCTTTTTCCCATAAATTACCAATTTGTTGCCACTCAAGCGCCGAATGGGGCGGATTTTGGGACGCTTTTGCAGCCGCTAAAGCAAACTGCTTTGCCCCTTCAATATATGTCCCACTACTCGTATCACTCACAACTTTTTGTTTAACTTGATATGCAGCAATTAATTTTTGTGCATCTAAATAGCGGGGATTATCATTGGGAACTTGTTCGAGTCGGTTAATTGCTTGTAGCCATAATTCTGATGCAGTTTGAGATTTTGTTGGTTGTATTTTTTGCGCTTCTAAATCAAATTCTTGGGCAGCAGCAATAAAATTACCAACCCGCGCATTTTGAAAATCGCGTTTATAGGCTATGAGTTGAGTTTGTGCCGTTCTCCCAGCTAGAGTTTGTCGAGAAATTTCCTCTAATTGATCTATAGCTGTTTGCCAGGATGCGATCGCTTTCTCTCTATCTTTTGTAGTTGTAGCTTGTTCATATTGCTGTTTTGCATCTGATAAAGCTTTTCTTGCATCATTCAAAGGAATCAAAGCATTTTTGTCTTGGAAAACTACAGCATCTAATCGCGCTATTCGTTGTCGTGCTTGTTCAAATTCATCAAAAGTAAACTGCCAACTACAACTGAACAGGCTACAATAACGTTGAGGATAGTAACCCAAAAACCATACTGGCAAATTCTCCAAGTGTTTTTTTGCAGCTTTGACCTTTTCCCCACCCAGTTCAATATCCGCAGTGCTAGTGGCTCGACTAATTAACTGATCTGCTTGTTCCAGAGAATCAATAGCACCTCGATAGTGATGATCCATACTCATAAAGCTAGGTAACAGCAGCAAGGGTGCTACCTGTGCCACCGGTTTGCGAATCATTGGGTATGGCAAGTTCACAACCCACAAAACCCCCGCTGTACCTGCGATAAAAACAGCCGCAAATTTGATTTTACCCAACATAAATCATACCTAATCTCTACTAAACCTAGTATTCCCATCTGTGGCTGAAAATAATACATAGATTGTAAGGATTCAGGAGTCAGAAGAATTTAGGACTTACGCAAAAAACCTCTCAAACTCTTATTTTTCTGCGTCCTCTGCGTCCTCTGCGGTATGTCTTCGACACGCTTCGCGAACGATTTTCCGTGACTGGTGCGTAAGTCCTAGAATTGTCAAATCAGGAATTAACAGATTCGAGATTCTCACACAAGCATAATAGTCAAAGTCTTATTTCTTCTAAATTCTCTATTCTGTATCCTGAATCCTTACCATAGATTTTCAAATCAACCTTTGTTGTTGACAACAAGTGGGAAAAAGAGTTGCTACTATAAATAAGGTGAGCGAATAAATCAGATAATATCTAAAATGTCAACAGCTTTAATTACCGGTGCATCTGGCGGAATTGGCAAAGCTTTTGCAGAAGAATTAGCCGCACGCAAAACTAATCTTGTTCTCGTTGCCCGTTCCGTAGAAAAACTGACCCAAATAGCCACACAATTACAACAGCAATACAAAATACAAGTAGAATTTATAGCTAAAGACTTGACCGAACCAAATGCCACTAATGAGGTATTTGATGCCATAAAAACCAAGGGATTAACAATTGATTTGTTAGTTAATAACGCTGGTTTTGGCGATTATGGCGATTTTGCCGAACGGGAAGGAGAACGGCAATTAAATATGATTCAATTGAATATTATGGCATTAGTAGATTTAACCCACAAATTTCTACCTTTAATGCGGCAAAGACGTTCTGGTAGCATAATTAATGTTTCCTCAATTGCCGGATTTCAACCAATGCCTTATCTTTCTGTTTATGCGGCAACTAAGGCTTTTGTTCTCAGTTTTAGTGAAGCATTGTGGGCAGAAAATCGTGATTATGGTGTCCACGTCTTGGTAGTTTGTCCAGGGCCAACAGAAACAGACTTTTTCACAGAAGCTCGTTTTCCTTCAAAGTTGGCAGGTGCAAACAATAAAATAGCGACTCCTGAAGCAGTTGTGCGTGATGCTTTGCAAGCTTTAGAAAAAGGCGATTCGACAGTGGTTAGCGGTGGTTGGGCAAATCAATTAATCGTCAATATGCACAGATTTTTACCAAGGGAATCTCTGGTAAGTGCGATCGCAAAACAGTTTAAAAATAATGGGTAATTCGTAATTCGTAATTCGTAATTCGTAATTGGAAAAATTATTACCTATTACCCATTCCCTGTTCTCTATTCCCCACTCCTACATATACCTAGTCAATTGCATACGGTAACGGTCTTTTTTGGTAACGGCGATTTCGCCAACTTCTAAACGTCCTTTACCGCGAATGGCAATTAAATCGCCTGATTTGAGTTGAAAACTGGCTTGGGTAACTTCTTTCCAATTGACACGAACATCATTAGAGTCAATTAAATCCACCATTTTGCTGCGGGACATTCCAAAACCGGCAGATGCGATCGCATCCAAACGTAAAGAAGCCTCCACAGTGGTTAATTCTTTTTTCTTCGGTTCGCGGATTTTTAACTCGTTGATATCAATTCGCTGGGTTTTCACAGGGACTGAACGCACCTGCTGGAGACTCATCTCCAAAAATTCTGTCAATTCGGGGACGACTATTACCTGAGACCCTCTTTCTCCTAAGACGATAATATCTCCCGTCTTTTCGCGGACAATTCCCGTCCCCAACATCGCCCCCAAAAAGTCGCGGTGAGTGGCCGTATCAAATAGGAAATTACCCGCAATTTCTAAAGCTGCGATCGCAACTTGAGATTGATCTAAAGGTAACTCAGAACGTGCGATCGCAATTCTTTGACGTTCAGCTTGGGGATATCCACCCCACGCCACTAAATGCACCTCTGTTAATCGGCTAAATACCCGTTGAATTTCTGCCAACTCTGGCGGAGACAAAAAATCAGTATAAACTACTTCCCAGGTCTTAATAGCTTGCTCTGCCTGGTCAATCACACGAGCTATACTATCGCGGTTTTCAACACTTTTTAAAAGTTCTTCTCTAGGTAACATGGGTATTGAGGAAGAGGGAAAAAAATTCATTACTCAGCACTCGGTTGAGTAACATAGGTATTGAGGAAGAGGAGAAAATTCATTACTCAGTACTCGGTACTCAGCACTCGGTTAGGTAACATGGGTATTGAGGAAGAGGAAAAAAAAATTCATTACTCAGCACTCGGTACTCAGTACTGACTAATTAGTTTGTTTCTGCATAACCTTGGAGATTTTCTGGCTCAAACTGGCGTAATATGCGAGTAGCTTGGCGAGTCAAAGTTTCTGAACCCTGAACTACAATTATGTATTTGCCAGCATTTAAGCGGTTGCGGTAGGGTAAAGCATCTCCACCACCTTCAACTAAACCAACTCCACCGCCAACAAATACGCTACCCATCCCACCAGCACCGGCACCCAATAAACCACCAACGACATGATTACCAATTTCTCCAGCCCAAGCGAAGGTATCTAGCCCGGTAATTAAACTGAAGGTAAAACCAGCAAAAAAGCCAAATGGTACTAACCAGAATGACATTAGTTTTGCTTGTTTTCGCGCTTGCTCTTTGGGGTCAATTAAGCCAAACTCGTCAGCGGTTTTGTATCCTCTACCGAGAATAGTACTATTTATGCCTTCTCTTTCTAAGCCTAAGTAAGCAGATTCAGCTTGGATGCGGTCTGCTAATACGGCAACAAGGTAATTCATTGATTTTAAAATGGTTATTTGACTGAGGTTTGCCTGAATTAACAGCGTATCAGCACCAATGTTATTTTAGCGAATCTAGTGGCGCACAAAAATTATTTACGCCTTGCTGAATAATATATATCAAAACTGGGGTTGCCAAAATTTTCGGAAATGAAGGGATTGTTTTTAAATGTGCCATCATTTCTACAATTGAGCCATTCAATAAGTCATTTCGATATTCTTGTTCACAAATGACAGCACGCCATTTTTTTGCTAAAGCTTCCAACCACTCAGCATTTGTTTGTTCTGGTTCTTGTCCAGCCCGAATTGCTAGGCTCATGGCTGCATCTTCTAAGTCCCCTTCACAGTCCTCAATCAAGTCTAGCGCTTCCATAGCCTGGGGATCATCTGCTAATTGAGAGCGAAACTGGGCGATTTCTTTTGATGTTACTTTAGTCATGGGAAGAAGGAGTTCAGGAATCAGGAGTCAGGAGTCAGGAGTCAGGAATTCAGCCCCCTATTACCCTGTACCAAATATAACCTTTTCAACTAAAAAGCCTCATTTTGCAGTTTATTTACTGTCAATGAGGCTTTTTGTTGCTTTTAACAGAAATTTAACCAATTACCTGTTACCAGCCTACACTAGATGACTAGCAACTTGAGTTACTGATTAAAAGCTCTGGAGGTAACAAAGCGTTGTAGCTCAGTCAGAGCGCGGTTGTAATCCAAAATTGCTCGAATACGATTACCTTCGGATCTTGTGAGGTCATTTTCTGAGTTAATGACATCAGTTTGAGTACCTACACCTGCTTGGAATCGCAAACGGGCTAATCTTAGAGCCTCTTTAGCTTGTTCTAGAGCCACATTAGCAGTCTGCACATTCTCTAGATTAGATCGCTGGGTAGAATAGGCTTGTTCTACTTGAAAGCGAATTTGATTGCGTTGTTCAGAAAATTGAGTTTCTGCGATCGCAATGTTAGATTTTGCCTGAGACGCTCTAGCTTTTGCTGCTCCCCCATCATATAAATTTAGGGTGGCTTGCACGCCCACTGAATAACCATCGCTAACGCTGGTACTATCATTGAACACATCTAGCAGATCATAGCTGGCAACTAAACTAATCTGTGGTCCCAAAGCAGCCAAAGCTTGTCTTCTTTGTTGCTCGCTAATTTGACGCTGTGCCAACTGCTGTTGTAGTTCAGGACGGTTTTGATAAGCCAGAACAATACTCTTTTCCAGAGTTTCGTTCCACAAACCAGCCAATTGTACAGGATCAGCCGCGCTGATATTTACTGACTGGGGAATATTTAAGCGAGTTGCTAATCGACGACGGGCAATTTGTTGCTGGGAAACAGCATTTGTCAGGTCTTGTTGAGCATTAGCTAAATTTACCTGCGATCGCAACACATCGAACCGAGTCCCTACACCAGCCCGCTCTAGAGCATTCGCATCTCGCAAACTAGCCTCAGCATTCTGCACAGCCGACTGAGAAATACGTACATTTTCATCTGCTTGTTGCAAATCGTAGTATTCTCTAGCCACATTCAAGCGAATGTCCTCAACTTGCCTTTCCACATCCAATTCCTGAATGCGTACCTGTTCCTCAGCCTCTCTAATCGCCGCATTCCGTCTGCCAGAGGTATAAAGGTCATATCTCAGTTGTGCTTGGCCACTGAAACTAGTATCAGCGCTGGCATCAGGGGCATTTGGATTCAACTTCTGTTGTTGAGTAGCTGCTAGTGTACTAGAAGCACTACGACTATTAGCGACACTGCCACTCAATCCCACAGTTGGCAACAAAGCAGCTTGTTGCTCCCTGACAGAGCCTTTACTGCGTTCCAGCTGCAATATTGACACCTGCAACTCATTATTATTGCGCTTTGCCAGTTCTAGAGCCTGTGACAAACTAATTGGCTGATTTGTCTGGAGTCTCACTTCCTCTGGTTCAGTCGGAAATAACAGAGGATTATGACTAGGATTGAGTTGTTCAGGAGTCTCTACAGAGCCTGTTGGTACAGGGGTGACAGTTTCTGTATTTTGATTAGGTGGCTCTGAAGTATTAGGCGTTCCCGATTCAGTGGGAACAGTCACCTGGGCTACCCGCTTAATAGTGGCCTTTTTTTGTGAACAGGCACTTAAGGCTAGGAGCAAAGCTGCTTGGCTTTTCTGCCCTGCCTGTAAACATTTATTTTTTGCTGGTAGCTGTGCTACCTTGCCACCAGTAGCCGTAACCGGTAAAACTGTTTTTGATATTTTTTCTATCGGTACTTTGGCATTGTTAACAACAGCCATTTCTGGAACACTATGGTTAACCAAAGGTTTCTCACTCAGGTTCCTGAAATCAAGGGCAGGTACTAAAACTGGAGAACTGTCAACCGCAGTATTAGGCAGTTGCCTATTGATATTGTCTGCGATCGAAGTTTTCACATCATTTGCAGTCAACACACTAGGAGAAGACACCAGCTTTACCTCACCTACTTTTACGGTACCAGCCCAAGCCGACTGAGTTGTTAATACCGCTGCTGTTACACCAGGTAAGAAACTATAAAATAATTGCTGTCCTTTCACCGCATCTCCTCACACGAAAATCTATACTAGCGGCAGAAAACTTGTCTCCACACAGAATATAGCACGATACTAAATGAAGCAAAAAATATAGTACTATACCGAAGTTAAGATCAGAACTCTATTTGTCTTCAAAACGTTTGACAATGCGAGAAAGTTCCGCCTTTTCGTCTATGCTAACGCGGGTAGGCGCTCCGCTGACAATTCGTTCATAATTACGGAAAGAGTCTTTAATATTAGGCCCGTCAGCAGTAATATTGTACTCGCGAATCCCCTTATCGTGCCATGAACCCCGCATTTTGAAAACGTTAATCGCCCGCGACATTTCTCCATGAATTTCTACGTACTGCAACATGATAATCGTATCAGTAATCGTGGAAATGTGAGAATCAGTAATTGAATGTGACCCCATAAATTGGTCACTTGTATTGGTAAAGAAGCCAGTAATTTCTTCTTGTTTAGCATACCCTGTTACCCCGATTACAAACTGCCGAAAAGCATTATTACTAACGCCTCTAGCCATCGCAGAAAGGGAATCAATAGCGATACGGGCTGGTTTAAAATCGGCAATCTCTGATTTAATAATTTGTAAGTGATCTTCTAATCCCGTTGATTCGGGATAGGTACAAATTATTTTTAGTAACCCTTGGTCTTCTAATTCTTCAAAGTCAATTCCCCAAGAATAAGCATTGCGAGACAGTTGAGCGCGGGATTCTTCGTAAGCAAATAATATGGCTCGCTCACCGCCAACACAACCATCTTGAATGAACTTGCTGACTAATAGGGTTTTACCAGTACCAGTAGCCCCTGTGGCTAAAATAATTGAATCTTTAAAGAAACCACCACCACACATTTCATCCAGGGTTTTGACTCCTGAAGATACGCGGACATTTGAAGATCGTTGTGTTAAACGCATTGCGCCTAACGGAAAAATGTTGACTCCTGCGTTGGTGATTGTAAATGGATATTCACCCTTCATGTGAGTCGTACCGCGCAATTTGAGAATTTCTAGTGTGCGTCGGCGACGTTCTCCTTCTAAGACGTTGCGAACAATTACTACATTGTCAGAGACAAATTCTTCTACACCAAAAGACGCTACAGGTCCATATTCTTCACCACGCTCAGTTGTAATTATAGTGGTGACACTTAGTTGTTTAAGACGTGCTACTAACCGAAATATTTCCCGTCGTACTACTCCCACAGCTTCATATTGCTGAAATACTGCTGTGATGGAGTCAATGGAAACACGGTTAGCTTTGTATTTGCGAATCGCATATTGTAAGCGCTCAATTAAAGCCGAAAGATCAAAATTACCGACGATATCTTGACCTTCAGGATCAGGTGATGCGTCGAGAATAAATAGTTTTCCTTCTTTAATTAGTCGTGGTAAATTCCACCCAAAGATATGGGCATTTTTTATGATATCGCTAGGTGATTCCTCAAAGGTTACAAATACTCCTGGTTCATCAAAGTAGGTGATACCATTATAGAGAAATTGGAGAGATAATAAAGTTTTTCCTGTACCAGAAGTGCCACTGACTAGGGTTGTTCTCCCAACTGGTAAGCCGCCATGACTAATGTCGTCAAAGCCCTCGATCATTGTGCGAATTTTCTCTACACCCCCAATTGGTGGATTTAGTTTCTCTTGTTGCTCTTTGTCACTCATTGCTGATCACATCAAGGTATTTATTTAAACTGTTTTTTAAAATTACTAAAGCTTTGACTATGTTCAGTAATATTTTACTCTTCCCAGTCTTCTTCACTCAATTCTTCATAGAGTAAGTCTAATCCTATCAATACTCTTTCTCTATCTGACAGATCACCAATAATTTTGCGGACAGGAGGAGGCAATATTTTAGATAATGTCGGTGTGGCTAGTATTTTGTCTTCTTCGGCTAGTTGTGGGTTTTTGAGGACATCTATGACTTTTAAAGCATACACACCTTGAAATTCTTGTTCTAATATATTTTTAAGTGTGTTTAAAGCTCGCACGGAGTTGGGTGTGTTCCCGGCTACATAAAGCTTGAGAACATAAGTTTTTCCGACTTTATTCATAAATTTATAGACTAGGTATGAGAATATGAATACAAAATAGGCTGAAGAGTTTGCCTGAATTGACCACAGATGCCAGTTATAATTCGCTCCATTCAGTTCGGTTTAGAAACCGAACATCTATATGCTTCACACAGATTTGCCAAAATATCGATCAATGTTAGTCGGTAATCTAGTAATGTTTCATCACTTCTGCCTTCTAACCTTAGTTGTTTGGAAAATTCGTCAATGAGTTCCATGTGCATTTCTATAATTCGTGGCACAGGAATATTAGCATAAAATAAGGCGTTGATAAATTTATCAATTATTATCTTTAGGTTTTTGTCTGTGGTAAAGTAATTTATCAAAATGAGGCGGTAATCTGATTTCAGTTGATCTAATATTTCCTGCTTCTCGGCTGGACTCATTTTCTGAAACCATTGCTGATTGCACGCTAATACATAACTAGATTTCTGACTGTAAGCTAATTGTTCATTTGTGTTTAACTGTCTAATTTTCTGTAAAGAGAGAATTTTTACAGGAGCAGTAACAGCTAGTGGCAATTCAAACAATTGAGTAATAATACTCTCTATGAAATTCCATAACTGCTCAATTAAACTTTGATGACTATACAGGACAGCATGATTATCTAAATATTTTTTAACATCAGCTCGCCAAATCAATAATATAGGTAATATCATTTATTGTTTATATATTTTTTTGAGATGATCGCTCAGACTATGGTGTCTGGGCTAATTTATTCGGGTAAAAGCTTTTAAGTAAAACCTGGTTAAAGAGCGCCTTGTGTCAACAAATATTGAAGAATTGCTACTTTATAACCTATCTAAATCAGGTGAATGGTATAACTTAACTAAGTAGTTGATGAAGGGTTGAGCAGAAAGGATGCAGTAGCTAATTTCCTGATCTGAGTATGTATATCTATCTGAATATAGATTTTTTCATTTCACTCCTTGATAAGATACATAAACGAACTTAAAGTATTGTCGCATTCTAAATCATTATAATTCCTCAAGGTTCTAAAGCGAATCTTTGGAGCGATAATTGTTTTAGCTGTAACTATAGATGAGGAGTTTAAATACCAGTATCTTACTGGTGAAGATGGCCGCTCTGGTAACAGGGTGAGCAGAGGGAAGTATGGAGGCTCTGGAAACTGTGGGAGGCAAGTAATTGTCTGTCAGAGCCAATTTAGTTGCTTCATTTAAATTTGAATTATAACCAAAGACGCTTATATGAGTCTTCTTGAAGGATATTGCTTCAGGTATGTAAACCATCAGCACTTTGGCAGATGTTGAAGCCAGAGGCGACGACAGGAAGAATGACCCCCCTAAGCCTTATGTTAATGCTACAGTACCCGCTTTATGACTTTCTAGCAACCGTACCCAGCTGCCCAGAAACGAGTACTCTGGCAGTGGTGCTGGAGATTTTGGAGAAAGAGCAGTGCGATCGCCTGGTAGTGGTGAATCAACAACAATGCCCAATCGGATTGTTGTACTCTGCCAGTTTAATCCCAAAATTATTGGCAGCAGCCAGTGGTGAAACGTTTTTAAATCTACAACAGCCGATTTCTACGTTGAGTTCTAGTCTGATTTCGCCAATACAGACAATACAAGCTTCTGAGCGGCTAGAAAAATTTAGTTTGTTTTTGCCATGCCAACAAAGCCAAAAAAATAGAAATTTAGATTGGGTGTTGATCGACTCGGAGGGGAAGTTTTTGGGGCTGCTAGATAGCCCCAGATTACTACGTTTTTTGGCTAAAGAGAAAGCAGTAATTGTTGCGGGTCTTCCTGCAACTGAAACCAAGAATCATGCTGGGTTAAAGACTCGTCGCTACAAGCAAAATCAATATCAGTCACGCAGACAAAATCCTTTAGTGCAGTTGCTGGAAAGACTACCTTGGCCTTTGATGTTACAAACAAGTAATGGCGAAGTGGTAACACAAAATCCAGCTTGGTGGCAACAATTGGGAGTTTTCAAAGATCTCGAAGGAATTAGGCAAGAAGTAGAAACTATCCTTGCTCCTGTTCATGTTAAAAAGCAAGAAAAAAATCAGGAATACCTCAACCAAAAAGCTGTGAAAGTTTACCCCAATGGTAGAGGGGGTGAAAATGAAGAGCCAAACACATTGATGAAACGGCATCTGAGAAGTGAAGGAATTAATTCAACAGATTCATCTTCAGTTTTGCCTATCATGCAGGAGCCACAAATACCTGTAAACACTACATCTAGTCACTGCTTTTTGGATACTCAACTGGGTACTTGTACTTGCGTTGTCGAAATTCAGAATGGTCAGGAGCGAATTTGGCAGTTTACTAAAATCCCTTTAGATAGTCCGGAGTTGAAGGTTTTGAGTGCTGATTCGGAAGTGACGCTCAGAAGTGAAAATTCAGAACTTGGTAATGATGAGTTGTGGTTAGTTTTAGCAACTGATGTAACTGAGCAACAACAACTTTTTAAAGAACTGGCAGCTAAGAATGCTGATTTGATTCAACTAAATCGGTTAAAGGATGAGTTTTTAGCTTGTATTAGTCATGAATTGAAAACACCACTAACAGCAGTTTTGGGTTTATCACGCTTACTAGTTGATCAACAATTAGGAGAATTGAACGAGCGACAAGCGCGTTATGCCAGCTTAATTCATCAAAGTGGACGACATTTGATGAGTGTGGTTAATGATATTTTAGATTTGACGCGGATGGAAACTGGACAGATGGAACTGAATCCGTCTCCAGTGCAAATTAGGGAAGTGTGCGATCGCGCTTTATCAGAAATAAAAACACTCCACAATCAACCAAGCAAAGTACCCCACTCCTCTCCATCTGAAAGTAAACATTCACCAGATCACCAATTCAGCTTGACTATTGAACCAGGTTTAGAGCAGATAGTCGCAGATGAATTGCGATTGCGGCAAATGCTGGTACACCTACTTTCCAACGCCTTTAAGTTCACCGAAACCTCTGGGGAAATTGGACTGCGGGTAAATCGCTGGGAAGGATGGATTGCATTTACCATCTGGGATACAGGCATTGGTATTCCCGAACACCAACAACATTTAATCTTTCAAAAATTCCAACAACTGGAAAATCCCCTCACTCGTCAGTTTGAAGGTACTGGTTTGGGATTGGTATTAACAAGGGCTTTAGCTCGCCTACATGGTGGAGATGTCAGCTTCTTATCTCGCGAAGGCAACGGTAGCCAGTTTACACTACTCTTACCACCATGCCCTCCCAAAACCAGCTTTGCCGAATCAGAAGGGGGAAATTCCGAATCACATCAACCAATCTCCTCCCAACGGTTAGTGCTGGTAGTCGAAGCAGTAGCTCGATATATTGAAGACCTAACCCAACATCTCAAAGGCTTAGGTTATCGGGTGGTAATTGCTCGGTCGGGGACAGAAGCGTTAGAAAAAGCTCGTCGCTTACAACCAATAACTATATTTTTGAATCCGTTGTTACCCCTGCTATCAGGTTGGGATGTGCTGACTTTACTAAAATCTGATAGTGCAACTCGCCATATTCCGGTGATTGTCACAGCTACGGGAGCAGAAAAGGAACAGGCATTTGCTCACCGAGCCGATAATTTCTTGAGCTTACCAGTAGAGCATCAAGCTTTAGTACCCATTTTAGAAAAATTATGTGCGGCACCAGAAGTTGAGCCGATAGGTTTAGAAAATCCCGAAATCACAACTACAAAAACTCCGCTGCGGATTCTCAGGTTGGTAAATCCAGAATTAGAATCGGTCAATCCCCAACCCTCCCTGCGAGAACATCGAGTTATTGAAGTAGATGACTTAGATCAGGCAGAACTTTTAGCACGGGTGTGGCAGTTTGATGTAATTTTACTAGATGTGGAAAGTTCCACAGCCCAAAATTATCTCCAACAGTTGACTAACCACCCCCGATTAGCCGCTATCCCCCTGGTAACTTGCGATGTTGCGACTACTTTGACAGCTTCCCAAATACCTGGATTATCGGTGTTCCCTTACTTAACTCCATTAGGTAAGGAAAGTGCCAGTCCCAAAACCAAACCAGATGCTTTATTGTCAGTACTACAAATTGCCTCTGCTATTGGCTGTCCTCCTAATATCTTGGTAGTTGATGTGACGATGTTGCGCGATTTGCCACAGGTAAGAGGTAAGCCGGTTAAGGGTTATCGGGGAGAAAAAAGTTCTGCACTGAGAGACAATAAGCGATCTGCTGAAAGCAGCAGCGCTTCGCTATCGCTCAAAAATGAGTATAGTCGTAATGATTCTTCCCTCAATACTGAAAGAGGATCTGAATGGTTCCAAGCTTTAATTCAGTACTTACAAACCGCTGGCTTGAAAGCAGCTATGGGTAACTGCTGGGCAGAAGTGCTACAACAACTCCGTCATCAAAGTGTTGATTTACTACTAATTTGTTTGGGTGAGTCTGCTATTCACAAAGAAGTACAAAAAGTATTAACAACTTTGTCAGATTTACCATTTAATTTGCCGCCAATTTTAGTACTGGACAAAACATTAAATCAAGTCAAATATCCAGAAATGGCAACACAAAAAAACAATGGATATCAGTCCAGAGAAAATCATGAAGTTAGTGAATTAGAACAGCTTTCCGGCAGTATTGCTACCCAGGTTTTACCTCGTTCTATCTCAATGGAAGATTTATTAAGTCAAATTAATCAGGCTTTAGTCAAAGGTAAAAATGGGTGATTGGTAATTGGTAATTAGGAAACCTTTCAATGTTAAATCCAAAATTCTTCAACCTCCTGACTCCTAACTCCCTGTACGGGCGTTCGCGTAGCGTGCTGGAAGCATCAGCATTCGGAAAATGGTCTTTGACAAAAACCGATCATTGATCGCCCGAATGCTTCGCCCCTACTCCTAATTATGAAATATTCAGGTTGCTTTTTTTAATCTTCTGCAAGGGAATACGAATGAGGTTATAAGCACCTTTGGTGGCTATATTCTTATAATCGTCTGGTTGAAAGTTCATTTCAATCAACTTTTTATGCTCAGTCAGAAGTAGTAGTGATGGTGGTTTGACTTTTGCGGAGGCTTGATTTTGAATATAGTCTAGAGCCTCTTTGGAAAACTTCAAGTAGTTAACCGTGGTTTGAGAGTAGAACGTCACTGTAGGCTTTTTGAAACCAACCATGACTAATTCTTCATTGGGTTGTTTTTCTTGGACAGCGATCGCAGATAATTCTCTTAAAGGTAACTGACGCTGTTGATCCATCACAAACAAAGTAGGCATTAACACCACTGATAAAAATGCCACGAACCCTATTAAATTAATCGCAATAATGGGACGTGGATGATAACTCAATATTAAAGCAGCAATAATAATCGCACCAACAAGCCAAATTATCCCTCCCAAATTTGTTAACCCCAAGTTTTGAATTTGTTGGTATAAGTCTGGTGCAGCCGGATCAGTTCCTACTATTTTTGATAAGTTAAATAGTCCTATTGATAATGTCGATAAAAATGCCACATTTACCCAGCTACTAATATTGAAAGATTTAAGAGGTTGGGGAATTTGGGGATTTGGGAAAAGGTCACTCCAAAACAATGCTACCAGAATAGCTGCTGCTGGCATTAAAGGTAAGAGGTAGCTAGGAAGTTTAGTGACAGCGATACTGAAAAAGCCGAAGACACCCAGAAACCAGAAACAAGCAAATAAACCCAATTGTTGAGAACGTTCTTGATCTAGCCAGTGCATTCTCTGCCAAAATTTTAACCTAGCTAGGGATGCAGGTATAAAAACTGAGTATGGTGCAAAGCCCAACAACACTACTAAAAAGTAAAAATACCAGGGGGCTGAGTGACCGTTAACGACTTCTGTAAAGCGTTCTATATTGTGATAACCAAAAAAAGCATTAATAAAATTCCAGCCATTGCGCCAAGTCACCAAGGCATACCAGGGCGCAGATAAAGCGAAGACTATGCCCATGCCCAAAATCGGTCGCATTTCTCGCCACAGTTCCCAAAATTTACCCAAATATAGGGCAAAGGCAATCATGATTAGTCCTGGTAAAACAATTCCCACTGGCCCCTTAGTCAAAATTGCCCCAGCAATCAGCACATAACAAGCTAGATACCATTTGTTGGGGAAGGGGGAAGGGGAAGAGTTTTGAGCGTATCCCAGAAAGAAGCATAACAGCGCTGAGGCTATACAACCGGTGAGTAACATATCAGAAACACCGACTCTAGCCCAAACAATCATTTCAGGGTTAAATGCCATTAAAGCCGATGCCACAGCGGCTGTTAAATAACGGCGAGTAGGATTTGCAACTTGTTCTAATTGATCTTTTTGAGCAAAATGCCACTGGACAACGTAAAATGCCAAAGCTGTTACAGCCGTTGCCGCTAGTGCTGAAGGGATACGGGCTGCCCATTCATTCACCCCCATCATAGAATATGCGATCGCTTGACACCAGTAAATTAACGCCGGTTTGTCAAAACGAGTTTCACCATTAAAAAATGGGGTAATCCAATCACCTGTTACTAGCATTTGTCGGGAAGCTTCTGCAAAAAGTGGCTCAGTTTCATCAATCAAGCCAATATTGCCCAAATTCCAGCCAAAAGCTATCCAGTTAATCAACAGCAACCACACAATTGAAATAGTCACAGCAAGGGCTGGACGCTGTTCTATCTTATTAAACCATTGGTCAACAGGGCTGGTAACGCTCAATTTTAGCCTCATAAATCCATACTTATAGACACGGTGAGTCGCATCTTTCTCATCCACAATAATTCAAAAGTCGTTCTTCAGTTCAATTTTGTTCTCTGGAGTGGCATTTTATTTTAGAAATTGATTCTTTTCAAGGCTAATGGAGAAGGATATCTTTTTTTGGAAATTAAGATTTGGCGTTCTAATAAACGAGGCTGATCATTAAAACCTAATATTCTTGCTGTTACTTCTCCTATATTTGTTGTGGATTCAATCCGAAAACCATTGATTTTAAAATGTTGACCCCAATTATCCCAACGAGGATGGTAAAACCTGATAAATTCCTTAGTTTCCCAAAGAATTGAACCAATATCGCTTCCTTTAAAACGATTACAAAATACACAACAATAAGCTAAATTATCTTCATTGGAAGAACCCCCATGTTTAATGCTGACAATATGATCTAAAGTACAACCTAAAACAGTATCTTTTTCTTGAATCAGACAATATTCACACAAAAAATCAGCCCGACTTGCTACTAAGCGACGTAGTTCTTTATTTAAATAAGGGCGATCCATATTCAGGTTTAATTACTCCTCTGTAACAAATTCATAAGCATGAGCTTTTGCTAGTCTAAGTAAATGTTCAAGTACCATATAATGATCAAGTTCTGATTTATCTTCAGCAGAAAGATTTTCGGTTTTCTCACGAAATATTAAATCAGCGACTCGTTCTTTTACTGATTCTGATGCTTGAAATGCAATTAGAGATTGAGGTGTAACTCCACCTGCGATGAACTTAATAATTTCGTCATAAGCTGGATTCAGAGGTATAGATGTATTCATAGTTCAATTATTTACTCCTTAATCTATTATTAAGCTATTTTTGCAACTTGTACATTTTTGTCGCTCATTGATTCCCCATTATGGAGTTAGTTCTAATTGCCACTCTTTAGTTTGGGAATTCCATTGTGGTGAGGGAGTTTCGCCAACAACATAAGGTCCCCAATAGCTGCGGGAACCATCTTGGGCAAAAGCTACTAAAATATCTCCCGTTTCTAGTTTTAAATTACCCTCTGGGAGAGATAAAATTAAACCCTTTTGACTACCTTCTTGGGGAGCAAAATCCCAATGAGCCGGAACATTATATTTAGTTTTGTTGTTGGAGGATTTTTTGTCTGTTGACTTGTGCGCCAATAGAGCTAGACGTACAGGTTGATTTGTTTGATTGCTCATTCGCAAACTGCCTAAGACTTTGCTTTTATTAGCGGAGCTTATCTGATAAGCTGATACATCAGGTGAATTTTCTGCACTGGGTTTTTCTGATTGCTGGCTGGGAGTAGTTGTGATCTTGTCTGCACCAGCAGATATAACTTTTTCGGAACCTAGAGGTGCGGGTATTGTTTGCTCTAATGTAGATGTTTCTTCTAGGGATAGATTTGGGTTGGCAGATTCAAAAGATACACTCATTCCCAAGCATCCAGCTAGGATTCCTACTAGCCCCAATGCACAACCCATAACAGTAAAGTTACGATACATGGAAGTTTTCATAATGATACTTTTTAGAGATAATATTTTTTAGGCTTGATCCTTGTCAGTTCTCAGTTGAGAGTTTCATCATTTGGGTTTAAGTGAATGTAGTTCAGAACCGCCTATTTTTCTAATTGCTTGAATAGATAAATTTTCTGAATGTAACTGTATTGATTTATAATGCTATAAAATTCATTTTAATTAAACCTAATCTGAAATTTATGCCTTCAGTATGGGAATATTTAAACATTTTTTGATTTTTCCTAGTCCCATCAATGCAAAATACTCGTCTTAACAACCTGTTAGATACTATTGCTAGGCTCGTGGGGCAATGGTTTGTAAATCCTTGGCGGCGATTATCACTACTACTAATTAATTTTTTATTTGGGTTCTTTTTGGGATCGGCAGTGTCTACTACCACTGGACAAAGAGGGGTATTGGACATGGTGATAGCTGCTGTTTTAGTCCTATTGACGGAGGTTACTAGTAGAATATTTTACAGTCGCAGCTTTTTGGCTAAACAGGCACTTTGGGTAGAAGCACTTAACTTTCTTAAAGTTGGTTTCATCTATAGTCTATTTGTGGAAGCCTTTAAGCTAGGTTCTTGATTTTTTAGAGCGGGTGCTAGTTATGGTCAGTGAGTGGCTGAATGAAATTTTGATCACAGGCAATATAGATGCATCTTGGCAAGTTTTAGCACAAAGGGCTGCCCTGGCGGATACTGAGAGGGCAAAGGTTTTTGATATCACTCCAGCAAATGTATCTCAAGTCATTCAAGAGCGATCGCACCTACTATCTCTAGTGTTACCTTCTTTTCGGCAATTTTGCCAAAATACCCTGCAAATTCCGCCGCAGCGAATGTTACAGGTATTGTGGGATTTGTGGCTACCTTTGGGGATCAAAATAGCATCAAGTCGTCAAGAGTTGGGTAGACCCTTCATACAGGGTATTTTAGGTGGACAAGGAACTGGTAAAACCACCATGTCCCAGATTCTCAGCTTGATTCTCCAGCAGTTGGGATATCGTACTTTGAGCTTATCTTTGGATGACTTGTACAAAACTTATAGCGATCGCCTGGCTTTAACGCAGGAGTATCCCCGTCTGATTTGGCGTGGTCCACCAGGAACCCACGATATCGACTTAGGTTTAAGTTTACTCGATCAGATTCGTCAAGGCAAGAATCCTGTCAGCGTTCCCCGTTTTGATAAATCAGCTTACTCTGGTGCAGGCGATCGCACCACCCCAGAAATTGTCGCCAATGTAGATATTGTCTTATTTGAAGGTTGGTTTGTCGGTGTACCACCAATTGACCCAGCAGCTTTTACCAATGCACCACCACCCATCATTACAGATGATAACCGGGCTTTTGCTACTGATATGAACCATCAACTCAGCAATTATCTCCCACTTTGGCAGCATTTAGATAGTTTAATAATGCTATATCCCACCGACTATCGCTATTCTTTAGAGTGGCGTAAACAAGCAGAAAAGCAAATGATCGCTGCTGGTAAATCCGGTATGACTGATTCACAAATAGAAGAATTTGTTAATTATTTTTGGATTTCATTGCACCCAGAATTATTTATCAAGCCATTGCTTAAATCTCATCTCGTTGATTTAGTTATCGAAATTTCCTCTAAACACTCAATTAAAGCAATATATAGGAATCATATTTAATTTTTAAATCTCCTATTTTCTTTGATGTTTTTTTGATTCAAGGTAAGTATTCAGGATAGAGAATACAAAAGTCAGGAGAATAAAGCTTTTTTAGTCAACTTTGATGATTTTGATAAAATCTCTCTTCTCTCTATTCTTCATTTCATAAGCATTCTGACTCCTGACTCCTGAATTCTTACAATTCAAGTAGCCATCATGAACTTAAAAATTAATTAATAAATATATGGAAAATTCAAATATTAACATACAACTAAACTTTGACATTACTAACTGTGATCAAGAACCAATCCATATCTCAGGACATATTCAGCCACATGGTGTTTTACTCACATTGCAAACACCCAATCTGAAGATTGTACAAGCTAGTGAAAACACAGATAAATTTTTCGGTATTCCCGCAGAATCTTTACTTGGTAAAGATTTAAGCTGTTTATTATCTGAAGAACAGTTCCAGTTAATGACTAACTTCTTAACTGATGAAAACGCCTTATCTCTTCATTTATTAGAAATCACATCACCTAATCAAGATATCTACCCTGTTTTTTTAGGAATTATTCATCGCTCTGATAATTTTATAATTCTAGAACTGGAATCTCATCCCACTCAATCAATTACACGTTCACTTGTATATATTAATCTGCTAGAAAGAACAGTATCTAACATCAGAAATACACAAAATTTGCCTCAACTATCGCAAACTATCGCCCAAGAAATTAGAAATATAACCCAGTTTGACAGGGTGATGATTTACCGATTTGAAACGGATTATAGTGGTGTCGTTATTGCTGAAGATAAGCAAAGTCATCTAGAAAGTTACTTAGGGCTACATTATCCAGCCTCTGATATCCCTACTCAAGCTAGAAAACTTTACTACGAAAATTTACTGCGAGTTATCCCAGATATTAAATATAAACCTGTCAAAATTATTCCCACAAATAATCCCCTCACAGATACACCCCTTGACTTAAGTGGAACCATATTGAGAAGCATATCACCGCTGCATATTGAGTACTTAAAGAACATGGGTGTTACTGCTTCTATGTCTATTTCTATAATTAACGAAAACAAACTTTGGGGTTTGATTTCTTGTCACCATTATTCTCCCAAATATATAGATTATGAAATTCGCAAAACTTGTGAAGTTATTGGACACTTTGCCTCCATTGAATTAATTAATCAACGGGAACGTTCATTAAATTTCTACCGTCAACAAGTAAAATTAATTCAGGAACAACTAAATCACAATCTAACCAATGAATTAGATTACATTGGCAATGTCTTTAAACGTAATGAATCAAGTTTATTAAATTTACTTAGAGCTACTGGTGCTGCTATTTTATTACAAGGACAATTAATTTTAATTGGTAATACTCCCTCAGCGCAAGATACTCAAGAGTTAGTAGACTGGATACTAAATCAAAAAAATCAACAAGAAATTTTTCACACAGATTTTCTATCACAAATATACCCAAATTATACTAATTTTCAAGATATAGCCAGCGGTATTTTAGCTATTTCTATTGTTCTCCATCATCGGTCTTATCACATCATTTGGTTCAGACCAGAGCAAGTTCAAACTGTTAATTGGGCAGGTAATCCGCACAAGGCTGTATCTATTAGCTCAGATGATAAACAGTACCTCACACCACGCAAGTCTTTTGAACTATGGAAACAAACAGTTAAAAACAAATCACTTCCTTGGCAAGCATTTGAAATTGAAGTAGCACAAGAGATGAGAAATAGTCTCATGCTTGCCGCACTAGAGTTTTCCCAACTAGCATTACAACAAGCAGCTGAACAGGCAGAAATTGCCAACCGAGCTAAAAGTCAATTCCTAGCCAAGATGAGTCATGAACTACGAACTCCTCTCAATGCTATCTTGGGTTTCACTCAAATATTAACCCGCAATAGCTCATTATCTGAAGAAGACCAAGAAAATTTAGACATCATTAGTCGGAGTGGTGAACATTTACTAGCTTTAATTAATGATGTTTTGGAAATGTCTAAAATTGAAGCTGGTCAACTTACCCTCAATGAGAGCCATTTTGACTTACATCGTCTAATTTACTCCATTCAAGAAATGTTTGCCCTCAAAGCCGCAGATAAGGGATTGAATATAATTACTGAATTTGGTACAGAGGTGAGTCAATATGTGTTTGGAGATGAAGGTAAGCTCAGACAAATACTGATTAATCTCATAGGTAATGCTATCAAATTTACCGTTTTTGGTCATGTTTCCATCAGAGTATGTTATCCTAAAAATTCTGCATATTTAGTAGTAGAAACAGGCAAGATAATTGTTGAATTTGAAGTTGAAGATACAGGAATAGGTATTGCTATTGAAGATCAGGAATTAATTTTTGAAGCCTTTTTACAAGCTAAAGGTGGAAGACAGTTTATGCAAGGTACTGGACTAGGACTAGCAATTAGTCGTCAATTCGCCAGACTCATGGGAGGTGATGTGAAAGTTGAGAGTATTTTGGGACAAGGTACAACTTTTACTTGTTGCGTTCAACTTAGTCTAGCTGATAACGTTGATGTTCTTTCTCCCGTCCAAAATATCAAGCAAGTAATTGGTCTAGAACCAGGACAGCCTCAATATAGAATCTTGATTGTTGAGGATATTCTAGAAAATCGACAGCTAATTGTTAAATTACTCAAATATGTTGGTTTTGATGTTTGTGCCGTAGAAAATGGCTTAGAAGCAATTGAGATATACAAAGAATGGGAACCCCATCTCATTTGGATGGATATACAAATGCCTGTGATGAATGGATATGAAGCAACTAAGCAAATTCGAGCCATGACTCAAGGCAAAAAATTGACGATGATTGCTCTGACTGCAAGTGCTTTTGAAGAAGACAAACAAGCTATTTTACAAGCAGGTTGTGATGATATTGTTGCCAAACCTTTTGAAGAAAATATTCTGTTTGATAAAATGGCATATTATCTTGATTTACAATATATTTATGCAGACAAAAATCATCCCAATAAAATTCGTAAAACTAATCTCAATTCAACACAATTGTCCACATCAAATTTACAATTTATGCCTAACAGTTGGATTACTCAAGTTCATGAAGCAGCCCTGATAATTGACGATTACAAACTCTATGAGTTATTTAAAGAAATTCCCCATGCTAATCAAGAAATAGCTGATATATTGAAAAATCTAGTTGATAATTTTCACATAGAAACAATTATTAATCTTACTTCTCCTGCATAGAATCAAATCATGTCTTTAACTAGATACTATAACGATTTTGGTCTAATTCTGATTGTTGATGATAACCCAGACAATCTCCGCTTGCTATCTAAAATGTTAGAGTCAAAAGGATTTAAAGTTAAAAAAACAGTTAGTGGTCAAGTTGCAATTCAGGCAGCGAAGATAGAACCTCCTAACTTGATTCTACTTGATATCAATATGCCTGATATTAATGGTTACGAAGTTTGTCGGCAATTAAAATCCCAAACAGAAACTGCAAATATTCCCATAATTTTCATTAGTGCTTTAGATCAAACAAGAGATAAAATTATGGCTTTTGAAATTGGTGGAGTAGACTACATTACAAAACCTTTTCAAGAGTTAGAAGTTTTAGCACGAGTTAAAAATCAATTAATTATTTACCAACAACATCAGCAACTTATTGAAAAAAATCAACAGTTACAGCAAGAAATCAAGGAACGTGAACGCGTTGAAGAAGCTTTACTTGCAGTCAATCAGCAGTTACAACTTTTTGCTCTTTTAGATGGATTAACGGGAGTTGCCAACCGGAGAAAATTTGATGAATATTTAAATCTCGAATGGCAACGACTCGCTCGTGAAAATCTGCCTCTATCTCTATTATTATGTGACGTGGATTTTTTTAAAAATTATAACGATACTTATGGTCATTTAACAGGAGATTATTGTTTACAGCAAATAGCTAAAGCGCTTAAGTTAGCGGTGAAGCGTCCGACTGATTTAGTAGCTCGTTATGGAGGAGAAGAATTTGCGGTAATTCTCTCAAATACAGATTTTCAAGGAGCTATATCTGTAGCTGAAGACATCCGACAAAAAGTATATAATCTTAAGATTCCCCACGCTCAATCTAGAGTTGATAAGTTTGTGACTGTAAGTATTGGAGTTACCACTATTTTTCCTAATATAAAAACTATACCAAATACTTTAATAGAGATTGTTGATAAAGCACTCTACACTGCAAAAGCGCAGGGAAGAAACAGAATTATAGCTAAAAGTATCAGTTAAGATCATGTTTGTTGGGGCTGGTAATTGGTAATTATCCGAACAAAGCACTTAATGAAGCCAAATTTCAGGGTAGAAACCTGATTGTAGCCCGAAAAATAATATGATGGAGACAGAAATAATCTCTAGTCTCCAGGCAATTTTAAATATGGACTAATGACTAATTTTATACTTGAAATTGCTCAACTAAATCATAAAAAGGTTGCCAATTATCTTCTTGCATAATTGGTTCCCAGATTGATTCAATTACAGGTCTTAGCAAGGTGGATGGTGGATTATATTTAGCTAGAGTTTTGGCAATATTTTCCATTTTATTAGGATCAAAGTGATTGAGAATTTGATGATAAAGTACGCACCAATTATCAAAAATTGGGGATGCTCCCAAAGCAGGGACAATTTCTGAAGTATTCATCACAAATGCAGGTTCATCTCGCCATTTGCTCGAAAAAGTAAAAGCCATATCTGAGAAAAACTGATGATAACTAATTTGACTTTCTTGTAAAAAGGTAATTGTTAATGCTAAGAGTTCGTCAGCTTGGGTAAATTTGCAATTTTCAAAACCCAATTTTTTCAACATTAAAGTCCGATATTCTGCCTGATAATATTCGGCAAATTTAGCTAAACTACTTTGCAAGTCACCGATATCAATTACTGCTTTTAAAGGTTCTTGCAGCATTTCTAAATTCAAGTGACAAATACTAGGTTGTTGTCCGTAACAATAGCGTCTATAATAATCGAAATATGCAGCGGTAAAGTGGAGATCATAAGTAGGAATAAAGGCATAAGGCCCATAGTCAAAACTCTCTCCCGTAATCGACATATTGTCAGTATTCAAAACTCCATGACAAAAGCCAGCAGCCATCCACTGTGCTACTAGTTCTGCTACTCGCTGCACTAGTTCAGCATAAAATAGGGCATATTTATCATTTTCAGCATTTAGATGTTGGTAATAAGTTTCTATTACATGATCTAGTAGTTTTTTAGTTAAGTCAGGACGCTTTAAATAGTGCAGTCGTTCAAAAGTTCCAAACCGGATATGAGATTTACTCATCCGTATCATTACAGATGAGCGAGTAGGAGAAGGTTCATCTCCACGCCAAAGACCTAAACCTGTTTCAATCATACTCAGACAGCGCGAGGTTCTCACACCCAAGCGTTGTAGTAATTCTGCTGCTAGAACTTCTCTGACTCCACCTTTGAGGGTGAGCATTCCGTCACCACCACGAGAGTAGGGTGTTGTCCCAGAGCCTTTTGTACCAAAGTCGTATAATTCGCCATCAGTGCCGCGTACTTGTCCATAAAGAAAGCCTCTACCGTCACCCAAGCGCGAGTTATATTCACCAAATTGATAACCGTGATAACGCAGTGCTAATAGGGGTTTGCGTTCTTGAAATTTACCAAAAGCGGTAATAAAGTCTTCGTCTGTGACTACTTGGGGATCAAGACCTAAACGGGGTAGTAGTGCATCATTGCGCCAACGCAAAATATGTTGAGGAAATTCTGCTGCTGCAACTTCGTCATAGTAGTCATCACCTAGAGATTGTAAGGCGCTTTCGTAGTTAAGGGTGAGAAAAGGATTACTAGAATTTGTGTGATTTGGAGTTTCAGCAGGTGTCATTATGAGTAAGTTTAAATTGATCTTATTTTAATATTACATCTGAGATAATTCGTAATTCGTAATTAATTATTTCTGCATTCTGCCTTTTGACTCCCTGCCTATGGTTTCCAGTTTTGATTAGTCAAGCTGGTGAGAATATGATCTTCCCATTTACCATTAATCAATAAATAGTCTCTAGCATATCCTTCTATGACAAAACCAAGTCTTTTTAGTACATTACCACTGCGGCGATTGTGTGGCATATAATTGGCCATGATGCGGTGAAAATTTAACTCTTGAAATACATATTCAGTTGCTGCTTTTAAAGCTTCTGCCATGTAGCCATGACCTTGGGCATTTTCCGCTAGATTATATCCAACATTACAAAAACTAGCGGCTCCGCGCACAAAACTGGTAAAGTTGACAAGACCAATAATTTCTTTGGGTTTTATTTGGGGATAAATAAATAGTTTTAATGAGTAATCATTAATAAATTCAAAATGATCTTTGTCTATCTGATCTTGCCAATATTCTGCTGTAAAAAAACCATCAATCCAAACTGGGGAGAATGGGGTAAGATAGGCTTTGTTAACGGTGAAATATTTAAGAATTTGAGGAATATCTTCCGGAATCGCTACTTGTAATAATAGGCGATCGCTGGTAATCAATGGCAGTTCTAAATTCATATACTATAAATTAGTAAATCTGTGTATTTTCAAATATGCTGAAGAAGTTGTAAATTTATTCTGTGCTGGCTGTACTTGACTGTAATGTTATGTTAATAATCACAAATACAGTTGTTGATAAATCCAATCTATAAAAGGATAGTGAAGGTGGGAATACGCTACGATTGGCAGCAAGCGGAGATTTTGGCAATATATAATACACCATTTCTAGAGCTTATTTATCAAGCTGCTAGTGTACATCGCCAATTTCATGACCCAAAACAAATACAAGTTTGTAAGCTTATCTCTATTAAAACAGGTGGTTGTCCAGAAGATTGTAGTTACTGCGCCCAATCTTCTCGCTATAAAACCGAGGTGAAGCCAGAAGCATTGTTAGAAAAAGAAACGGTGATTAACATTGCTAAAAAGGCGAAAGAAACAGGTGTGAGTCGCGTCTGTATGGGTGCTGCTTGGCGGGAGGTGCGGGATAATTCCCAATTTGAGGATGTTCTGGAGATGGTGCAGGATGTTACGGCTATGGGTTTAGAGGTATGCTGCACTTTGGGAATGTTGACAGAAAATCAGGCCAAGCGGTTAGAAGATGCAGGATTGTATGCTTATAACCATAATTTGGATACTTCTGAAGAATATTATAGTACGGTGATTACTAGTCGGACTTATAGCGATCGCTTGCATACTATTGAAAATGTCCGCCAAACTAATGTGACTGTCTGTTCTGGTGGCATTCTTGGCTTGGGTGAAAGTGTGGAGGATCGGGTAGGAATGTTGTATACGCTATCCAATTTACAACCACATCCAGAATCTGTACCCATTAATATCCTCTCACAAGTACCGGGTACACCTTTAGCAAATCAGCCGGAAGTTCCGATATGGGAAGTGGTACGGATGATTGCTACCACTCGAATTGTTATGCCTACTTCTGATGTGCGTTTAAGTGCAGGTAGGGCTAAACTTTCCCAAGTTGAACAAGCTTTATGCTTTATGGCTGGGGCTAATTCCATCTTTTCCAGCGATGATAACAAAATGTTAACGGTGACAACTCCCTGCCCTGATTATGATGCAGACCGGGAAATGCTGAATTTGCTGGGTTTAGAAATGCGTCCACCATTTCAGAAGCAGGAAAAACTACCTACTGCGGTGATGATTAAATAACAAGATAGGGAAACCTCCAAAAGGGCAGGGAGACCCTGCCCCTACAGGGCTTTTCAGCTTAAATGATCTTGGCAGAACGCAGACCAAACAGTAAACCGACAGCTATACCCATGAACACGCCTAAAAATACAACATATTCAACTACAGCCATTTGAGTTTCTCCACATTAGGTTAGTTACTTACTTTCTATTGAATCATTATTAATTCGTAATTCGTAATTCTCAAGAATTCTTTCCCAGTCCCCAGTTCCCATATTGCGATAAAATACGCGGAAGAATGCTTCAATAGGGTTAGAGAATGAGTTCTGCAATTAGCGTAAATCTACCGGAAAAGTCTTATGAAATAGCTGTTGCACCTGGGAGTTTAGATAAACTGGGTGAACAGATGGCGAGTTTGCAGCTAGGCAAGAAAGTTTTGCTAGTTTCTAACCCGATGATATTTAAACATTATGGCGAAAGAGCGATCGCATCTTTACAAAATGCTGGCTTTGAAGTCACAAGCTACAACCTCCCACCAGGTGAACGCTACAAAACCCTCAACTCCATCCAAAAAATCTATGATATCGCCCTCGAAAACCGCCTAGAACGTTCCTCCACAATGGTAGCTTTGGGGGGAGGTGTAGTTGGTGATATGACAGGGTTTGCAGCCGCTACATGGTTAAGAGGAATTAACGTCGTCCAAGTTCCTACCAGTCTCTTAGCAATGGTAGATTCAGCTATTGGTGGTAAAACCGGGGTAAATCATCCCCACGGTAAAAACTTAATTGGCGCATTCCATCAACCGCGCCTAGTCTTAATTGATCCAGAAGTCTTAAAAACCCTGCCAGCGAGGGAATTTCGAGCGGGAATGGCGGAAGTGATCAAGTATGGCGTAATTTGGGACGCTGAATTGTTTACCCAATTGGAAGCGAGTAAACACCTTGACCAACTCCGCTATGTAAAATCCGACCTGATAAATTACATATTAACCCATTCTTGTCAAGCGAAAGCAGATGTTGTGACCAAAGATGAAAAAGAATCTGGACTTCGCGCCATTCTTAACTATGGTCACACCATCGGTCATGCGGTAGAAAGCTTGACAGAGTATCGTTTACTTAAACATGGAGAAGCCGTGGGAATCGGCATGGTAGCCGCAGGAGAAATTGCTGTAAAATTGGCACTTTGGCAAAAAGCAGACACAGAACGTCAAAACGCTTTAATTAAAAAAGCTGGTTTACCAACACAATTACCAGCAGGTTTGGATACTGAAGCCATTATTGATGCTTTGCAATTAGATAAAAAAGTCAAATCCGGTAAAGTGCGGTTTGTGTTACCAACCCAAATTGGTGAAGTGAAAGTAACTGATGAAGTACCAGCGGATATTATTAGGCAAGTATTACAGGAAATGGCAGGTTAGAAGATATAGCAGGAGTCAGCCCTTCGACTTCGCTCAGGGCAAGGAGTCAGGAGTTTTTGATCTCGTTCCCAGTCCCCGACTGGGAATGCTATAACAGAGGCTCTGCCTCTACTAAGTACCCAAGCAGAGCCTTTTACCGAAAATTTGGGTTTAAAGCCCGGTTCTTTTAAGATGGCTTTCCCACGTTATTGACGAGAAAAAACAATAGGTAATTTTTCCAAACCCCGCATTGCCAAATTTGGTATCCAAGTCAACTGTTCAGTATCCAGGCGGATATTTTGCAAGCGTTGGAGGATAGTGTTGATAGCAATTTTTGTTTCCAGACGTGTCAAAGCTGCACCTAGACAAACATGAATACCCTGTCCTAAGCCAAGATGACGATTTTCTTTGCGAGTTATTTCAAATTTATCTGGGTTAGGGAACTTAGCGGGATCATGATTAGCAGCGTGTAAAACGCAATATATTTTCTCCCCATTAGTAATTAACTTACCATCTATTTCAATATCTGCGATTGCTCCGCTGACCGTAGGTATCGCTCGACGAACTACGCTAAACGCTGGACCGCAATATCGCAAGATTTCTTCCACTGTCGAATCAATCAACAGAGGATTCTCTTGTAACATCTGTAGCTGTTCAGGATTTTGTAGCAACGCCAACAATCCATTGCTAATCAAATAAGTTGTAGTTTCATATGCACCTGCCATAAAAGTAATGCAGGTTGCTGTCAGTTCTTCATCACTCAACACACTACCGTGATCTTCAGCAGCTATTAACTGATTAATTAAATTATCGCTAGGAGATTGACGGTACTTTGCAATCAGAGCATCAAAGTATTGAATACTATCCACTAAGCTTTGGTAAGTAGTTTCTACCACTTCCTCACTAGCCCAACCAGCCCCAAAGAGCATGAACATATTGCTACTCCAGCGTTTAAGTAGTGGAATATCCTCTTGAGGTACACCCAACAACTTCGCAGTCACAAGGGCTGGTAAAGGAACAGCAAAATCATGAATCACTTCCATTTTGCCGCTGCATTGAATAGCATTGATTAATTCATCGGCAAAGTTTTGAATCAAAGGATGTAAGCTTTCTATTAGCTGTGGAGTGAATGCCTTACCCACTAAATTACGGAGTCGTGTATGTCTAGGAGGATCAGAAAATACCATCCACTGACTAAAGTATTGATTGCAAAAGTCCAGCTTAGTTTTCACTGCTAAAGACTTGCTTTTGCCAATCTTGCCACCTCTGTCTACAGAAAATCTTTGATCACGGATTACATTGTAAATATCAACGTAACGAGTGAGAATCCATGACTCCAATTGAGAATGCCAATAAATCGGATCTTCAGTCCGCATTTGATGCAAAGTTGCATCAGGGTTGGCAAAAAATAAGGGGTTAAGTAAGTCATACTTTTCCCCTTGTTGCAAAATTTCAGTCAGCATTGATTACAAACTACTCCTACAGTGAATCGACTCTATTCCATATCTGCTTCTTTACCCGCAGTACCTCTTTTTTCTCGATAAGCTCTTGTTAAGTCTACCGTTTCAGGAACAATCTCTACTCTGGGAGCAATGACTATATATCTTGAACCTAAAAACTTGGCTTTGAAATTCTTCATCCAACCGTGATGATTTAAAACATTTCGGGAATCGAATCCTACAATAGATATTCCACTCCGGTCATAACTTCCCGACAAGAGAAATGTCCAATATGTTTGGTCTGGTAATACGCCAAACTTATACTTAAAAGTAGCAGCAAAGGCTAGATAACGCCTAAAGTCCATTCCGTGTAAACCTTCATCTTCATACATCCGTTTTGCAGCTACTCCAGTTTTGTACATAAGTTCTGGAGTTTTGGATGCAGATGTAACAAACCACTGATCTTCAGAAACCATTGTGTTCTTGATCATGGTTTCATGCTCGAAATCTACATTTGCTTTGATCCCAAATTGTTGGCAAAGTTGCTTCATTGACATCTTGGCAGGCAAGTAGACAAGCAATTCGTTGTGGCTTTCTAATTCTTCTATTTCTCTATTTGTAAACGGGCAAGGAGATATGGGAATATCACCGTACAAATGTTCCACATAATCGTTGATTTCCTGCACATAATCACGATGTTGAACTTGATTCGGTTGGATTCTGATGTCTTGCAGTAGCATCTTTAAGCTCGTTATTACAAAAGAACATTTTTTTAACACAGCCTATGTTCAATAGAACTTCATTTATATTGAATAGAAAAGCGTAAAAATACTTATAAATTCTAAATATCAAGTTTTTAACCCTCACCTGATTGCGCCATAAAAAATTCCATATTAGGAGTAAATTTACTTAGAATAAATAGTTTAATTTCATAGCAAAATAGCAGTTGCCAGGCAGGTTAGGACAGACCGTGATCATGAAAACCTGATACCAACACACTTTTAACCCTGTTACGTGTACTGTGTTCCCTCTTCACTACTTTTTTTGAAAAATTCTAATAATTGGGTATTTTTACTAAAAATTAACAGTATCTAATGAGGAATTTGCAATGAAAATAGCCACGTAATATTACGGGATTTTAGGTGGATTAACAAAAAATAATTTATCTATAGTTCATATCAGGATGAGGCTATGGGATGAAAATAACCAATGAGCAACTTATCCAGCACCAAGAGAACCACTCATAGGTAACTGAATGACAAACTCTGTTCCTTCACCAGGGGTTGAGTGAAAATAAAACTTGCCGCCGTGTTTTTGGGTAATAATTTGATAGCTAATGGATAAACCTAAGCCAGTTCCCTTACCTACAGGTTTGGTAGTGAAAAATGGATTAAAGACATTGGAACTATCTTCTTCTCTGATACCAGACCCATTATCTGTGATGTGAATACTAATCCAACCATCTTGATATACTGTAGAAATCTTGATTTTGCTAGGCTGAGTGTTAATTTTATCTAGCGATCGCATTTTATCCCTTTCGTCTAGAGCATCAATGGCATTGTTCAGTATATTCATAAACACTTGATTGAGTTGACCTGCGTAGCAATCAATCAGAGGTAACTTTCCGTACTCTTTAATCACCTCAATACCCATACGATCAGACTTGGCTTTGAGGCGGTTATTTAAAATCACCAGCGTACTATCAATACCTTCATGAATATCAACCTCTTTCACCTCTGCCTCATCTAAACGCGAAAAATTTCGTAATGACAACACAATTTCCTGAATCCGCGTCGTTCCCATTGCCATTGACTTGAGTACTTTGGCTAAGTCATCTTCCAAAAATTCAAAATCAATTTCATTCAGTTTCTCTATAATTTCTACAGGTGGTTCGGGTAAGTAATCTTGATACAGTTGTGCCAAAGCCAACAAATCCTGAGTGTACTGTTCAATGTGGGTGAGATTGCCATGAATGAAATTGACAGGATTATTGATTTCATGAGCTATACCCGCCACCATTTGACCGAGAGCAGACATTTTTTCACTCTGCACCATCTGAGTTTGAGTGTGGTGTAATTCTTGAATTGTTGCTTGCAGTTCAAGTGTTCGTGCTTCTACCCGCTGTTCTAGTTCAGTATTAGACCGTTCTAAGTTTTGGTTAGCAGTTTCTAACGCTGTAAAAGATTCTTGTAGTTGTCTAGCCATATGGTTAAAAGACTGACCAAGTATCTCTAATTCATTAATACCTTTTAGCTCTACGGATTTGTTGAAATTGCCATCAGCAATTACCCGACTTGCTTGACTCAAATCTAAAATGGGTTTAATAATCCAACGAGATGTATAAATACCAAGAAGAGATGCCACTACCAAAGTCGCCAGACACAAAAAGATTGTGTTACGTGTGTTGTCCTGAATTTGCGCCATGAAATCCGATTCGGGAACAGCCAAGACAACCAGCCAGTCCAAACCCAACTGGTCGCGCCAAGGAGTGACTTTGACAAATTGGTAATTACCCTGAAAATCAAATTTCAACTGTTGTGGGTCTTGAATCAGCTGCAAATTACCCGGTTTTTGCTGTAAATACTGTGCAGTTGCTTGAATTAGAGGGCTAGAACTGTCAGTTGCAGTAATCCGTTTAGGTTGAGCATTGACAATTTTGTAAGGCTTTGTATAACTAGAATCGGCAATTAATAGGCCATTACGCTCAATTATAAAAATAACGCCATTTTTACTGACTTGAATCTTTTCTAGAAAATTACTGATATTAGAAAGCAATAAATCAACCCCAAAGACAGCAAATAATTTACCTTTTTTGTCATAGATAGGATAATTTGCCGATGCAGCAATAGAGTCAGAGTTAAAAGCACCAGTCCAAGGATGGATACCGCTCCAAATTGGTTTACCAGCTTTTACAGTCTCTGTATACCAAGGTTGTTCTAAGCCGTTGTAATTATAAGTATTGAGTAGCGTAGTTTTATTACCTTGCTTATCCGTAGCATAGGAATAAATTTTAGATACTCCCTTAACCGCCTTCGGAAATATTTCTAATGTCTTCAGTTTTTTATCAGTATAGTTACCAGCACCAGCCCCTTGACCTGTAGCTAAAAGGTAGCCATTATAGCCCAAATTTTGATGAAGCTGCATCTGTTTCCAGAAATATCGTCCTCCAACTTCCAGGTTTTGTAAATTCAACATTCCTGTTTCGACAGCATCAGCATTCATCTGATTTAGTTGATTTGGAACTGCCAAGTAGCTATTTAAATGTTGATTGACTACGCTACTGGTTTTGTCCATAATTTGAGCTACTAACTCATTGACTGTTTTCTGCCCATTTTGGTAGGAGAGATACCCAACCAAACCCACAGTCACCGAAATTTGAATGAGAAAGGGAACAATTAACAGGAAACGTAATGAAATATTGACATGACTTGTAAATTTAAAATGTTTTACCATACTACAAAAATCTTTTATACGGAGCAAAGTAGCCAACAAGCTTAGTCTTCCCATATTTCTCGATCAGGTTACTAATATAAAGATAAATAAGCATAAATGCTTATTTGAACTAGCTTGTGTTTTTGGCAATACCCCCTATGTTAGCTTGCATACCTAATTTTGTATAAAGAGTACGATAAGCTAAAAAAAGCAGTTTTCGTCCTCAAAACAATGACAGCAAATAGTCCTACGATATTAGCCTTAGATTTTGATGGAGTGATTTGCGATGGACTAATTGAATATTTTGAGGTATCATGGCGTACCTACTGTCAAATTTGGTCATCTGCTAACGACACACCACCGGATGATTTAGCTTTAAGATTCTATCGCTTGCGTCCTGTAATTGAAACCGGTTGGGAAATGCCTGTTTTAATTAAAGCCTTAATTGAGGGTTTTTCTGATGATAAAATTTTGCAAGAATGGGCAAATATTACTCCTCAGATTTTAGGCGCAGATAACTTAGACGCAAAAGAAGTTGCCAAAAAACTCGACACCTTGCGAGATGAATGGATAGCCACAGATTTAGACGGTTGGTTAAGTTTGCATAAGTTCTATCCAGGGGTGATAGAAAGACTAAAAATGACTCTTGTTAGTGGAGTTAAATTATACATTGTCACCACTAAAGAAGGGCGTTTTGTCAAGCAATTATTACAAAGAGAAGGAGTTGATTTACCACCTATGTCTATTTTTGGGAAGGAAGTAAAACGCCCAAAATATGAAACTTTGCGGGAATTAATTGAGAAAGCAAATACCAAACCAGTGAGTTTGTGGTTTGTTGAGGATAGACTGAAAACATTACAATTAGTCCAAAAACAATCAGACTTAGATCATGTTCAACTTTTCTTAGCAGATTGGGGTTATAATACTCAACCAGAAAGGGAAGCAGGAGAAGATGATTCACGTATTCAGGTAATATCACTTTCTCAGTTTTCTCAAGATTTCTCTAAGTGGATTTGATAGATTCAATCTGTGGTGAAATATGCCCTCAGACTAGAAGTCTGGGGCTACATAAACCAAGCCAGCCTCCACAGACTGAAAATTAAATAATTAAAATCATTAGTTATTGTTATTTTTTTAAGGGTTAGAAGTACACATATTCAGGATTCAGTACTTATTTTTATGCTTGATTTAACAAAATTAGCGCGACAAATGCAAGGCTTAAGTCAGCATCTTTCCTCAGAAGTTGCTGAAAGCAATCGGCGGTTGGAATTGGCAAAACAAAATTTAAAACAAGCTTTTGAATGTCAACAAGAGTTAATTGAACGTCAAGAAAAATGGCGCGATCGCATTCTCTTTGCTAATGCTACACCAATTGAACCCCTAGAAACCTGTATTGATATCTCTATCCCCCCTAAAGTTCATACCGTCATCGCTACAGATGGTTCACAAATTGCCCCTAATCATCACGAAATTGCATATTGTTATTTACTAAATATCGGTAGAGTTGTTTTACATTATGGTCAAAATCGCCACCCCTTACTAGATAGTTTACCGGAGGTATTTTATCGCCCAGAAGATTTATATATCGCCCGTCAGTGGGGTTTAAGAACCGAAGAATGGATGAGTCATCGCCGTACTGCTTCAGAAACTACAGTATTAGCAGAACTAGCTTGTAGTGCAAAAACAGAAGCACCAGCTTTAGCAATGGTGGATGGTTCTTTAATTTACTGGTTTTTAGATCAATTACCGATAGATGCCCGCGATCGCATTTTGCCCCCCATCTTAGAAGCCTGGCAACAAATGCGTCAAGCCCAAATTCCCATCATGGGCTATCTTAGCTCCTCTCGCAATATCGACTCCATGAACTTTTTACGGTTATTAGCTTGCCCCCATCCAGTACCCGATTGCATCACCCATTGCCCTAACCAATTAGAATATGTACCTTGTAAAATATTTGACTCCTTACGCGATACATCTCTATGGGCAACCCAACTCCAACCAGGACAACGTGGCCCCCTCTGGCGTAGCAATAACCGAATTTTAGAATTATACGCAGACCAAACTATTTATTTTTGTCACGTTAATGTAGGTGCAGAAATTGCTCGGATAGAAGTTCCTGTTTGGGTAGCAGAAAATACTGCTATGCTCGATCAAGCACTAGGATTAATGTTGGCACAAGTACAGAAAGGATACGGTTATCCTGTCGCCATTGCAGAAGCACATAACCAGGCTGTAGTCAGAGGTGGTGATAGAAATCATTTCTTTGCCCTTTTGGAAAGAGAAATGATTAAAGCAGGCATCAAAAATGTTGGCACCTCCTACAAAGAAGCTAGGAAGAGAGGAAGTATTGCTTAATAAATGATAAATCTACTTAGATCAATCAATATGCCGAAATTTCTCAGATTAATGATCATGACAGTAGTTTTGTGTGGATTATTAATATCTCAACAGGTTTTTGCACAACATTGGATACCTGTGCGTGGTGGAATTCCCTTTGGTATTAGTGGCATGGCTTTGATCAATCAGAAAAATGATCAACTAGATTTTTTAATTGTCCATGACAACAAAAAGGCGAATCAAGGACGTTTAGCAATTATTAGTTTTCAGGGTAAAAATCAACCTAAATATTTACCATTAAATTGGCAAAAAAATCTTCAAATACCTATAGATTTAGAAGCATTAACATCTATTCCAGATACCAATAAATCTGATTTTATTGCTGTCAATAGTCAGGGTAAAGCTTATCATTTCCAGCTAGATACTAACAAAAAAAATATTTATATTTTTAAAGAATTTGATTTACCAGAAATTACCAAAAATAGTAACTTTGAATCTTTCTGTTTACAAAAAATTGATAATCAATTAATTGCAGTTTGGGGACATCGTGGAGAAGGTGAACAACCAGCAAAAATTTATTGGGGAAAGTTAAATTTAACTAAATATCAAATTAATAATGTAGGTTCAGCTAATTTTAAAGTACCTTTCCCTGGTGGTAATGTTCGCCATATTTCCGATCTAAAAATAGACTCAGGCGGTATTGTTTACATCACCTCAGCTAACGATTCTGGAGATGATGGGCCTTTTCAATCTGCTGTTTACATTGCTGGTTATTTAGCATTACGTGGTGATCAAATAGAATGGCGACAAAATCAGCAACTTTTCTCTATCTACCGCGATCATTATCACAAAATTGAAGGACTGGAATTTCTCCCAGGTGCAGTCGGTGGACTAATTGTAGGAACAGATGATGAAAATATGGGTTCCTCAGCCTATATTATAGGTGAATTATAAAAATAAATGATCACAAATTTGTAGGGTGTAATAGAACGATAGTCTATAACGCACCAGTTTGACTTAAGAATGATACCGCACTTTCCGATAAAGCATCCTACAAATGAGATATTTAAAAAATTAACATTCCCAAAATTGTGAAAATTCTTTTTTCAACCACAGAGACGCAGAGAAGCCAGTGCGTTGGGCGGGTTCCCCGACTTGTAGCAACTGGCGCAACGCAGAGAGAAGAATTGAACTTACTAGCGTTAACTATGAATTTTACCTTTGCGTCTTTGCGTGAGATTTTTATCTACACATTAAATCGGAATAATAACACATCTCCTTCTTGCACAATATACTCTTTACCTTCACTTCTCACTAAACCTTTTTCTTTCGCAGCATTCATAGAACCATGTGTTACTAAATCATTATAAGCAACAGTCTCAGCGCGAATAAATCCCCTCTCAAAATCAGAGTGAATAACACCTGCTGCTTGAGGTGCAGACATTCCAGCGTTAATTGTCCAAGCACGGGTTTCTTTGGGACCACAGGTAAAATAAGTCCGCAAACCTAACAGGGTGTAAGTTGCACGAATTAAAGATTTTAAACCGCCTTCTTTCACACCCAATGATTCCAAAAAATCAGCTTTATCTGCTTCTGGTAATTCCACAAGTTCTGCTTCCACCTGTGCAGAAACAATCACAACTTGGGCTTTTTCTTGAGCAGCAACTTCTCGTACTCTTTCAACAAAATCATTACCAGTTGCTAAATCATCTTCAGACACATTAGCAGCGTAGATAATTGGTTTATTGGTAAGAAGTCCTAAGCCTTTAATAATTTCAGCTTCTTCTTCATTTAAACTTACTTGACGAACAGATTTACCTTCATTTAAAGCCGCAGCTAATTTTTCCAAGATAGTGACTTCAAATTGTGCATCTTTGCTAGTGCGTGCTAGTTTGCGAGTTCTGTCAATACGGCGTTCAATTTGGAATAAATCAGATAAACCCAATTCTAAATTAATGATTTCAATATCTCTCGCTGGGTCAACAGAACCAGCAACGTGAATGATATCATCATTTTCAAAACAACGCACAACATGAACGATCGCATCAACTTCTCGAATGTGCGATAAAAATTGATTACCCAGTCCTTCACCCTGACTTGCACCTTTCACCAAACCAGCGATATCTACAAACTCCACCCGCGCAGGGACAGTTTGCACTGAAGTGGCAATTTTGGCGAGAACGTTTAACCGGTCATCTGGTACTGAGACAATGCCAACATTCGGTTCAATAGTGCAGAATGGGAAATTAGCTGCTTCGGCTTTAGCGTTAGCCACTACAGCGTTAAATAAGGTTGATTTTCCGACGTTGGGAAGTCCGACAATTCCGGCTCTTAGCATTTTAGATTTTGGATGTTGGTTTCAATTACCAAGATAATTCAAACAGGTTGAGGAATGGTTTGGGGAATTTTTCCGGGAACCGCTTGAGGAATCTTAGCAGGAACTGGTGCTGATTCTCTCAGAGCCTGCACTTTGGAGATGGAAATATAGGTCTCCTGCTCAAGCTACTGGATTTATGCAGAATTTTTTAAAAAGGTTTAGAATTTAAACTGCGGTAATTATACTTATTGCCCAATTTACCCTAGCATAGTAAAGATTTTCTAGTGATTCCACATCAAGACAGAATCATACTATTAATATAAAAAGGTCTTGAATCAAGGATGGTAAACAGATGGATGTCAAGCTGATTTTAGTAGGATTAACAGTTGTATTTACCTTTGCGTGCTTATTTTTCGGCACAAAAAATGGATATTATGATTCAGACAACTATCATGGCAATGGTTCTGCACATTGATAGCAGCGATGATCAGATCCAGGCAAACCCCGTAATAAAAAATTTAACTGTGGGTTAAGTCAAGCATTTTCCTGTGGAAATCAACACTCAATGCCGTTACTCAGATAGAGTGTAGAACTATCTTATTTGCGGTGCTAGTCTAGATAAAGACTTGAATGCCGCAATTAATCTATCAAAGGCGGCTGGCTTAGTCGTGTCTGCCTGTGGACGGGGTTAAATGCCGACAGTCCCGGAGGAAGCAGGAAATAAACCTCAATGTCTGGATAATTCCGGTGTTGGATTAGTTTTATGGAGCAGGAGAGCATGAGGAATGATCTGTCGGTATCCTCTCGCCCTGATGCTGGGGAAACAGCTAATGAATTAGAATGCTTACCCTATAGTGTTCAGCATCAAGATGAAGGTGTATGTCTACTAGTGCGAATGGGTCCACACCGCATATTGTTAGATTGTGGTTTGGCGGATATTTCCTCCCTGTCTAAGGGAATCACTAAATCAGCACAGAGGGGTAGTTCACCATTACCAGCAGATTTAGTATTGATTAGTCATGCTCATCCAGATCATGCTAGAGGTTTGTTGGCGCTAAATCAAGCTTTTCCGCTGTTACCTATCTATGCTAGTGAGGTGACTAGCAAGTTACTACCACTAAATTGGCCAGAACAAGATCCTCAAGAAATGCCTTCATTATGTCAGGCGCTGCCATTGCAATCGCCTCTAGAAATTCAAGAGAATCTTGTAGTAGAATTATTTCCCGCAGGTCATTTACCAGGGGCTGTAGCTATTCTCCTCACCTACCATACCCAAGACCGTGATTACAAATTACTTTATACAGGTGATTTCTTTTTATCCAACTCCAGATTAGTCGAGGGGTTACGTTTAGAGGAATTGCGGGGTTTAAATATAGATGTGCTGTTAATTGAAGGTAATTATGGCACATCCCGTCATCCCCACCGGCGCAACCAAGAAAATCAATTAGCAGAAAGAATTAATCGAGCAACCACTGATCATTGTTCTGTGATTTTACCCACACCCGCTTTAGGGTTAGGTCAAGAATTGTTGATGCTGTTACGCTCTCATCACCATTTTACAGGTAAAGATTTAGACATTTGGGTTGATGGCGCTGTTGCTACTGGTTGTGATGCATATTTAGAACTTTTATCCCATCTTCCCGCATCAGTCCAGAACTTTGCTCGTCATCAACCTTTATTTTGGGATGAACGTGTGCGTCCCCGTGTACGACGGTTAAAAGCAGAAAATTTGGCTACTTTAGGTAGTTCCCCTTGTATTGTTCTTACTGACTCAACAGCGGATTTGAGTAAATATTGTCAACCTAATACTGGCCCTTGGCTAATTCTCTTACCAGAAAAAATTGATATAAAAGTTAATCAAGAATATTTAGCAAAAACTACTGTTGACAGTTACCTTTTAGCTCAACATAGTGATGGACCTGGAACAACTCAGCTAATTCACAATTTACGACCCCAGCACGTCGTTTTTGTCCACGGTTCACCCGCTTACTTAGCTGACCTAACTAGTTTAGAAGAGTTACAAAATCGTTATCATGTCCATTCTCCCGCAGCTGGCATTTTGGTAGAATTACCAATTGGGGATACATTTTTACAACCTTCTGCACCTGAAACTAATTATGAAGGTGAGTTGACGGAGCTAGAGGCTGTCATTACAATTACCCTCCCGGATACGATTACAGATGATCCTCGTTGGCAGCAATTTGCTGATACTGGTTTAATAGAAGCCCGTTGGCAGGGGGAAGAAATAGTATTGCGGGGTTTGTCACAACGAGAACTACTCAACCAAAATAGTGTTGATGCAGACCGTCGTAGGCATGGCTATGCCTGGTCTGATCTAGAATGTTGTGGAACTTGCCGATACCAAAGAGGGCAACGGTGTTGGAATCCCGCCGCCCCGTTATATAACTTCAAAGTCACCCTTGAAGGTTACTGCCCTGCCTTTGAGAGCCTATCTAATCATGAATCCTGAATCAATCTGAATTATTGATATTCCCCTGACTCTGGATTTAAGTCAGTGTAATGGTTGCGGATACGTTCCGCTTCAGGACAATCTTCTGTTGTGAGAGGTTCCACATTACCCCGTGGTACGGAAGCTAATTTTTGCGTTACAGCGCCAATGCTTTCTAGGCGAACCATCTCTTCCCAAGAACAAACTTCGTCTTCTTCGTCTGTTTCATAGCGTAGAGTCACTAAATCACCCTCTATATCGATGATGCGGGCCCGCTCTATCCAGCGTTGCTGATCCCGCAAAAAAACACATACCTCCCGCCCGTCGCAACACAGTTGATAAATCTTGCGGTGTAGCATGTACTGCTTCTGCCTTTTTAAACAACGTAGTTAAACTTTTCAAAATCTGGGTCTTACCCCAGTTACAATACACCCTCAAGAGGTCAATTTCACGGTTCAGAATTATTGTGTTTATTAACCCAATCCAACGACTCGGTTGTAGTAGTTTGGATATAGGGAAATCTTGGGTCATAAACCAATGGTTACTGCATTAGTTGAACTCAATCTCTTTTGGGCTTATTCTAGACAATGTCTACTTCATAGAAGTCAAACATTTCTGGATTTGTCCTAACCAGGTGAATATGTGGTGGTGATTCCTTACTACCATCATGTAATAAATAGTACTGCAAAACAAGCGATGATTGCGGTTGTTTGAGTTGCCTACTTGTAGTCATTGGCATTTCTAGGAAGTCTGGGGACTTGGCTTTAGTTTTAACCCTAATGTACTTGATCTTAACTCATTCTCAGGCTGACCTTCATGGTTTTAAACAACAATCACCGAATAGTTTTAAGTTTTTATTTGTAACCTGAAATAATACAGGTGTATTTTGCTTGATAATAACCACTTACAGGGATGAAAAGCGATAAATTATTCTGTAGGATAGGCAACCTGTTGGGGGCAAAAATATTGGAAGTTGGGAGATTTTTTTATTTGGAGGTACTGGGCAGTAATTTTTAGACGGGTTAACCAGTAAAAAGTTTTGCTCATCATGCTCGGCAGGAAGTTTCTCGCTTTTACAAATATCCCTACTGTATAATTATGCCTACACGTAACTAAGTGGCAGTATTGTCACTGCTTCAATATATATTTTTATATTTAGTTGCTCTCTACAAGTAAAATTTTAGAGCAGGCAATATCTACGTTTACCCTACCAGAAGGGTATTGTCAAATTTTCTATCTGACTAAATAAAAGCCCAAATTTGAGCTTACCCTGGCTTTATGTCCAGTTTGATTCAGACATTTACTTAGTTAGATTTGTTGAGAGCGGGTAATTCCATCAGGTTCTTAGAGGAAGCTTCTCGTTTTATTTGACCTGTGTGGATTGCTTCGTATAGGGCGGCAAGAGCTTTTAAATCATCTGACTGATAGCATCTAGTCACCAGCACTTGATGAAGTAAACCCTCTGATTCAACACTAAGATATCCAGTTTGGAAGGCAGATGCGATAAGTGTACGAATCATAAATAGGACATAACAAATAATTTGTCATTTATAGTCTGTGACACTTGCTCCCTAAAAGCATTGATATAGGACAGGTTTATTAGTGATTGTAATTACACTTGTATTGTGATTCAGATCACAAATAAAAAAACCAAATCTTGTTATGTATGCGTTTGAACACTAAGCACTTAAGGTAAATAAGTGGTATTAGATACTAATTTACACAAATGATTTTAATATGGCTTTGTATTTAATAATACTTTACTTTGATTGTGGTTTCAAGAAGCTAGTCTTTAAAAGCACAAAGCGCTAGAATATCTAATCAAGGTAAAAACTGGCGGAAATCTTCATCCTTTTGACTCAATTGCACCCAATCTAAGTTGAGTAACTGGAATTTTTGTACCAAGCGATCGCACGCTGGGCGTTCAGTGGCATAATGCCCAGCATCAATTAAAATCAGTTCCCTATCTCTACTTTCTTGGAATTGATGGAATTTACAATCAGCGGTGAGATATGCCTGGGCCTTGGTTTTCACAACTGCGGAAATAAAACCAGCCCCCGAACCACCCAAAACAGCAACTCGTGAAATCTGCTGTTGCAAATCAGCAGTAGGCGAAAAAATCAACTTTGGCGGGTTAAGTTGAGCTTGAATAGTGCTGAGTAATGCCTGCAATGTTAAAGATGGTTCTAGCATTCCCACACGTCCATATCCTAATCCTGCTTGGGTGGGAACTATGGGAGATACTGCGTGCAGATGTAATAATTGCGCTAGAACATCCGCTGTGCCATCATTTACCTGGTCAAAATTTGTATGGGCGCTGTAGATACCGATATTGTGAATAAAAGCTAACCGTGCCATTTCCGTCAACCCTTCCCCACTGCGTAGAGATTTAGGGGGATTAAAAATGAGGGGATGATGGGCAAAAATCAGATTCGCATTGCTAGATATTGCCTCTTGCATTACTGCTAAAGTTGGAGTCAAACACACCAACACTCTTGCTTCTTCCCTTAACACACCAGGCTCAATCTGCCAACCGCAATTATCCCAATTTTCACACCAAGAGGGATTTGCCCATTCTTCAAACCAGGTGATTAAATCAGCAATTTTCATAGATGTTCTAGGTATATTTATACGTAATAATACATAATTTTGTTTATATAGTAATTGTAACCTAATTCCTGCCCTTGGAAATACGATGATCAGTTCCCGTCCTTAAGTAGGGGAGATTATTTTTAATCTTGCGTTGAGAGACATAAAAAAAGTAACTATTTAATACTTTTAATCAACTCCTGCTTAAACTCATCCGCTGTTTGAAAAGTAATTTGCGGCTTCTCCACCAAAGCTAAATCTATTACTTCCGCTAACTTTTTAGGGATACTGTTATTACGCTTATGAATAGGTACAGGATCATTTTGCAATACTGCCAACCAAGGATCACCAGTAAAATCCCTTGGAAAATAACCTGTCAACATATTATATAAACAAGCTGCTGTTGCCCAAACATCAACTTCAGGTAAGGCGTGCTTAAAATCTAATACCTGCTGACGTGGTATAAATGCGGGTGTACCCATTTGAGATCCTGTCAAAGTTTGACCGCTTAACCCAGCTAAGTCAAAAGCTTTAGCTAAACCATAATCCCCTATTTTTGCTACTATTTTATCATTGATATTGGTAATCAAAATATTGTTGGGGTTTAAATCACGGTGAATCAAACCTTTCCCTTTTACTAATTTTCCATCAGCTGATTCAACATAAGGGATTTCCGCTTGATGAGCATATATCAAACCATCAAGAACTTGGAGAATTATGTCTACAGCAATATTAACAGGTAAACGCCATCCTAACTTTTGCATGAAATCCCAAATATTCCCACTTTCACAATACTCCATTGTAAAAAAGAAAGTTTGTTCAGCAAAGCCATAATCTAACAATTGTACTACATGGGAATTTTTTAAACATTTGGTATTTTCTACTTCCTGTAGAAACTTTTGTACACCTCGTTCCTGACTATTAACCGCAGGTAACATTACCTTTAGCGCCACAAATTTTCTAGCCTGGCTATGTTGTGCTAAAAATACTTCACCAAACCGACCTTTACCAAGAGACCTAACTAACTGATAACCGGATATTGCTTGCAGGTTTTGATCACCACTTGCGGCTAATCCTAGTAAGCGTTGAACAATATTTAAATAATTAGGTTTTACTTCTTCTTCAAGTATCTTGGGTGTTTTCGTGATTTCTGATGCTTCTACTTCTACACCGACTTTAAAAAGAGTATCACCCAATTTAATTTCATCACCATCTTGTAAATCATATTCTGGAAAATTTAATGTTAAACCTTCTTGTGCAGTTTGATTACGTTTTCTTTGACCGATTTTTTCATTATTAACAAAAGTGCCATTTAAACTACCCAAGTCTCGCAACCTAATATCTGGAGGGTTAATATCTAGTAAGCAGTGATAACGGGAAATAGTCATATCAATTTCATTGGCTAATTGCAGGTTGCAATCATGATTTCTGCCAATGATACAAGTACTGCGAGATTCAAAAATATATTGCTTTCCAGAAAATTTACCTTGGGTGATAGTGAGAGTAACTTTAGGTGACATGGGAAAGATTAAAAATTATGGTTAAATAAATGTGAAGTAACAGTTTTGTTGGTAGTCATTTGTTGGTAGTCAGCCATTTATTGCTCTACTGGTATAATCATTGTACAATATGTAGCCATAAATAAGAATTTATTAAGTTTCATTAATTAACATAAGTAAGTAAATATTATGATTTTATGAGTTTTCAAACGGCCTCTAGCCAGAAATGTGTACTACCAATTCTCTGGTATGATTATGCTGTCGGTGTTCCCAAATATAAATACCTTGCCATGTTCCCAATACTAAATAACCATTATTAATAGGAATGCTTTCAGAAGTATGAGTTAACACTGTGCGGATATGTCCTGGCATATCATCTGTACCTTCGGCATCATGGATATAATGATTGTCTTCTGGTACTAATTTAGTCATGAAATTTGCTAAGTCTATTAGTACATCAGGATCAGCATTTTCTTGAATGACTAAACTGGCTGAAGTGTGACGCAAAAATAATGTGCAGAGTCCAATTTTTACCCCAGATTCTGCAACTATGGCAGCAATTTTTGAGGTAATATTTTGAAAAGATTTGCCAGTTGTGGAAATTCTTAGTAATTTTTGGTGATGTGTCATTGGTAATTGGGTGAGAACATATAGTATACTGCAAAGTGGTAAAATCTGGATTTATTTGATACTGGGCATAACGTCAGCACCGCACCGCGCTAAAGCCAATTTTAGCATAATCATCAAACCCAGACACCAAAATATTTTCAAATGTATTCCCTGTTCCCTGCTATTTAAATTGACTGAAAATAATTTAGCACGGCTTTGGCTATAGTTTCATTGCCATCTTTGGCTATTGGTTGGGATTGGTTTGGTGGTTGGGGTGAGTCATGAAAAAAGTCCCAATTTCCTTTAAAAAACTCTGTTGGTGTGAGAATTTGATGATGGTTGTAATTCTTTATTCCTGCTAATAACAAAGCAGCTTCTGCAAAGTCATCACGGAGTATGGTAACTATAGGTATTTCTAGACGGGTAGCTTCTGCAAAAGTGCTATAACCAGGTTTAGAAACAACTCGTCCACAAATTGGCATAAAATCTACAGGACGGTATTGACGGTTTTGAATTTTAATTAAGTTGGGTAACTCTGGTGCTGAGGCATCAAAGGTGATAAATTGCCAATCAGGAAATAGACTGACGTTATGATAAGGAATTGCCTGTAAACCCAAACCACCAAATGTTAGTAATATGGTTTTTTCTGGTGGTGCAGTTATTCCCCAAGTGGTGCGTATTTCATTGGTAGAGAAGTGGGGAGAATCACCTGTTAAACCCACATCTATTATATTGGGGAATGCCGACATGGGTTCATGGAAGGGAAGACGAAATAAACGATCGCTTTTAGTATACCAATCGCTAATCCAATCAGCAATTTCTATAAATTCTCCTCCCCAGTCTCGATAAATAAAATCCCAACTAAAGTTACTTGTCATCCAACAGGGGATATTTGCAGCTTTAGCAAATCCAGCAGCGAGAAAGGGAATATCTGCCAAGATGAGATTAACACGATTTTGACGGAGAAAATTAACTTCGGATGCAATTAAAGAATTTTGATTTTTTTTAATCTCCTGTAATTTTGCTAAGGTTGCTGGTTTATCCATTGTCAAACTATCAGTTTGCACTACACCTAAATCAAATGCACGTTGACGGAGGATAAAATCACCTTTTATATAAGATTCTAGCAGCCATCGAGGTGCAGTTGTGACGAGAATCAACAGCACTTCTGGACATAATTTTTGAATTGTTGCGGCTATTGATGCGGTGCGTGTAGTATGACCAAAGCCGTGATTTGTGATGGCTATATATAAAATTGGGCGTTTCATGGTTATTGAGATTTCGTTTACCTCGGAGGATGTTTTAAAATTTGGAAAAGGTATAGTTTGTCATTTACTCGCTTCTCAAAAAAAGAATATGGATTAAATGAACCGCGAAGGACGCAAAGGGCGCGAAGAAAGAAGAAGGAAGAAGGAAGAAGATTTGTAATCTTACACTTACTTGTATAGGATTGGAAATCTACAGACGGGAAAACATCTCGATGACTTTGATTAATTGGTCAATTTCTGATTCTAAGGTTAAGTAATGAACGCTAACGCGGATACAATTAGGGTTGGCAATTACCCTTGTTAATATTTTTTGTGATTCTAAAAATTGAACTAAATTTGAATGCGGCTGATTATTAGTAAGTTGAAAAGACACTAAACCACTTTCAGGTGGAGTATTTTTTAAACATTTGATATCAGGTAATGCTGTTAAACGTTGCCAAAGATATTCACTATTTCTACAAATTTGGTGATATCGTTCTTCTGCTGTTCCCCATTGTTGATGAATAGCGATCGCACTCCTTAAACCCACATACAATGGAGTGGCTAGGGTTGACACTTCATATCTTCTCCCATCTGGTTGCCAATTTAGCGGTTGTGCTTGATTATTGGTAATTACCCCATTTAAACCAATAAAGGTCGGTTGTAACCTTTCCCTGGCTTCCTCTCTTACATATAAACCACCCACACCCGCAGGGCCGCATAACCACTTATGACCAGTGAATGCATAGAAATCTACGCCTAATTCTGTTAAATTTAAAGGGAGTACGCCCACTGATTGAGCCGCATCTACCAATAGCAGAGAATTGTTATTTCTACATATTTCTGTGATTTTGTCAATAGGTAAAACTTGACCTGTATTCCACAAAACATGACTTAAAACTACAAGCTTTGTCTTGGGGCGCAGGTTTTGGGCAATAATACTGACAGGATCGCCCTCATTTAAAGTTGCCATGAGGGGACAGGTGCTGACTTCTACCGCAAATCTACGGCTAATTTCTTGAGCAGTGGCAATAACTCCAGGGTGTTCGCAGTCTGAAAGCAGCAAATGATCGCCAGCTTGCCAGTCAATTCCCCACATTCCGATATTACAACCAATTGTGACATTACCTGTGAGGGTTATTGTGTGGTTTGGTACATTTAATAGGGATGCGATCGCTTCTTTGGTAGCATCCATTTGGGGAGAAATCCAGCGATAAGCCTCAGTTCCAAAAGGTCCGATATCCTGAATGTGAGCTTGAGTTTGGGTGATAGCATCCATTGCCCCTTGAGGCATTGGCCCTTGTCCGCCATAATTAAAATAAACCTTATTTGCTAAAGCAGGAAATTGTGCGCGATGGTGATGCAACATATCAATTTTAGATTTTGGATTTTGTAGCAGAAGTCAGCCCTTCGACTTCGCTCAGGGCAAGGAGTCAGGAGTAAAACTGGCTTGGTGTCTAACGTTGAATTTAGATTCAATACCTCATGTATCTGCAATCTGCTGTAAATTCACCATTTAACTTAAAACCTCATATTAATTCTATTCTCCTCTGCACCCCACTCCAAGAACCTATTTTCTTCCTTCGCGTTCTTCGCGTCTTTGCGGTTCATTTAATCCATATTCTTCTCAAAAGCGAGTAACTTTTGTCCTAAAATCCCCTAATTATTGTTAATTTAAAAGGATGTTAATTAATGCTGAACTACTATTACAATATCAACGCTGTAAACGGCGACCATATTTAGACACTCATGGGGACTATAACCAGCGAGACGTTCCCCATGAATTGCTGGTGAAAGTACAACAAGACAAAATCAGTCATCAGCAAAGTGTGCTAGAAAACGTGCCATATCACCAACCAGAGTATCCTTCCAGAGACTGGCAAGCAGGTGCAGCCGCTACTTTAGAATTGATGCAGCAAGGGGTGGATTCCATTTATCGCGGAGTTTTATTAGCTACTTACGCTGACAAATATACCTTACTGAGTCGTCCAGATTTACTAATCAAACAGCGAGGAAAATCTTGCTTTGGAGACTGGTTTTATGTGCCGGTGGATATTCAATTAGGTAAACGTCCTAAACAAGAATATCAAGTTGTTGCTGCCTTTCATGCTGAAATTGCGGGGACAGTACAGGAAGTCCTACTCGAAGAAGCTTGGTTGATATTGCGGAATAAGGACTCAAATTATGTGGTGGACTTAGATAAATGGACACCGCAAATGTTGGAGATTTTGGCGGAATATATTCAAGTAATTGAGTCACCAGCAGCACCAGAAGTATTTATTGCTCGGCAAAAATGCAATCTCTGTCACTGGTATAATCATTGTTATGCGATCGCTCAATCTCAGCAACACCTCTCACTCTTACCAGGTGTCACACCCATCCGCTACACTCAACTGCAAGCACTATCTACCACCACTTTAGAAGCACTTGTTAACACCAGTCCCAGCACTTTAGAAAACCTGGTGGGATTTGATGCCGAAGTAGCAGCTAAACTGATAGTCCAAGCGCAATCAGTATTCACAAAACAGCCTTTAATCTTACCCTACACCCTACCCCAAGAAAACCTCACACTTACAGCCCCCATCGAGCTATATTTTGATATTGAGGCACAACCAGACTTAAACTTAAATTACCTGTTAGGGGTTTTGGTAGTCGATAGAGAAACTAATACACAACAGTTTTATTCATTTTTAGCAGAAACACCAGCCCAAGAAGCGCAGATTTGGCAGCAATTTTTGGATTTAGTTTGGCAATATCCCCAAGCCCCAATTTATCATTTTTGTGCTTACGAATTTGATACAGTGAAAAAACTAGGGCGACTTTACCGTACACCCTACTCTTCAGTCGGTCCGGTACTAGATCGCTTTGTTGATATTTATGAACAACTCACCCAAAATGTGGCATTACCAATAGAGAGTTATGCTTTAAAAGCGATCGCACGTTGGCTAGGATTTGAGTGGCGTGATCAAGATGCCAGCGGGGCAAAATGTATTTACTGGTATGATCAATGGTTAGAAACGAGCGATCGTACCTTACTAGAACTAATCCAACGCTACAACGAAGACGACTGTCGCGCCACCCACAAAGTTAAAGATTGGCTAGTCAACTTTGTCCAGAACGAATATATCAGACTCTTAGCGTAAATCATTTAACTGCTCTTCCCCGTGCTATCTTAATTTTGTGATTTTTACACCGTAGTTAATTCATGCAACTTATTAAAAAACTTTGCAAACCATCACAAATCATTTACTTTATCATTCCCATCATTATTATCACTCTAGTTTTCAGTAATTTTGCCACCGCAGCCGTAAAAATAACAAGCATCGACTTTATAGGTGAAGCCATCTTACCCACAGGATTTTCTTTCCAAAACACTGAATTGGGAGGATTATCAGGAATTACTTACGACGCTAAAAACGACCTCTATTATGCCATCTCTGATGATAGAGGACAAAAAGCTCCTACTCGTTTTTATACACTAAAAATCGACCTCAGCCAAGGTAAGTTAACAAAAAACGGCGTAGTTCCCGTAAAGATTACCACCCTATTAAATACAAATAATCAAACATTTAAACCAAATACAACTGACACAGAAGGTATCGCTTTAACTAATCAAGCGAATGTATTCATCTCTTCAGAAGGTGATGTTCAGCGATTAATTAATCCCTTTATTCAAAAATTCTCCCTAGCTTCTGGCCAGATTATTAGCACCCTACCCATACCAAATAAATTTTTACCAAATCAAAAAAGTCTGCGAGGTATACGTAATAACTTAGCTTTTGAAAGCCTCACCATAACACCCGACAACAAAACCCTATTTACAGCCACCGAAAACGCTTTAATTCAAGATGGTGCAGCAGCCAAACCTAGCCTTGGTACTAATTGCCGGATTTTGCAGTACAATCTTGCCAACAACCAACCAGAACAAGAATTCCTCTACCAGACCGAACCAGTCACACCCCTATTCAATTTTACAGGCAGGTTCGACAGCGGATTACCTGATTTACTCTCCCTAGATAATCAAGGACACTTCCTGAGTTTAGAAAGGTCTTTTACCGGCTTGGGACTAGCTATTTCTCTGTTTCAAGTTTCCTTAGAAAATGCTGACGACATCCACAAAATTGATAGTTTGTCAACCGTTGACATAACCAAAATAAAACCAGTAGAGAAAAAACTGCTCCTAGATTTGCAAAGCCTAGATGTAGCGTTAGACAACATTGAAGGTTTAACCCTTGGTGCTAAATTACCTGACGGACAAACCTCATTAATTCTCGTCAGTGATAATAATTTCAATAAACTGCAACGCACCCAAATCCTAGCCTTTAAACTCAAACTCGAATCACCACTGAACAGGTTATTGCACCTACTGCGAATTCCCAGAAATCAATAACTGTCCATAAGTATAATTACTGAAAATATTGATAGCCATTTCCTGCAATTTAAGTACTATTTAAGTAGCACGATTATTGCTAAAATATGTTACATAAGATTAGTTAGCTAACAAAATTTAAGAAAAGTGAAGTTACAGCCTTTTTAGGTAAATGGAGTACACCGGTAGGAAGCGAACTTACATTCGCCGCCAAGATAATTTGTACCTCACTCAGTTACAATCTGTTGTATGTTAATTTCACTACATCGAAATAAATACCCTCATCACAGGATTGAGGCTATTATTGAGATTTATATAGATACAGAAAAACAATAGCTGTAACAATTTTGATAAAGTATCCTGTAGTAAATACCCGTATGATTTTGTGTGTAACATAATAGCCAGGATATGAATGAATACAAAATACCATCAGACATCTATATTGGCAAATTATTAAACAATCGTTATTTAATTAGAGACTTACTTGGTAAAGGAGGAATGGGTAGAGTTTATCTAGCCGAAGATGTTACCAAAGGCTGTATGTTAGTTGCAGTTAAAATGCTCTCCTTGAATATAGTCAATCAGGAGTTAGCTGACCGTTTTGGCCGAGAAATTTTTATTGGCGCTCAATTAGGTAAAAAAAGTCCACATATCAGCCGTGTATTGACTTATGGCATTACTAATGAAAGAGTGCCATTTTACGTTATGGAATATCTGCGTGGAAGAACCATTAAACAAATTCTTAAAGTCGAAAGTTTAAATATCTCAAGATTTATAGAAATCTGTCAGCAAATTTGTTTAGGATTACATTGCGCTCACCAAGGTGTCACCCTCCAAGGCAAAATTTATCCAATTATTCATAGAGATATTAAACCAGAAAATATATTCATTCATAACTATGACAACAAACAAGAAATAGTCAAAATTCTTGACTTTGGTATTGCCAAATTTCTGAGTGAAACAGGTGGGATGACAATGACTGAATCATTTATAGGTAGTTTACCTTACTCATCTCCAGAACATATGCAAGGATATAAAATCTTGGATGTGCGCTCTGATATTTATAGTTTAGGTCTTTTAATGTATGAAATGTTGACAGGTAGACATCCATTTTATACAAAAAGTCACTCCTTTAGCACTTGGTGTAAACTTCATTGTATCCAAGCACCACCTAAATTTGAAGAAGTTAATCCCAATGTAAAAATTCCCCAAGAATTACAGCAATTAGTAATGCATTGTTTAGCAAAAGATGTGAATGATAGACCCGATAGTGCCAGTAAAATATTAGAAGATTTAGCTAAAATTAAGGCACAACTTAACAAGACTGTTGTATCTTCTACAGATGTAAAACTAGTACCTTTCACATCATTTTCTGAGCAAATATGTTGGCAGAAACAGTGGCCCAATAATAAACCAGTTGCATTAATTTGTTTCCCACATCTTTTAGCTACTCCACAAGGTAATATACCAACTTTTTGGGCTATGTTACCTCAAGCAGAAATTCTGAAATTTAAAGAAAAAACATATACTATTGACTTTATTAGTAAAATGGATGAGTATCCTATGGTATTGTGGTTGACAATGCTACATGATGAAGCATATTCTGTGCTTAGATGGCTATCTTATTACTTGGATATAAAAAATTCTAAAGAAGAAAAAATATTGCGTAGCTTAACAGACATGGGCTATTATCATCTACTATTTTTTGCCCGTGAAGATCCTCACAACTGTGCCAATGTTATAACTTTCTTACTGACAGCTAAACAGCGTCAATATCTGACTGATGTTATAAATTCAAGTCAAACTTTGGAAACAGTTATCTCTCCCCAAGAAGCCAAGAATTTGTTAAAATTCGAGTATGAAAAAATCAAAGAAGAAGTTAGCAAAAAGCTAAATACGAATTCTAAAACTTCTACATTTTTTTTCAAATATTGGCTAGATAAATTTTTAGAATTATTTAAATCTTAATCATATATCTGCCTATCTGCCAATTTCCACCATCTAACCAAAATTTATTTACCCCGTTTTAACTTAGAGGTTATTAAAGTGAACACCAGGCCATTTGCGTCTCCAGAAAATCAGGAGTTGCTTGTCAACCGTTATCAACTTAAGCAGTTAATCGGTAAAGGTGGCATGGGTGAAGTTTTTTTAGCACACGATATTTTGCTAGGAGGCACACCAGTTGCGATAAAATTTTTATCCCAGACTGTAGTTAACCCAAAAATTCAAGCCAGCTTTAACCGTGAAGCTCTTTTAAGTGCTGCATTAAGTCAAAAAAGTATACATATTGTGCGGGCTTATGATTATGGTGTCAGTCAAAGTGGTAAGGCATTTTATGTGATGGAATATCTATCTGGAAAGATTTTGAAGGAATTAATCCCCATATCTTTGCCAATGTTTTTCACTTTATTACGCCAGATTTGTATAGGCTTGCAGTGCGCTCATCAAGGAACCAAAATTGATGGCATCAATTATCAACTAGTTCACAGAGATATTAAGCCAGCTAATATAATTGTGATTCCTGATCCAATATTGGGACAATTGGTCAAAATTTTAGACTTTGGGATTGCAAAATTTTTAAATTCTTCAACTGCAATTCACACTAAAGGATTTCATGGGACTTTACCTTACTGTTCACCAGAACAATTAGATGGGGAAGAATTAGATGCTCGATCTGATATTTATAGCTTAGGTGTGATGATGTTTGAGATGCTGACAGGACAAAAACCTTGGCATCCAGAAACTAACTATTTTGGTGCTTGGTATAAAGCGCATCGTTTTGAAGCTCCAAAAGCGATCGCTGAAGCAAATCCCTATATTAAAGTGCCTCAGCAGTTAAATGATTTAATTATGACCTGTCTGGCCAAGAAACCGGAAAACCGTCCCCAAAATATAGCCCAAATTTTGCAGGTATTGGGTGATGTAGAAAAATCTAGTCAACAAATAGCAAACAAAAGTTTAGCGCATACATCCACTTCTCATCATTCCTTGCTTTCTAAATCTTCCGGAAAAATTACCAATCCCTATCAGCATCTTGTTTGGCCTGAGAATAAACCCATTCAGGAAATTGTTTTTCCTCAAATGATAGATACTAGCAAAGGATCGGTAGTCGCTCTGTGGCTAATGTTACCTGAACAAGAAATTAACAATCGCCTCCATACCAACCCCCATAACCAGTTTATCTTTATCACCTCTCCCCACCCGATGCTGCTGTGGTTAACAGTACTTTACAATCGGGATCTAGGCCCCAAGTGGTTGCCCTGTTACTTGGATATGCAAAATACCCAGAATCTCCAAATGGTATCAGCATTAGCAGCAAATAAATCTTACCCTTTGATTCTCTTCACTTTAGAACCATCTCATAAATGTGTTAGCGTTATTAGGAGTAGCATTTCTCCACTACAACGCCAAAAGTTGACGACTTGGCTGCAACAAAGTCAGCAACTACCATCCTCTTCTCGACCCCAAGTCAGCAAAAAGCTGTTAAAGCAACAGTATAAGTTAATGCAATCTCAGATATTGCAAAATATAGAATCGAAAACCAAGGTTGTTGGATAATTCGTTAGTGTATAGTATCAAGCCTAAGCCATTTTCTAGGTCGTTTTAGACGTGCTAATTAATCGTTGCTAATTCTAATT